>NZ_JAENSV010000070.1:0-17832 GCF_016613265.1 Pseudomonas sp. MF6751
GGCAAGCCCGCTCCCACAGGGATCTATGCCTGGTGCCGATTCTGTGGGCAACCCACAACCAGTGTGGGAGCTGGCTTGCCTGCGATAGCGGTGGCTCAGTTGAATATTCAGTGACTGACACGCCGCCTTCGCGGGCAAGCCCGCTCCCACAGGGATCTATGCCTGGTGCCGATTCTGTGGGCAACCCATAACCAGTGTGGGAGCTGGCTTGCCTGCGAAAGCGGTGGTCCAGTGACAGATTAATTGACTGACACGCCGCCATCGCAGGCAAGCCAGCTCCCACATTTTGATCCTCATTGTTCTTCGAATTGTAGGTGAGCCCAAACAAAGAATGCGCCCCTTGGGGCGCATTCTTTTGCTCGGTCAGCTATGGCCTATCAGGCCGTCGCATCCCAGGCCCGATCACCGTTCTCGTCTTTGATCCGAGTCGGCAAGCCCATCACATCCAGCGCTTTCAGGAACGGCTCGGCCGGCAGTTCCTCGACGTTGGCCATGTGCTTCACATCCCACTCGCCACGCGCCACCAGCAGCGCAGCGGCTACCGGTGGTACGCCTGCGGTGTAGGAGATGCCCTGGCTGTCGGTCTCGGCATAGGCCTCTTCATGATCAGCCACGTTGTAGATGAACATCTCACGCGGTTGGCCATCCTTGGTGCCTTTGACCAAGTCACCGATGCAGGTCTTGCCGGTGTAGCCCGGGGCGAGCGAAGACGGGTCGGGCAGCACGGCCTTGACCACTTTCAGCGGCACCACTTCCAGGCCTTCGGCGGTCTTGACCGGCTGTTCGGAGAGCAGGCCGAGGTTTTTCAGCACGGTGAACACGTTGATGTAGTGTTCGCCAAAGCTCATCCAGAAACGCACGTTGGGCACGTCGAGGTTTTTCGACAGCGAGTGCACTTCATCGTGGCCGGTGAGGTAGAGGTTCTGCGAACCGACTACCGGCAGGTCGTCGGTGCGTTTGACTTCGAACATGGCGTTGCTGGTCCACTGGCTGTTCTGCCAGCTCCACACCTGCCCGGTGAATTCGCGGAAGTTGATTTCCGGATCGAAATTGGTGGCGAAGTATTTGCCATGGGAGCCGGCATTGACGTCGAGAATGTCGATCGAATCAATGCGGTCGAAATGCTGTTGCTGCGCCAGCGCGGCATACGCGTTGACGACACCTGGGTCGAAGCCCACGCCAAGGATGGCGGTGATGTTCTTCTGTTTGCACTCTTGCAGGTGGTTCCACTCGTAGTTGCCGTACCACGGCGGGGTCTCGCAGACCTTGCCCGGCTCTTCGTGGATGGCGGTGTCGAGGTAAGCCACGCCCGTGTCGATGCAGGCACGCAGTACCGACATGTTGAGGAAGGCGGAGCCGACGTTGATGACGATCTGCGAATCAGTCTCGCGGATCAGGGCCTTGGTCGCTTCCACGTCCAGGGCGTTCAGCGCGAAGGCTTGGATATCGGCGGGAACCTTGAGGCTACCCTTGGCCTTGACGCTGTCGATGATGGCCTGGCATTTGGAGATGTTGCGCGACGCGATAGCAATACGACCGAGTTCGTCGTTGTGCTGCGCGCACTTGTGGGCCACCACCTTGGCGACACCTCCTGCACCAATGATAAGAACGTTCTTTTTCAATTGCTTTATCTCTCCTTTATCCGCCAGCTCAGGACAGGCTGGACAGGTAGTCGTCGTAACCAAATTCACGAACCACCTCGACTGTACCGTCGAGTTGTTTCACTACGATGGACGGCATTTTCAGGCCGTTGAACCAGTTTTTCTTGACCATGGTGTAGCCTGCGGTGTCGATGAACGACAGCCGATCGCCGATGGCCAGCGGACGATCAAATTGATACTCGCCGAAGATGTCCCCGGCCAGGCAGGATTTGCCGCACACCATGTAGGTGTGTTCACCCTCGCTCGGCGCCAGTTTGGCGTTGAGGCGGTAGATCAGCAGGTCCAGCAGGTGGGCTTCGATGGAGCTGTCGACCACGGCGAGGTTCTTGCCGTTGTAGAGAGTGTCGAGCACGGTGACTTCCAGGGAGGCGCTGTTGGTGATCGCCGCTTCGCCGGGTTCCAGGTAGACCTGCACGCCGTACTTCTCGGAGAACGCTTTGAGCCGTGCGCAGAATGCATCCAGTGCATAGCCTTCGCCGGTGAAATGGATGCCGCCGCCGAGGCTGACCCACTTGACCTTGTGCAGCAGCGCACCGAAGCGTTCCTCGATGGTGCCGAGCATCTTGTCGAACAGGCTGAAGTCGCCGTTCTCGCAGTTGTTGTGGAACATGAAGCCGGAGATCTGATCGATCACGCCATCGATCTTCACCGGGTCCCACTCGCCCAGGCGGCTGAACGGGCGCGCCGGGTCGGCCAGCAGGTAGTCAGAGCTGCTCACCTGCGGGTTCACACGCAGGCCGCGGGTCTTGCCTTCGCTGCGTTCGGCAAAACGCTGAAGCTGGCTGATGGAGTTGAAGATGATCTTGTCGCAGTTCTCCAGCATCTCTTCGATTTCATCGTCGGCCCAGGCCACGCTGTAGGCGTGCGCTTCGCCTTCGAACTTCTGGCGACCGAGCTTGAGCTCATACAGCGACGACGAGGTGGTGCCGTCCATGTATTGCTGCATCAAGTCGAATACCGACCAGGTGGCAAAGCACTTGAGCGCCAGCAGAGCCTTGGCGCCGGACTGTTCGCGCACGTAGGCAATCTTCTGCATGTTGACCAGAAGCTTCTGTTTATCGATGAGGTAGTACGGCGTTTTGATCATTTTTGAGAGCCTGCGGCGGTGCCTGCCAAAAAAGGACACGCATTGTGCCCGCACTTGGAACAGATCGAAAGGTTAGCCGGCGGATTTTGCGCGCCACGTTAAGCATAGGGCGTAAGTATGACCGTTCATAAGAATCATGCCGCCTCCTGTGGGAGCGCTCGAGCCTAAGCGAGGCCGCGATGACGGCCGTCCTGGCACCCCACACATCAACAATAGCGCCGCGAATATCATGTTTACCTGAACATGAGTAAATCTTGTGATGATCTAGAACAGAATGAGTTTGTCTCAAGACACCCCTCTGCCGACAATGACCGCCATCAATCACACCATCGGAGTTGTAAGTCATGGCAGTCGCTCATTCCCTCGGGTTTCCACGCATTGGACGCGATCGTGAACTGAAAAAAGCGCAGGAAGCGTTCTGGAAGGGTGAGCTCGACGAAGCCGGCCTGCGCGCCGTTGGCCGTGATTTGCGCAGCACCCACTGGGCCCTGCAACAGCAAGCCGGTATCGAACTGTTGCCGGTCGGTGATTTCGCCTGGTACGACCAAGTGCTGACCCACTCGCTGATGTTCGGCGTGGTCCCTGAGCGGTTCCGGCCGGCCGATGGCCAGGCCACGTTGCATACCTTGTTCGCCATGGCGCGTGGCGTCAGTGACAGCTGCTGCGGCGGTGCCCATGCCCAGGAGATGACCAAGTGGTTCGACACCAACTATCACTACCTGGTGCCGGAGTTCAGCGTCGATCAGCAATTCCACCTGGCGTGGGACCAACTCTTCGAAGAGGTTCAGGAGGCCCTCGACCTGGGGCACAGCGTCAAGCCCGTGGTGATCGGCCCGCTGACCTATTTGTGGCTGGGCAAGGCCAAGGGCGCTGACTTCGACAAGCTCGACCTGCTCGAGCGACTGCTGCCGCTGTATGGCCAGATATTCCAGCGCCTGGCCGAATTGGGCGTGGAGTGGGTGCAGATCGACGAGCCAATCCTGGTGCTCGATCTGCCCCAGGACTGGAAGAACGCTTTTGAGCGCGCCTATAACCTGATCCAGCGCGACCCACTGAAAAAATTGGTGGCCACTTACTTCGGCGGCCTGGAAGAAAACCTTGGCCTGGCTGCCAACCTGCCGGTGGATGGCCTGCATATCGACCTGGTGCGTGCGCCGGACCAGTACCCGACCATCCTCGATCGCCTGCCAGCGTACAAGGTGCTGTCCCTGGGCGTGGTCAACGGCCGAAACGTGTGGCGTTGCGACCTGGAAAAAGCCCTGGCCACCTTGCAGCATGCCCATGAGAAGTTGGGCGATCGCCTGTGGGTCGCGCCGTCCTGCTCGCTGCTGCACAGCCCGGTGGACCTGGAGCGGGAAGACCAGTTGGATGCCGAACTGAAAAGCTGGCTGGCCTTCGCCGTGCAGAAGTGCGCGGAAGTGGCGCTACTGGCCAAGGCCGTCGATCAGCCCCAAGCCCCTGGCGTACTCACCGCCCTGGCTGAGAGCCGCGCAGTACAGGCAGCTCGCGCTGCATCGCCACGTATTCACAAGCCTGCCGTTCAAGCTCGTGTAGCGGCCATCACTGCACGGGGCAGCCAGCGTCAGTCGCCGTTTGCCCAGCGCATCGTGAAACAGCGAGCCGGGCTTGATCTGCCATTGTTCCCGACCACCACCATCGGCTCGTTTCCACAGACCGCTTCGATCCGCCTGGCGCGCCAGTCCTACAAGGCCGGCAAGTTGAGCCACGCCGAATACGTCGAAGCCATGCACAGTGAGATCAAGCACGCTGTCGAGGTGCAGGAAAACCTTGGCCTGGACGTGTTGGTGCACGGTGAAGCCGAGCGTAACGACATGGTCGAGTACTTCGCCGAACAACTGGATGGCTACGCGTTCACCCGGTTCGGCTGGGTGCAGAGCTATGGTTCGCGCTGTGTGAAACCCGCAGTGATTGTCGGTGACCTGAGCCGCCCGAACGCCATGACCGTGGAGTGGATTCGCTATGCCCAAGGCCTCACCGACAAGGTGATGAAGGGCATGCTCACAGGCCCGGTGACCATGTTGATGTGGTCGTTCCCACGGGAAGACCTGAGCCGCGAAGTGCAGGCCCGGCAACTGGCCCTGGCGATTCGTGACGAAGTGGTGGACCTGGAAGCGGCCGGCATCAAGATCGTGCAGATCGACGAAGCGGCTTTTCGTGAGGGCTTGCCGTTGCGCCAGGCGCAGTGGCAGCACTACCTGGATTGGGCGACTGAAGTGTTTCGTTTGTGCGCGAGTGGCGTGGGCGATGAAACCCAGATCCACACCCACATGTGCTACAGCGAGTTCAACGATGTGATCGAGTCCATCGCCGCCATGGATGCCGACGTGATCACCATCGAAACCTCACGCTCGGATATGGAGCTGCTCGACGCGTTCGAAGCCTTCGCCTACCCGAATGAGATCGGCCCGGGGGTCTACGACATCCACTCGCCACGGGTGCCGGATGCCTCGGAAATGGCCAACTTGCTGCGCAAGGCCGCCAAGCGGATTCCGGCAGAGCGCTTATGGGTGAACCCCGATTGCGGCTTGAAGACGCGGGGCTGGCCGGAGACTGAAGCGGCGCTCATTCATATGGTCACCGCCGCTCGACAACTGCGTGCCGAACTGGCCTGATTCCTGAGCCTGGCGCGGTTAAAACTGTGGGAGCGGGCTTGCTCGCGAAGGCGGTGTGTCAGCCACTGCTGCTGTGACTGAAAGACTGCATTCGCGAGCAAGCCCGCTCCCACAGGGGATCTGTGGCAGGTGCTGATTGTGTGGGCGATGCGTAACCAGCGTGGGAGCTGGCTTGCCTGCGAAAGCGGTGGTTCAGTTGAATATTCAGTGGCTGACACACCGCCCCGCACAATTTGCCTGCATCAGGTCAGAGGTATTTGAGCCACGCCAGGTCGCGCCGCCGTGCTTTCAGGCCGGCGAACCAACGCACGGGCAAGTACAGGGCAATCGGCAACAGCAGTGCAGCCAACCACACTGCACCGATACCGTCGAAGCCAAAATAAGTGCCATGGTTGAGGCCAAACAGCGCAACGCAAGCCACATAGAGTATTTTCAATACATAGAGGTGCAACAGATAAAAGAACATCGGCGCCGCGCCGAACACTGCCAGCACACCGATCCAGCGCTTATGCCCGGCGCGTTCAAACGCCAGCAGCAACAGCAAGCCAATCCCCAGGGTCAACGCCAGGAACAACAGCGAAGGCGGGTACTTGGTGATATTGAAAAAGCTCATCAGCGTCAGCACGCTGCTGTCATACGCCTGCCAAGGCTGCTCGCCATAGCCGTTGAGCGCTCGCAACAACCCAAAGCCCACCAACGCGCCCACCCCTGCGACCAGTAAATAACGCTGACGCACAGCCGGCAGCGTGGCGTTGGCAAACCATGGCCCGAGGCCGTAACCCAGGGCAATCACACCGATCCATGGCAGCACCGGGTAGGTGGTGCGCAGGCGCAGGTTTTCAGAGACTTCAATCCAGTTGCGTTCATGCAGGATGGCCCACGGCACATGCAACATCGAAACCGGTGCGAAGTGCAGCCCATCGAGCAGGTTGTGCCCGGCGATAATCACCAGCGCCAAGCCGATCAGCCAGGCACGCGGTAGCCAGACCAACGCGGCAAGCGCGATCATGCTGATACCGATGGCCCAGATCACTTGCATGTAGATCACGCTGGGCGGCAGTTGGAAGGTCCACGCGAAGTTGACCAGGGTAAATTCCAGCACCACCAGGAACAGCCCGCGCTTGAACAAGAATGCCGACACGTCGCGACGACCCTGATATTTCTGGCCGTACAGCCAAGCCGACAATCCGGTGAGCAGCACAAACACCGGCGCGCACAAGTGGGCCAGGGTGCGGCTGAAAAACAACGCAGGCTCGGTGCTGTCTATGCTCATGGGGTCGCTGACCTGGCGGTGCAGCAAGAAGGTTTCACGCACGTGGTCCAGCAACATGAACAGGATCACCAGGCCGCGCAGGGCGTCGATGGACAGCAGGCGTTTGCGTAAAGTCATAGCGTCAGTCATAAGTTAAGGATCACACGCAGGCAAAATATTGACGTTATTCTATAACATTAAGCGAGGCGCTGATGACAAGCATGACCCCACACTCGGCCGAAGCTGTAATCGCGTTCTGGAAACAGGCGGGGCCCAAGCGTTGGTTTGCCAAGGACGAGGGGTTCGATAGGGACTTTCGCGATAGATTCAACGCGGCTCATATGCAGGCTGCACGGCGTGAACTCGAAGATTGGTTGACCACGGCGGATGGCGCGCTGGCGTTATTGATCCTGCTGGATCAGTACCCGCGCAACGCCTTTCGCGGCACGGCGCATATGTTCGCCACCGACCCGCTGGCGCGGTTTTATGCGCGAAAGATGGTGGACGCGGGATTGGATCAACAGGTTGAACCTCAGTTGCGCGCGTTCTGCTATTTGCCTTTTGAACATTCGGAAGACCCGCAGGACCAGCAACGCTCCCTGGCCCTGAACCAGCAGTTGGATGCCAGCACCTACCACTGGGCCAAGGAGCATGCCGACATCATCAAGCGGTTCGGGCGGTTTCCCCATCGTAATGGGGTGTTGGGCAGGGCGAGCACCGATGAAGAACTCGCCTTCCTCAAGGCCGGTGGCTTCGCCGGTTAGGCGTGCTCTGACGCCAGGCTCTGCTGGGTGGCGACACGGCGAAACCGCCGCACGCCCTTGAGGTCTATCGCCCAACGCAACGCTTCAGTGGCTGAAGGACGCGGGCCTTGTGTGATCGCCTGTTCATCCTTGCCCAGTGCGTCGAGGTAACCCTGGGCACCGCCGCGTTCGCTCCAATAGTGAGTGTGGCTGAGCCAGGACTTGGCCAGCCAGCCTTTGCCGTTGCCCACGGTCACCGGCAAGTCCAGCACGCCGCCGCCCATCACAGGCTTGACCGGGCCGCCGACGATATCGCCGAACAAGCCGAAGGGGGCAGGGAAGTACAGGTTGGTCCAGCGCGTGACGGCAAAGGCTGCAGCGTGGTGCAGGTAGTGCGGGGTGAAGGGCTTTTGGCCGAGCATCAGCGGTTGGCGGGCGTTGTAGCCGTAGCCTTGGGTGTCTTCGGTCGGCGGGCAGGCCGGGGCTTCGCGACGTTCCATGCGCTGTTTGAAGTCACTGACGCTGCGGCCCAGCAACAGGCTGGCGTGGGCCATCGGGCTGCCGACCGTGACCAGGTCGGTGATGCGCCACAGGCTGCCCAGGCCGCGTTGTTCGACAAACGCCTCGGCCTGTTGCTGACGAAAATTCAACAGGCTACCCAGGCTGCCGTCCAGCAAGGCGCCGGCGGCGGGCAGGGCCTCCTTGACCACCGGTTGCAGCGGTTCGCGGTTGGCATAACGGGCCGCCAGCTCACGGTTGCTGGGGATCAGTTGGGTCAGTTGGTCGTGATGTTCATGCCAGAGGTAGCCGACGATGTCATAGGCAATCACGCTGCCCAGGCTGTGACCCACGACGATGATGCGCTCGTAGTCACCCTGGTTATGCAGGGCACGCAGCAGGTCTACACCATCAGCACGGATCTGCTCGCGCACCATCACATTCTGCGGGTTGGGGCTGAGGTAGCGTGCGGCGTCTCCCAGGTACGCCAGCGCCGAATAGCGCAGCGCCAGTCCCATGGCCGCGAGCAGCAGGGAATCAGCGCGAAGGGGTTGTCGCTAAGGGGCAATTGGCCCCAGGCCGTGGCCAATGTACCGCTGGCAACCAACAGCAATAACACCAGCACCGTCCAGCGCGTGCTGCGCCAGATCGGCACGATGGCCTCGGGAATGTCGCGACGCGGGCGCTTGAAGATGTCCCACAGCCAGCCCAGCAGATGGCCGAACTTGGTGCCCTGCATCTTGTGGGCCCAGTAGTACTCATAGAAATCCGTCGAGGTACGGCCCGAGGCCTTCAGTACGCGCAGGTCGAAGTTGCGCGACAGCCGATCCGGCTTGCTCCAGTACAGAGGTGTGCCATCGGGGGTGTCCGCGGGGATCATCGCTTCGACAAAGCCGCGCAAGGTGTCCATTGGGCGCTGTTCGCCGATGCCGTGGATAACCACAACTGCTTGTTTCATGTGCTGTTCCTTCCTTGAAAATCAGCGGTAGCCATAATATTGCCACTAGCCGCGCTATTCCCGCCAGGAATGCCCCCATAAAAACCCTGCATTGTCTTTATCGGCCCGGATCTCGTAGCGTGATGGCTCACACCAGGAGATTGCCCATGAGCCAAGGCCCGCTGCACCTCTACGTTGATTCGCTGTTCACCAGCCCCTATGCCATGTCGGTGTTTGTCGCCTTGCGCGAAAAAGGCCTGGCGTTCGAGACCCTCACCCTGGACCTCGATGCCGGGCAAAACCAGGCGGCAGATTACGCCCAACGCTCCCTGACCCAGCGAGTGCCGACCCTGCTGGACGGTGATTTTGCGCTGTCGGAGTCTTCGGCCATCACCGAGTACCTGGACCAGGCCTACCCCGAGAGCAGCGTGTACCCGGCGGATGTGCAGCAGCGGGCGAGGGCGCGACAGGTTCAAGCGTGGTTGCGCAGCGACTTGCTGCCGATTCGCCAGGAGCGCTCGACGCTGGTGGTGTTCTGCGGGCAGAAGAGGCCGCCGTTGTCAGCAGAGGCTCAAGCCGCCGCGACCAAGTTGATCAGCGCGGCGCAAGCCTTGCTGGCGGATAACCGTGAGTACCTGTGCGGGCAGTGGTCGATTGCCGATGTGGACCTGGCGGTGATGCTCAATCGCCTGATCCTCAATGGCGACCCGGTGCCAGCGCAACTGGTGGCCTACGCGCAACGCCAGTGGCAGCGGCCGTCAGTGCGCGAGTGGGTCGAGCTGCGACGGCCCGCGCTCTAGCTCTGCCTGCTGGGCGACACGCCGGTCGAGGTCTTCCCAATCGGCCATGCCCAGAACACGCATGGTGTTCAAACCGCGCAAGTAGCCGCGCAGTTGCTCAGCGCTGGCGCTGCCTTTTGCAGCGTCGGCGTGTGGGTCCAGCAGCACGGTTTCGTACTCGACCAGGTAGTCGGCGACTCGCTCGCGAAACTCTGGCAGGACTGCCTCGCGGATACGATCGAAGATTTTCTGGTAGGGCTTCATGGCGGGGTCCTTATAGATTTTATGGGCGGCCTGACACTATCGGTTCAAATGATAGTCACCATCAAGGATCACAAGTTCTGTTTTTTCGCCAAACGCGCAGAATCTGCACATCGAGACGCAGCCCAAGGAAAATGCGCGATGAGGACGATTATCCAGTTGGCTTTGATGGCCCTGATGCTGGGCACCGCGGTCATGACCACCCCGGCGATGGCCGATGAAGTGCGTACAGGCCATTTGCTGCCACTGGTGGGTAGCGTAGACTCCCTGCAGCGTGCCCAGTCGGTGGGGGTGTTGTTCAGTGAAAACACCCGCGACAACCTCAGCTACCTTGAACGCTACCACGCCATGGCGCTGAACGGCGCCAAGGATGCCCTGGATGGGCGAATTCGCGAGGCGTTCGTCAACAGCTCCGACCCGGAACTGGCGATCGACTGGTTGATGCACTCGTTGCAGGGCACTTTTCTCTCGGTGACGGTCTATAGCAGCCTGGATGCCCTGGTGCAGGCGCACCCGGATGTGGTTGTGGTGCTCGATACCCATAACCAATTGCTGACCCAGCGTAATGACCGGGTCGAAGCACGCTTTGTCGCACGCTTCTACGACGCGAACCTGCAGTTTATCGCCAAGGCCGAAGGCTCGGTGGACAAGCACGTGCCGTCAGTGTGGGTGCACGACAAGGCGGCGCCGGAGATTGCTGCACTGATCGAGCAACAACGCGATGTACAGCAAGATGCCCTGAAGCAGTTCGATGCGTCGCTCAAGGCCCTGGTTCGCGCAGGTTGACCCGCGAATGGTTGTGAACCCTTTTTGGTTATTTTCAGGAATGTTTATGCGCTCTTTCTTCGCCCCGGCCCTGGCTTGTGCTTCGTTATTGCTGACCGGCTGTATCACGGCGCCCAATGCCCCATCACTGACCCTGCAAACCAACAAGACCCCCGACGGCTATGTGCAATGCGTATTGCCCAAGCTGGAAAAGCACGGCATCACCTCGACCGTCACCCAGAACTCGCGCCACGCCAAGGTGCTGTTGACCAGCAAGATTGCCGCCGATGATGTGCTGGAGGCCTACAAGTCCCAGGACGGCACCAAGGTCTTCCTTTACGAGCGCAAGCCGCTGGCTTCGGCGATCAAGCCATCGCGGCTGGAGCAGGCCGCACAGGATTGCAGATAAACCCAGGCACAACGCAAATCCAAATGTGGGCGGGGGCAACGTCATACAGGGTATTGGCCCCATTTGGATCAGGGTTTGGCTTCGTTGCTGAAGCTGTCGACAGTCTTGACCAATCCCTGCGCCGCCAACGCCACCAACTCACCGCCTTTCTCCACAGTAGCCAACGCTGGGTCCGAGCCCATGCGGCCGTCAGGGAAGCGCGCACGGAAGTCCAGAGCCTCGCGGATCGGGCCGGTGTTGGCAATTCGTGGTGAGTAGTCGGCAGACTTGATCGCGTCCGGATACGCCCACTGCGTCACGGCAATTTCCGACGGCGTGGCGTGGCTGCCATGCCCGACCGGGAATTGACGCTGGGCCAGGTCAGTGACGCCTTCCAGGTCCCACCAGTTCACCAGCTTCAGCGCGAACCCGGCCGGGCGGCGGGCGAAGCTGGCTTCGGCGTACAGCTCGGAGAACGCCGCTTCAATCGTGGCGATGTTGCCGCCGTGGCCGTTCAGGAACAGGATCTTTTCGAAACCATGCCCGGCCAACGAGCGCACCCAGTCGCCAATTGCGGCGATAAAGGTGGAAGGGCGCAGGGAGATGGTGCCGGGAAAGCCCAGGTGGTGTTGGGCCATGCCGATATTGAAGGTCGGGCCGACCAGGATATCGGCGTGCTTCTGGGCGTGGTGGGCGATGATCTCCGGGCACATCCAGTCAGTGCCCAGCAGGCCGGTGGGGCCATGTTGCTCGTTGGAACCGATGGGAATCACCACCGTGCGGCTGCGTTCCAGGAACTGCCCGATTTCGATCCAGGTGGAGGTGTGTAGAAGCATGCGACGCTCTCTTTTATCTATGGGGACAGGCTATCCGCCACGGATTGTACGACTACTCGCCACCTGTTGGGGTTTGCAATTGAGGTAGGTCGATGACTTCAGCCAGCGCTGGTCGGGGTACCACGAAAACATGAACTGCCCGTCCTTGAGCTTGTCCACCACTTGACGGGCAACTTGCGGGCGCACGGCCGGGCAACCCTGGCTGCGGCCGATACGGCCTTCGCGCTTGCTCCACAAGGGGCTGACGTAGTCGGCGGCATGAATCACGATGGCACGGTCGCGGGCCTGGTCATTGAAGCCGGGTTCCAGACCGTCCATGCGCAGCGAGTAGCCATGGGCGCCCAGGTAGCTTTCCTGGGTGCGGAACAACCCCAGGCTCGACTGGTGGCTGCCCTCGAGATTGGAGAACTGGGTGGCGAAGTTTTCCCCGGACTTGGCGCCGTGGGCCACCAGGTCGCGCAAGACCAGGGTCTTTTTGCGCAGGTCGAAGATCCACAGGCGACGGGCGGTCGAGGGCTGGGAGTAGTCAATAACCGCTAGGCGATCGGAACGTTCCTCGCCGTTATTGACCGCGCACTGCACGGCGCTCAGGGCGCTTTTCAGTACGGTGGGATTGAGTTCTGGAGCCGAGCGCGCCAGGCTGCTATACAGGGAAGGAGAGGTGCCATTGGCGGCGAGCGCAACATTGCTCAATAAAGCCAGGCACCCAGTGATCAAGCCCAGGCTGGTTAGCCTGAGCAAGCGTATAAAAGTCAGCATCTACAGTCGAGTCCCCGCTGTGGAGTGGAGCTAAGTCAATTGTTCAAAAAACACGCATGTTACTTGAGCATTTGCCTGCTCGTTGCACCATTGGTCGCTACAGCCGAAACGCTGCCGGTGGAGCCATTGCCCGTCACCACCCCTGCACCGGTCGCGCTGGCGCCACTGCAACAGGCGTTGGCGCAGTTGACCAGCGTCTGCCCGCACCTTGCGCCGCGTATCGATGCCGCCGCGTTGGTGCGCCTGCGAGCCTTTTATCAGCAGCAGGGCGATGCCCCGCTGTGGTCGGCTGACGAACGCCGGCAAGCCTTGCACAGCCAGTTGCTGATGCTTGCCGACGATGGCCTGGACCCCATCCACTATAGCTTGCCTGCGGCGGATGCCACGGCCAACGTGCTGTGCAGCGATATCGCCAACAGCCAGCAGTACCTGCAAGCCCTGCAAGATTTGCATTACGGGCGCCTGCAGCAATCGCGTTTTGAGCCTCTATGGCATTCACAGCCGCCCAGCGGCGATCCTAATGCCGAGGTACTGGCGTTCGCCGCCACCGGCCTGCAAGACATGGCCCAAGCCTTCGATCAGGCGCGGCCCAGCGCCGATTTGTATCGCAGCCTGCGCAATGCCTACGCCGGCGTGCGCCAGCAACCGCTGCCCCATTGGGACCCGGTCGCCGAGGGCGCGTTGTTGCGCCCGGGGATGAACGACCCACGCGTGCCGGAACTGGCGCGGCGCCTGCACAGCGGTGGCTACCTGGCCCAGTTGCCCAGCGGCAACGGCAAGCAATACCAGGGCGAACTGGTCAAAGCGGTGAAAGCGTTCCAGCTCAGCCACTCGTTGCAGGCCGACGGCGTGGTCGGCGCCGGCACCGTGGCCGAACTCAATATCAGCCCGGCGGTGCGTCGTGAACAGCTGCGCATCAACCTGGAGCGCTTCCGCTGGCTGGCCCAGGACCTGGAGCCTGAAGGCGTCGTGGTCAATGTGGCCGCCGCGCAGCTGAGCGTGTATCAGAGCGGCATCCCGGTGTGGCAAACCCGCCTGCAAGTGGGCCGGGCCGAACGCCAGACGCCATTGCTCAAGTCGCGCATCACCCGGCTGACCCTCAACCCCACCTGGACCATCCCGCCGACCATCATGCGCGAGGACAAACTGCCCGCCATCCGCCTCAACCCTGAATACCTGCGCCAGCAAAACCTGCAAGTGCTCGACGCCGAAGGTCACCCATTGACCCCCGACCAAGTCGACTGGGCACGCCCCGGCAATATCCTGCTGCGCCAGCAGGCCGGCCCGCGTAACCCGCTGGGCAAGATTGTGATGCGCTTTCCCAATCCGTATTCGGTGTACCTGCATGACACCCCCAGCCAGCCCTTGTTCACCAAGGGCCCACGGGCGTTCAGTTCGGGATGCGTGCGGGTCGAGCAACCGTTGTTATTGCGCGATCTGCTGGTAACGCCCGCCGAACGCACCCGCACCGATGAGCTGCTGGCGACCGGCGAAACTCATGAATTCAGGCTGGCCACGCCGGTACCGGTGCTGTTGGGGTATTGGACGGTAGAAGTGGATCGCCAGGGCGAGTTGGTGTACGCGCCGGATATTTATGCGCGTGACCCGGTGTTGATCAAGGCCATGGGCAGCGTGCTCTAGGGCACGCTTATTCCGGCATCAGTTGCTGGCGGCATTCCAGCACCAGGCGGGCGCCGCCCAACTCACTGGTGCCGACCTCCAGCTTGAAGCCATGCAAGTTGATGATCGCCGCCACAATCGACAGGCCCAGCCCAAAGCCGCCTTGCTGATCACTCTCATCGACCCGATAGAAACGCTGGAACACCGACGCGCGCTCGGCAGCCGGAATGCCTGGCCCGGAGTCGAGCACTTCGATGCGCGTACTCCCAAGGTCGTTGACTGCTCGCAGGATCACCTTGCCATTGGGCGGGGTGAACTTGATCGAGTTACTCAGCAGGTTGGCCAGGGCTTCAAACAACAGCGCACGGTCACCGGTAACCCACGGCAGTGAATCAGGCGCCTGCAGCACCAACTCCAGTTCGCCTTCTTCGGCCAGGGGCAGGTAGAAATCATGCAGTTCGCGCAGCAACGGCAGCGGGTCCAGCACCAGGAAGCCTGAGCGACGCTGGTGGTCTTCCAGTTCCGAGATGCGCAGCAGCCCGCGAAAACGCGCCATCAGTGTGTCGGTTTCGGCGATGGCGTCATCGAGCTTTACCGCGTGGGCCGAGTCTTCCTCGGCTTGTTGCTTGATGCGGTAAAGCTGGGCGCGCAAGCGGGTGAGCGGGGTGCGCAGGTCGTGGGCGATGTTGTCGCACACGCCCTTGACCTCGTTCATCAGTTTTTCGATGCGGTCGAGCATGGCATTGACGATGGCGGCGAGCATGTCCAGCTCGTCGCGCCGGTTGGACAGCGGCAACCGGTGCGTGAGGTCGCCGGCGACGATGGCCTCGGCGCTGGCCTGGATCCCGCGAATGCGCCGCAACGGGCGGCGGCGCAGCAGGTGCCAGCCGGCAGCGCCAGGAATGATGGTCAAGGACAGCGCCCACAGCAGGGCGTGCCAGATAATCCGCGTTACTCCGAACAACGAGCCGTTGGCGCGCACCAACACCAGCCAGCGGCCGTCTTCGGTGTGGGTGGCCACGGCATCGCAGCTGTCCTTGGGCAGTTTGGGGTCATCGGATTGCACGCAATTGGTCAGGGCGTAAATCTTGCCATCCAGCGGCAGGTCGGGTGGTACGGCGCGGATCGGCCCGCTCAAGGGGCGAAATTGCTCATCGAACAGGCCATAGGCGTCAACACCCTTCATGTCGAAGGTCATGCTGGTGGTCAGCGCTTCCACCAGTTCTTCGCCGTCGAAACGCTGGAAAAGATGCTGGCGCTGCAACAGGGAATGGCGCGACAAGTCGCTGAGGTAGCCTGAGACCTCGTAGTACAGCACCCCCATGAGGATGCAACTCCACGCCACGAACAACGAACTGTACAGCGCCAGCAAGCGGCTGCTGGAAGAGCGCCAGCCTTTAGAGGGGTTCAGCAATGACATAGCCCGAGCCTCGTACCGTGCGGATCAGCGGCGTGAGGCCCGGTGGGTCGATTTTCTTGCGCAGACGGCCAATGTGCACGTCGATCAGGTTGGTGCCGGGGTCGAAGTGATAGCCCCAGACTTCCTCGAAAATCATCATCCGCGACAGGATCTGCCCGGTGTTGCGCATTAGGAATTCAAGCAGTTTGTATTCAGTGGGCAGCAGGGTCAGCGGCTGGTCGGCCCGGCTGGCTTCGCGGCTGATCAGGTTCAGTTCCAGGTCGGCCACGCGCAGGGCGGTTTCGAATTCCTGGACCGTGCTTTTACGCCGCAGCAGCACCTCGACACGGGCGGCCATTTCATCCGAGGCGAACGGCTTGGTCAGGTAGTCATCGCCACCGGCACGCAGGCCGCGCACGCGCTCGTCGACATCGGAGAGGGCGCTGATCATCAGGATCGGCGTAGACACCCCAATGGTGCGCAACGTGGTGACGATGGCCAGGCCATCCAGCTCGGGCAGCATGCGGTCGAGGGTGATCAGGTCGTAATCCCCACTCACGGCACGGACCAGGCCCTCGCGGCCGTTGTCCACCCAATCTACGTCCAGTCCATGGCTACTCAGCTCGGCGACAATCTCGCGGGCCGTTACGGCGTCATCCTCGATGGTCAAAATGCGGGTCATAGGATTACCTGGTGAGCGTTCACACTAGAAGTGGCGACATTTTGCCAAGAAGTTGCTGAATGTTTCCTAAATAAAACTTCATCTTCCTGAAACCGACACCAACTTCCACATTCGACACAGAACAGTGTGGGAGCTGGCTTGCCTGCGATCGCGGTGGTTCAGTTGAAGATTCAGGGACTGGTACACCGCGTTCGCGAGCAAGCCCGCTCCCACAGGAGGGCTCGTCAAGTCGAGGAGTGCAGATCGCCCGCTTGGAGCAGCTTTTTATTGCAATCTGCATGATCTTGTTAAGTTCAATTTAAATAAGTTATTGAAATTAAAGAGTTTTATTTTTTGTTGCGACTGGCACGCTGCCTGCACTGTCCGTTTTGAGACTTGTAACATCATTTTTCGTGCCTGGAGCAAAACAACAATGATCACATCCTCATCCACGCTGCAAGAGTCAAGCACGCTCTCCGGGGTTTCCTGGGGGGCGATTTTCGCCGGTGCCGCTGCGGCGGCTGCATTGTCATTGATCTTGGTATTGCTGGGCTTCGGCCTGGGCTTTTCGGCGGTGTCGCCCTGGGCTGACAGCGGTATCAGCGCCAAGGGCCTTGGCATTTCCACAATTGTCTGGCTGGCGTTCACCCAGATCGTTGCGTCGGGCCTGGGCGGTTACATCGCCGGTCGTTTGCGGGTGAAGTGGGCCAATATGCACGGGGACGAGGTGTACTTTCGCGACACCGCCCATGGCTTCCTGGCGTGGGCAGTGGCCACATTGATCACGGCGATGCTGGTGGTTGGCTCGGTCAGCAGTGTGGTCAGCGGCGGCGTGAAAGCTGGCGCCAGCGTGGCATCGGGCGCCGCCAGCGGCCTCACCCAAGCTGCCGGCAGCGCGGCAAAAGGTGCCGACAGTGGTGACTTCGGTTATTACGTCGACAGCCTGTTTCGCGATGATCGCCCAGCGGCGGTCAGCGATGATGCAGCCCACGCCGTGGTCGGTCGTATCCTGACGCGTACGTTGAGCAACGACGGCCAACTGGCAGCGGAAGATCGCGCCTACCTGGCCCAACTGATCAGCCAACGCACCAACCTTAGCCAGGCCGATGCCGAAGCCCGTATCGACAAGGTCTATGGCGACGCGCGCAAGGCTGTTGAAGACGCCAAACTCAAAGCCAAGCAAGCCGCTGACACCGCTGCGAAAGTAGCGGCCTACACCTCGCTGTGGACCTTCGTGGCCCTGCTCATCGGTGCGTTCTTCGCCAGCTTCGCCGCCACCTTCGGCGGCCGCCGCCGGGATGCCGTGGTGTACGTCGAAACCGAAAACTACGTTCGTTAATTCAAGGAGAACATGATGCGCTCATTACTGCTGTGGTTCCTCGGCGTGCCGATTCCGGTGATCATCCTGATCGCAATTTTCATGCACTAATTGTAATTAGATGGACTCGCCCAAGCCGAGGCGTCTATGCGCCACGGTGGCATTCTTATAGAAGCCAACGACAGCGAGGGCGAGCCCATGAAAAAGCATACGACGATCAATCAGTCTTTGTCAG
>NZ_JAENSV010000071.1:0-15944 GCF_016613265.1 Pseudomonas sp. MF6751
CGGCTGACAAAGACTGATTGATCGTCGTATGCTTTTTCATGGGCTCGCCCTCGCTGTCGTTGGCTTCTATAAGAATGCCACCGTGGCGCATAGACGCCTCGGCTTGGGCGAGTCCATCTAATTACAGTAACGTGCCGAGTAGGCCGCAACTTATCACTACCAGCCATGGCGGCAGTTTCCACACCATCAACGCGACCAGTGCCAGCAACGCCAGGGCGAGGTCGTAGCCGTTGAAAATCGCGCTGGTCCACACAGGCTGGTACAGCGCCGCCAACAACAGGCCAACCACCGCCGCATTCACCCCGGCCAGTGCGGCCTGGGTGCGCGGGCTGCTGCGCAGGTTGGCCCAGAAGGGCAAAGCGCCGAAGATCAGCAGGAACGACGGGGCGAAGATCGCCAGCAGTGCGATCACCCCGCCAAGCCAGCCGCTCGGGGCGTGGGTCATGGAGGCGCCGAGGAAGGCGGCGAAGGTGAACAGCGGGCCGGGCACAGCTTGGGTGGCGCCGTAGCCGGCGAGGAACACATCGTTGTTGACCCATTGGCTGGGCACCACTTCGGCTTGCAGTAGCGGCAACACTACGTGGCCGCCGCCGAATACCAGTGCGCCGGTGCGGTAGAAGGCGTCCACCAGCGCCAGCGTGGGGTTGAGCGCCCATGCGGCGAGGATCGGCAAGCCCACCAGCAACAACAAAAACAGCATCAACCACAGGGCTCCGGCGCGGCGGCTGATGGCGATGGGCAGGGCGTCGGGCTCGGCACTGCTCTCGGGCTTGAACAACAGCAGGCCAGCCACGCCTGCAGCCACCATGACCCCGACCTGAGCCCAGGCGGAGGGCTCCAACAGCACCACGCACGCAGCGGTCAACATCAACGCCACCCGTAACACGCCTCGGCACAGGTTGCGCGCCATGCCCCACACGGCCTGGGCCACCACGGCCACGGCGACCACCTTGAGGCCGTGCAGCGCGCCAGGGGGCAGGGCGCCGCCGTAGTGGGCCAGCCCCAGGGCAAACAGGATCAGGGCGATGGCCGACGGCAAGGTGAACCCGGCCCAGGCTGCCGCCGCGCCCCGGTAACCTGCGCGGGACAGGCCCAACGCGATACCGACCTGGCTGCTGGCCGGGCCTGGGAGGAACTGGCACAGGGCGACCAGTTCGGCATAGCTGCGCTCGCTGAGCCAGCGGCGGCGGCTGACGAACTCTTGGCGAAAATAACCCAGGTGTGCAATCGGCCCGCCGAAGGAGGTAAGGCCCAGGCGCAGGAAAATCAGGAACACTGACCAGGGGCTGCTGCGGTGATCGGCAAGCTGGGGCAAGGGGATGTCTCGGGCAACGGTGCTGGATGTTGCCGACCATAACCAATTTTCATGACGCGTAGAAGCGCGGGTATTTTGCCGTCTCCATTGAATTTATCCGCGGTTGCTTGAGTCATTCAATGCAGTGCATTGTTTTCCATCCACTGGACCTCAAGGAGCGACCATGACCTTTTTCATCTTCCTGCTTGCCTGCGCCGCCGCTGCCAGTACTGGCGTGATCTTCAAACCCGGCGCCTGGTACGAATCCCTGGTCAAGCCCAGCTTCACCCCGCCCAATTGGCTGTTCCCGGTGGCATGGACGATCATCTACCTGCTGCTGGCCTGGGCCGGTTACCGCTTGACCCTGATCCCCGGCAGCGAAATGGTGTTGGCCCTGTGGGCGGCGCAGATTGCATTGAACACACTGTGGACGCCGGTGTTCTTTGGTGCCCATCGGTTGTTCGCCGGGATGGTGATTATCGTGCTCTTGTGGCTCACCGTGGCAGCGATGGTGGTGCTGGCCGTGCGCCTGGATTTGATTACCGGCCTGATCCTGTTCCCGTATCTGGCGTGGCTGTGCGTGGCCGCGGCGTTGAACTTCTCGATCCTGCGTAATAATCGCTGATGGCCTACCAGCATTGGCCCGCCAGCGAGCCCGAACTGGCCCAGATGCGCCGCTTCAATCGCAAACTGGCGTGGATGCCGCGCTTTAAAGTCCGCAACCGCGTCACGCCGCGCATGATCCAGGCGCTGCTGCGCGCCAGCCAGACCTTCAAGAAGGCGCCCCTGGCGGAACGCAAAATGCTCGGGGCGATCCCCTTGCGCATCCTGCGGCCCGCCGGTCCGCCCAGAGGCGTGGTGCTGGACATTCACGGCGGGGGCTGGGTGATCGGCAATGCGCAAATGAATGACGACCTTAACCTCGGCATGGTCAACGCGTGCGATGTGGCGGTGGTGTCGGTGGATTACCGGCTGGCGGTAGATACGCCGATCGAAGGGTTGCTGGACGATTGCCTGACGGCTGCGCGCTGGCTTTTGGCGGACTGCCCGGAGTTTGCCGGCTTGCCGGTGTTTTTCGTTGGCGAGTCGGCCGGCGGGCACTTGGCGGCGGCCACCTTGTTGGCGCTCAAGCAATGGCCCGAGTTGCTCCAGCGGGTAAGCGGCGCGGTGTTGTATTACGGCGTCTACGATTTGACCGGCACGCCCAGTGTGCGCACGGCCGGGCCGGACACCTTGTTGCTGGACGGGCCGGGCATGGTCAAGGCGCTGCGCCTGTTGACGCCGGGGATCAGCGACGAGACGCGCCGGCAGCCGCCGCTGTCACCCTTGTATGGGGAGTTCGAGGGGCTGCCGCCCGCGCTGATGTTCGTGGGGCAATTGGACCCGCTCAAGGATGACACCCTGCTTATCGCCGAGCGATGGGCAGCGGTGGAGGCTCATGTGTTGCCGGAAGCAGCCCATGGGTTTATTCACTTTCCGGTGGCGATGGCCGATCGCGTGCTGGCTTACGCTCGCCAGTGGATAACGGGTCGGATCCCTGGCGATGAGCGTTAGTATCGAGGCGGTGCAGGCCGCTGACATTCCCCAGGTGCTGAGCTTTGCTTTGCAGGCGCGTGATGAACTGTTTCCCACGCTCAGTGCCACCGGTGTCCCCCACGATCTGGCGCAGTTTGAAGCCATCTACCTTGAGGGCGGCGGGCGGTTTTTGATTGCCCGTGCCGAAGGCCGGATCGTTGCCGCGGTGGCTTATCGGCCTTACGACGGCCGCTTTCCACAGTTGAACTACCAGGGCCGCAAGACGGTGGAAGTGGTGCGCCTGTATGTGCTCCCGGCAGCGCGACGCTTGGGCCTGGCGGGCCGTTTATACCGCTCGCTGGAGGCGCTGGCGCGAGCGGATGGGGTGGAGATGATGTACTTGCATACCCATCCGTTTCTGCCCGGCGCGATTGATTTCTGGCAGCGGCAGGGGTTCGACGTGGTGCATGTCGAGGCCGACCCGATCTGGCAGACCACCCATATGCACCGACTTCTGTAGATGAAGTGTGGGAGGGGACTTGCCCCCGATAGCGGCGATCCCCCAAATCACTGGCGGATTACGGGCACACCGAGCCTGGGCGAGGTGCCGAGTGGTGGGGCAAGAGCGTTTTGCTTACTTTGGCCTGGGCCGGCATCCCGGCTTTTGCAAAGTGAGCCGCCGTCAGGGCGGAACCCTAAGTGGCCGTTACCGCAGGAATGGATATGTACACGGTCCAACTGTGTTGACTGTCAAGCCGTCTTCGCAGGCAAGCCAGCTCCCACAGTTGGATCGCGGCGCGTCAGTTAGATCAGCGTCGGCTGCCAGGCCGTCGCGGGAGCAAGCTCCCTCGCCACAGGTTTAGCGTCGTACCGAAGTTGTGTAGATACCTGGGGCAAGCCCCCTCCCACATTTGGATCACAGTTGGCAGTCAGACTGTCACCAGAGCAAGCTGCCCCAACGTACGGATTCAGTTGGAGCGCAGGCGCAGGATTTGCGCGCCGTCGAACGGGTCTGTCAGGTAATGCCCCTGTACCCCGAATGTCTCTTGCAAGCGCTGCGGTGTCAGCACTTGCAGCGGCGTGCCCAGCGCCACCAGTTGCCCGCGATCCAGCACGGCCAGGCGATCACAGGTCAACGCCTGGTTCAGATCATGCAGCGCAATCAAGGTGGTCACAGGCAAGCCTTGCACGCCTTTGAGGATTGCCAGTTGATGCTGGATATCCAGGTGATTGGTCGGCTCATCCAGCAACAAAATCTGCGGGCGTTGTGCCAGGGCGCGGGCGATGTGCACGCGCTGGCGTTCGCCACCCGAGAGGCTGCGCCAGGCGCGTTGGCTCAGGTGGGTGGCGTCTACGTCATGCAGGGCCTGGTGCACGATGGCATCGTCTTCACGCGACCACGGGCTCAATGCCGACAGCCACGGCGTGCGGCCCAGGGCCACGGCGTCGAACACGCGGATGGCGTCGTCGGTATCGGCCTGTTGCTCCACCACCGCCAGCTGTTGTGCGATGGTGCGGCGCGACAACTCACCGAGCCGCTTGCCACCCAGGCGAACATCGCCGCTGGCCGGCACACGTAATCCAGCCAGCAATTTGAGCAGGGTGGATTTGCCTGAACCATTGGGCCCGACGATACCGAGGGTTTCACCCAACTGCACGTCGAGGTCAATGTCACGCAGCAACTGCGCGTCACGCACTTTGAAGCCCAGGCCGCGACAACTGAGTACGCTCATCGTGCGTTCCTCCGGCCAATCAGGATCAGCGCAAACACCGGCGCGCCCACCAATGCGGTGACCACACCCACCGGAATCACCTGGCCCTTGATCAAGGTGCGCGACAGCACGTCCGCAGCGATCAAAAACAGCGCGCCACCCAAGGCACTGGCCGGCAGCAAACGCGAATGCCCGGTGCCAAGCAACAGGCGCACCGCATGGGGAATCACCAGGCCGACAAACCCGATGGAGCCGACGATGGATACCATCACCGCCGTCACCAACGCGGCGCAGGCCACCAGCACAAATTGCACGCGGCGCACCGGGATGCCGAGGGAGGCTGCCGAGTCGCTGCCGAAGGTAAACGCATCCAGTGCACGCCGGTGCCACAGGCACACCGCGAGCCCCACGACCGCCACCGGCACCGCCAACCACACCGACGGCCAGCGCACGCCGCTGAGGTTGCCCAGCAGCCAGAACATAATGCCGCGGGCTTGTTCGGAGCTGGCCGACTTGGTGATCAGGAACGCGGTCAGGGCATTGAACAACTGCGAGCCGGCGATACCCGCGAGGATGATCTGCCCGGTACCGCTGGACGATCCGCTGGCTCGTGCGAGTAGAGTCACCAGCGCAAAGGCCGCCATCGCCCCCACAAACGCGCCCGCCGATAACGACACCAGGCCACCGCCCACGCCGATCAAGGCAACGAGCACCGCGCCGGTTGACGCGCCGGCGCTGATGCCCAGCAGGTACGGGTCGGCCAGCGGGTTACGCAGCAGCGATTGCAGGATCACGCCGCACGTCGCCAACCCTGCGCCGCAAGCTGCGGCCACCAATGCACGGGTGAGGCGGTAGTTCCACACCACGCCTTCGTCGATGGGGTCCAGTACGTAGCCGGCGCTCCAGAGTTTATTGGCGAGCACCTGCAGCACCACCTGTGGTTCGATGGCGGTTTCACCGATGGCGACGCCAGCGAGCAGGGCGAGCAGCAGCAACGCCAGGGCGAGTAGGGTGCGCATCATTGCCCCAGGTGGTAGCCGTCAATGGCGGCCGCCAGTTGTGCAAGGCCCTCGAAGGTGCGCAGGCTCGCCTGCAAGGCCAGAGCGTCGAGGATGATGATGCGGTTGTTCTTCACCGCGTCCATGTTGCGGGTCACGGGGTCGCTGCGCAGGAAGGCGAGTTTCTTTTCATGGTCGTCGGCCGGGTAGCGGCGGCGGTCCATGCGTGCGATCACCAGGAAGGTGGGGTTGGCCTTGGCGATGGTTTCCCAGCCGACGGCAGGCCATTCTTCATCGGACTGCACCACGTTACGCAGGCCAAGGGTTTGCAGCATGAATTGCGGCACGCCTTTGTGGCCGGCTACGTAAGGGTCGCTGGCCATTTCGGCGCTGGAAAACCACACCAGTGCACTGGCTTGCTGCAAGCCCTTGCCCTGGGCTGTGGCGACGGATTTGGCCAGGCGCGCCTTGAGTTCGTCGGTCAGTTGTTGGCCGCGATCCTGCACGTCGAAAATCTGTGCCAGTTGCTGGAGGCTCTGGTAGATCGTCTCGATGCGAAAGGGCTCCAATCGCGTGCCGTCGGCGCCGACCAGGTTGTCCTTGCCTTCGCAATCGGACGGCAACAGGTAGGTGGGGATTTTCAGTTCATGAAACTGCTCACGGGTACCGACTACGCCTTGGGGCCCCACCACCCATTCCAGCTCGGCGGCCACCAGTTGCGGGCGCTTGGCGAGCACGGCTTCAAAGCTGGGCTCGTTGTTGGCCAGGCGCTCGATGCGGTCGTCCTGGGCCTTGTACTGCGCCGCCACGTTGTTGAACCACAGCGAAGTGCCGACCACCTTGTCGCCCACGCCCAGGGCATACAGCATCTCGGTGGCGGCCTGGCCGATGGTGACGCTGCGGGCGGGGGCGTGCTGGAAGGTCAGGGTGCTGCCGCAGTTTTGCAGGGTCAGCGGGTACTGAGTGGGCGCGGCTTGCGCCAGGGCACACATACCCAAGCCAGCGATCAGGGCGGTAACGCGTGGCAGCATGAGGCGATCTCCTTGTGAACCGTAGGTGCAGCAGGGGAGGTACGGCTCGGAAATACGCCCATGGAGGCTGCTGATGCGCAGGGCCAGGATGTCCTTCCCGGACACCCCGCCGGTTGGTTAATTAGCTGGGCCGGCAGGTCTCCTGACTGATGCGTCGTCGCCATGCCCCGCCTTCCCGGACGTGGTCCAGTGGCATTCAAGGGCAGGCTCGGCATCTACAGTTGCGGGGGCAGTTTCGGTTCACGTCGCGTGCGGCGTTTCGAATTCCCTGTTAGTCCCATACGGGAACCGGCGGCCGTATGGTAAGCGATCACCCCCTGTAGGAGCGAGCTTGCTCGCGAAGGTCGTCAACGATAACGCTGGGTACCTGATGCCCCGCGGCGCTTTCATGTTCTTCGCGAGCAAGCTCGCTCCTACAAAAGAAGCGTCAGAGCCGAATATCCTGGGGGCCGCGTATCAGCGCTTCGATCCGGGTGCCTGTGGCGCGCTCTTCGTTGCTGAAGCCGTCGTAGTCGGCCAGGTTGGCGAAGCGGATGCCGGTCAGTTGTTCGATCGCAATCACACTGCGCTGGTAGGTGCGAAGCGGGCCGAATACCAGGTCGAGTTGGCCCAGTTCGCGGCTCTGGTCAATCATGTAGGCGCTGGCGGACGGCTTGCCCTCGTCGCTGAGGTAGGCCACTACTTTCCAGAACGCCTTGGGGATTTTCACGCCACGGTACAGTCGGTCGTCATCGGCGAACACTGGCCCGGTAAACACCGTGGCCCGGGCTTTCCAGCGCTGGGTGTTGTCGAGGATGTAGTCTTCGAGCTCCAGCCAGGTCTTCTGGTTGAAGCCGCTCATCTGTGGCGAGCAGTTGGTGAAGTGAAAGGTGTCGACGTTGGCGGTGTTGGCCTCATCGCCCCAGTTGGGGTCCTGGCGCCGCACCAGGTGGCCGCGGTCCAGGCCATTGCCGGCATAGAGATCTTCACCTACCTGCGCCTCCAGGGGCAGGCGACCATCGTAGGCCCAGGTGTCGTTGCTGCGCGTGATGTCCACATGCTTGGCACCGTCGATATTTACCCCCACGTACAGCGCCAGTCGTCGAGCGCGCGACATGGTGATGGAGAAATGCGTGTAGTCCAGGCGCTTGGGTTGCACATCGCCCGCCAGTGGCTGGTCAACCGTGGGCCATGGCACCACGAAGTCGCTGAGGAAATCGTCGGCATAGCCCGCGCGGTTTTTGAGGTCCTTGGCCGCGGTGACGCGCGGCGTCGCGGCTCTGGCTTCCAGCAGGGTGGGGCTGGCCGCGACCAATGGGCGCAGGTCGGCAAGCCTTGGGCGGTGGGAAAGGTCGATGTTGGCTGCGCGGGCGGGCATGGGCATGTTCCTTATGGGCCTGGGATAAACACCACTGAAACACAAAACCATGACAATTTGGCCCAGGTGGCGAACGCAGGACTATCCTGAAAACCGTCACCCGGACGTTCATCACACGCCAAAAGGAGCCAGCTCATGTGTGTTCGCCAACCGCGCAACCCGATTTTTTGCCTGATCCCGCCGTACATGCTCGACCAGATCGCCCGCCACGGCGACAAAGCCCAACGGGAAGTCGCATTACGCACGCGTGCCAAGGACTGCACGTTCCGCTCGTTGCGCATGGTCGCGGTACCCGCCAAGGGCCCGGCCCGCATGGCACTGGCCGTGGGCGCCGAGAAGCAACGCTCGATCTACAGCGCCGAAAACACCGACAGCCTGCCCGGCAAGCTGATTCGCGGTGAAGGGCAGCCCGCCAGTGGCGATGCCGCAGTAGACGAAGCCTATGACGGCCTGGGCGCCACCTTCGATTTTTTTGACCAGGTATTCGACCGCAACTCTATCGACGATGCGGGCATGGCGCTGGACGCCACGGTGCACTTCGGCCAGGACTACAACAATGCCTTCTGGAATTCGACCCAGATGGTGTTCGGCGATGGTGACCAGCAGTTGTTCAACCGCTTCACCGTGGCACTCGACGTTATTGGACATGAGTTGGCCCATGGCGTGACCGAGGATGAGGCCAAGCTGATGTACTTCAACCAGTCCGGTGCGCTGAACGAGTCGTTGTCGGATGTGTTTGGCTCGTTGATCAAGCAGTACGCGCTGAAGCAAACGGCCGAGGACGCCGACTGGTTGATCGGCAAGGGGCTGTTTACCAAAAAGATCAAGGGCACGGCGCTGCGCTCGATGAAGGCGCCAGGCACTGCGTTTGATGACAAGCTGCTGGGCAAAGACCCACAGCCTGGGCACATGGATGATTTTGTGCAAACTTACGAGGACAATGGCGGGGTGCATATCAATTCCGGCATCCCCAACCACGCGTTCTATCAGGTGGCCACCCGGATTGGCGGGTTCGCCTGGGAGCGTGCCGGGCGCATCTGGTATGACGCACTGCGCGATTCGCGGCTGCGACCCAATTCCGGGTTTTTGCGTTTTGCGCGCATCACCCATGATATTGCCGGCCAGCTTTATGGTGTGAACAAAGCTGAGCACAAGGCAGTCAAGGAAGGCTGGAAAGCGGTAGGTATCAACGTTTGACGAAGCCGCCTGCGCGGCGAGGAACAGCCATGCGAATTTCAATCAAGGAAAGCGGCGGACCAGCGTTTTTTCCGGGGTTGGCCAAGCCGCGTACGGTGGAGTTGGATACGTTGCCCGAGCCCGACCAGCAGGAGTTGCGGCAACTGATTGAAGCATCCGAGTTTTTCAAGTTGCCGCAAAGCACCGATCCCGAGCCTGGTAACCCAGGTCGAGTGCATTACACTCTGACAGTAGCGGAGGGCGAGCGCGAGCACACAGTCTGTGTACTCGCGCCGGTGAATCCCCCGGCACTGGACGGGTTGGTGCAGTGCGTGCGACGGCATATTAATTGTTGAAGCGCCAATGCTGGCAGGCTACTTACGATCCAGCCACACCGTCTGCGCATTGCAGAACTCGCGTACGCCGAAGTGCGACAGCTCGCGGCCGAACCCGCTTTTCTTCACGCCGCCAAATGCCACCCGCGGGTCCGACACGCTGAACGCGTTGACGAAGATCCCGCCGGTTTCGAGCTGGTCGGCAATCGCCTGTGCCTTTGCCGAGTCGGCCGTGAAGATGCTCGCGGTCAGGCCAAACTCGCTGTCATTGGCCAGCGCCACAGCGTGCTCGGCGTCGCGGGCAGTGATGATCGAGGCCACGGGGCCAAACAGTTCCTGTTTGAAAGACGTCATGTGGTCGGTGACGTCGGCCAGGATGGTCGGTTCATAGTAATTGCCCGCGCCCGCGACTTTATGGCCGCCCAGCAGCAGCGTGGCGCCTTCTTCCAGGGTCGCCTGGACCTGGCCGTGCAGTTCGTCACGCAGATCAAAGCGCGCCATGGGGCCGATATAGGTGGCGTCCGCGGTGGGCTCGCCCATCACCAGGGCGCGGCTGGCTTCAAGGAATTTGGCGGTGAAGGCTTCAACCACGCCCGCTTCGATGATCAAGCGCTTGGCGGCGGCGCAGACCTGGCCGCTGTTCTGGAAGCGGCCGATGACGGCGGCTTGTACGGCGGCGTCGAGGTCGGCGTCGTTGAGCACGATAAACGGGTCGGAGCCACCCAGTTCCAGCACGCATTTCTTCAACGCGGCCCCGGCCTGTGAGCCGATGGCGATGCCGGCGCGCACGCTGCCGGTGAGGGTCACGGCGGCGATGCGCGGGTCGGCGATGGCGGTGGACACGCCATCCTGGGTCACGTTGATCACTTCAAACACGCCTTCGGCAAAACCGGCTTTGCGCAATGCTTGCTGGATGAGGTAGGCGCTGCCCATCACGTTGGGCGCATGTTTGAGCACGTAGGTGTTGCCGGCGAGCAGGGTCGGCACTGCACCACGCAGCACTTGCCACACCGGGAAGTTCCACGGCATTACCGCGAGGATCGGGCCCAGTGGGCGGTATTCGATCCGGGCGCTGCCGTTGTCCACCAGGGTGGGCTCCGGGGCGAGCATGGCCGGGCCGTGGGCGGCGTACCATTCGCTCAGTTGCGCGCATTTTTCGATTTCGGCGCGGGCCTGGGCGATGGGTTTGCCCATTTCCAGGGTGATCATTTGCGCCATGTCTTCGGCTTGCTCACGCAGGGCTGCAGCCAGGGCCAGCAGGTATTCGGCGCGCTGGCTCACGGGCGTGCGGCGCCAGGTGCGGAAGGCATCGGTCGAGCGGGAGAGGGCGGCGCTCAGCTGTTCTGCGCTTTCATAGGGGTAGGTGCCGACTGTTTCGCCGTTGGCGGGGTTGATCGACAGGGCGTGGGTCTGGTGGGAAATAGCGTTCATGGCACCGTCCGGATGAAGGAGTGAATGACGGCCAGCGTACGGGGCTGTATCTTTTCTGGAAACTGAATAATATTAAGCGATACATTCACGATTGGAGAATGAATTGGATCTGGTGCAGCTGGAAATCTTCAAGGCCGTTGCCGAGCAAGGCAGCATCAGCGCCGCCGCGCAGTTGATTCATCGTGTGCCGTCGAACCTCACCACGCGCATCAAGCGACTGGAGCAGGACTTGGGCGTGGAGTTGTTTATCCGCGAGAAGAGCCGCTTGCGTTTGTCCCCGGCGGGGTGGAATTTCCTCGGCTATACGCGGCGTATTCTCGACCTGGTGCAGGAAGCCCGCGCCACGGTGGCGGGGGAGGAGCCCCAGGGCGCCTTTGCCTTGGGTTCGCTGGAAAGCACGGCGGCCGTGCGTATCCCGGCGTTATTGGCGGCGTATAACCAGCAATACACCAAGGTCGAGCTGGACCTGAGCACGGGCCCCTCGGGCACCATGATCGAAGGCGTGTTGTCGGGTCGGCTGACGGCTGCCTTTGTCGACGGGCCGGTGCTGCATTCCACGCTGGAGGGTGTGGCAGTGTTCGAGGAGGAGATGGTGGTGATTGCGCCACTGCATCATGCGCCGATCACCCGCGGCCAGGATGTGAATGGCGAGAACATCTATACGTTCCGTTCGAACTGCTCGTACCGGCATCACTTTGAACGTTGGTTCTCACAGGATGACGCGGTGCCGGGCAGGATCTTCGAGATCGAGTCGTACCACGGCATGTTGGCCTGTGTCAGCGCCGGTGCCGGGCTGGCGCTGATGCCGCGCAGTATGCTGGAGAGTATGCCGGGGTGTGCGGCGGTGAGCGTGTGGCCGCTGCCCGACACGTTCCGTACCTTGAATACATGGCTGATCTGGCGGCGGGGCACGGTGTCGCAGAGCTTGAACAGCTTCGTAAAACTACTGCAAGAACGCGGGTTTTGTAGGAGCGAGCTTGCTCGCGAAGACCGTTAACGATAACGCGGGCATTCTGGATGAACGCGGTGTCTTTGGGTTTTTCGCGAGCAAGCTCGCTCCTACAGGAGAGCGGGTCAGCCGCCAAATTGCAGAGTGCCCATGGCCAGTTTGGCCATGATTGCCGTCGCGCCCAGTTGTACCAGCCATAACGCCAACCCTCCGAGGAATACTCCCAGCGCTACCTGCAGCACCAAGCTCTTCTGCCGCTTGGCTTGCGGTGCGCGTGGGGCGTAGTCGTGCAGTTCGTCGCGGTCGGCGCGCAGGTCCAGGTCGTCGTTTCTCATAAAGCTCTCACAGCAAGGGGGCAGTCGGTATTCAGTCTAGTGTGTTCGCCAATAAAAAGGGGAAGCCATTGGCTTCCCCCTTCGTATAACGTGTGCTCGCTTACAGCACCTGGACAATCGCCTTGGTCACTGCACCAATGTTCGACTGGTTCAGTGCCGCCACGCAGATGCGACCGGTATCCAGCGCATAGATCCCGAATTCGGTGCGCAGGCGGGTGACTTGCTCAACGGTCAGGCCGGAGTAGGAGAACATCCCACGCTGGCGGCCGACGAAGCTGAAGTCATGGCCTGGAGCAGCCTTGGCCAGTTCGGCCACCATCTGCTCGCGCATGCCACGGATGCGCAGGCGCATCTCGGCCAGTTCGGCTTCCCATTGGGCGCGCAGTTCCGGGTTGTTGAGTACGGCGGCGACGATGGCTGCGCCGTGGGTCGGCGGGTTGGAGTAGTTGGTGCGGATCACACGCTTGACCTGGGACAGGATGCGCGCGCTTTCTTCCTTGGACTCGCTGACGATCGACAGCGCGCCTACGCGTTCGCCATACAGCGAGAACGATTTGGAGAACGAGCTGGATACAAAGAAGGTCAGGCCCGACTCAGCGAACAGGCGCACCGCGGCGGCGTCTTCGTGGATGCCATCGCCGAAGCCCTGGTAGGCCATGTCGAGGAACGGCACCAGGTTCTTGGCCTTGACCACGTCCAGCACGTTTTGCCAGTCGGCCGGGCTGAGGTCGACGCCGGTCGGGTTATGGCAGCAAGCGTGCAGCACCACGATGGACTGTGGCGGCAGGGCGTTGAGGTCTTCGAGCAGGCCGGCACGGTTCACGTCGTGGGTGGCGGCGTCGTAGTAGCGGTAGGTCTGCACCGGGAAACCGGCTTTTTCAAACAGCGCCTGGTGGTTTTCCCAGCTTGGGTCGCTGATGGCGACGACGGCGTTGGGCAGCAGTTGCTTGAGGAAGTCGGCGCCGATTTTCAGCGCGCCCGTGCCGCCCACGGCCTGGGCGGTAATCACACGGCCTGCGCTCAACAGTGGCGACTCAGCGCCAAACAGCAGCTTTTGCACGGCCTGGTCGTACGCCACGATGCCGTCGATTGGCAAGTAGCCTCGGGCGGCATGTTGCGCCACACGAATGGCTTCCGCTTCGGCAACGGCACGCAAGAGTGGAATCTTCCCCTCCTCGTTGCAGTAAACGCCCACGCCAAGGTTCACCTTGGTGGTTCGTGTGTCGGCGTTGAATGCTTCGTTGAGGCCCAGGATTGGATCGCGTGGTGCCATTTCGACAGCGGAGAACAGGCTCATTTTTGCGGCAGCTCTATGGGGGGTAGGAGGGACGTGTCGCGCTCCAGCCGAATGCACTAGAGCGGTGCACAAACGGGGAGCTAGTATAGAGGCCATCACGGCTGAGAGCGACAACGGAAACGACTTTTCGGCCAAGTTTTTCGGTTTATTTGCTGACCGTTAGTCTTATTGCAACATTGACGATAAAGGTCGTGTAGTAAGACGGCCTTGAAACCCGTCACATTCGACACCACTTCTACAGCTATCATGGTTTTTTCCTGCAACCTGCGATGACTAATCGCGGGTTGCTGAGCTATTTCGTCCCTGGCGGTGTCGAGTCTGGGGTGACTTCACGAGGTACGTTATGTCGGATTTCCAGCTCGTTACCCGTTTTGAACCCGCCGGCGATCAACCGGAAGCCATTCGTCAGATGGTCGAAGGCATCGAGGCCGGCCTGGCGCACCAGACGCTGCTTGGGGTGACCGGTTCCGGCAAGACCTTCAGCATCGCCAACGTGATCGCCCAGACCAACCGCCCGACCCTAGTGCTGGCGCCAAACAAAACCCTGGCGGCGCAGCTCTACGGCGAGTTCAAGGCGTTCTTCCCGAACAACGCGGTGGAGTATTTCGTTTCCTACTACGACTATTACCAGCCCGAAGCCTATGTGCCATCCTCCGATACCTTCATCGAGAAGGATGCGTCGATCAACGACCACATCGAGCAGATGCGCCTGTCGGCCACCAAGGCACTGCTGGAGCGCAAAGACGCGATCATCGTCACCACGGTGTCGTGCATCTACGGCTTGGGCAGCCCGGAAACCTATTTGAAGATGGTGCTGCACGTCGACCGTGGCGACAAACTCGACCAGCGCGAACTGTTGCGCCGCCTGGCGAGCCTGCAGTACACCCGTAACGACATGGACTTCGCCCGCGCCACCTTCCGGGTGCGCGGTGATGTGATCGACATCTACCCGGCCGAATCCGACCTGGAAGCCATCCGCATCGAACTGTTCGATGATGAGGTCGAAAGCCTGTCAGCCTTCGACCCGTTGACCGGCGAGGTGATCCGCAAGCTGCCGCGCTTTACCTTCTACCCGAAAAGCCACTACGTGACCCCGCGCGAAACCCTGATGAGCGCCATCGAGGGCATCAAGGTCGAGCTGGCCGAGCGCCTGGAATACCTGCGCTCCAACAATAAGCTGGTGGAAGCCCAGCGTCTGGAGCAACGCACCCGCTTCGACCTGGAGATGATCCTGGAGCTGGGCTACTGCAACGGCATCGAAAACTACTCGCGTTACCTGTCGGGCCGTGACTCCGGGGCGCCGCCACCGACGCTCTATGACTACCTGCCGCCGGACGCCTTGCTGGTGATTGACGAATCCCACGTCAGCGTGCCGCAGGTGGGGGCCATGTATAAGGGGGACCGCTCACGTAAGGAAACCCTGGTGGAGTACGGCTTCCGTCTGCCGTCGGCGCTGGACAACCGGCCGATGCGCTTTGACGAGTGGGAAGCCATCAGCCCGCAGACCATCTTCGTCTCCGCTACGCCCGGCAACTATGAAGCCGAACATGCCGGTCGCGTGATCGAGCAATTGGTGCGACCCACTGGCCTGGTGGACCCGGAAATCGAAATTCGCCCGGCGCTGACCCAGGTCGACGACTTGCTCTCGGAAATCAACAAGCGCGTGGCCCTGGAAGAGCGGGTGCTGGTCACCACCCTGACCAAGCGCATGTCCGAAGACTTGACTGATTACCTGGCCGACCACGGCGTGCGCGTGCGTTACCTGCACTCGGACATCGACACCGTGGAACGCGTGGAAATCATCCGCGACCTGCGCCTGGGCACCTTCGATGTGCTGGTGGGGATCAACCTGCTGCGTGAAGGCCTGGACATGCCGGAAGTGTCGCTGGTGGCGATCCTGGATGCGGACAAGGAGGGCTTCCTGCGCTCCGAGCGCTCGTTGATCCAGACCATCGGCCGAGCGGCGCGTAACCTCAATGGACGGGCGATCCTGTATGCGGACCGCATCACCGGTTCGATGGAGCGTGCGATTGGCGAGACCCAGCGTCGTCGCGACAAGCAGATCGCGTTCAACCTGGAGCACGGCATCACCCCCAAAGGCGTGTTCAAGGACGTTGCCGACATCATGGAAGGCGCCACCGTGCCCGGCTCGCGCAGCAAGAAGCGCAAGGGCATGGCCAAGGCCGCCGAGGAGAGCGCCAAGTACGAAAACGAACTGCGCTCACCGAGTGAGATCACCAAGCGGATTCGACAACTGGAAGAGAAGATGTACCAGTTGGCGCGGGATCTGGAGTTTGAAGCGGCGGCGCAGACGCGGGATGAGATTGGCAAGTTGCGTGAGCGCCTGTTGGCTGTTTGATTTGCGTTGATTGGGCTGGCCCCATCGCGGCATAGGTATCTACATAACTCTGTTAGCTCAACGGTAACCACGATGCGAAGCGAGCCGCTCTTGATCTTGATCTGCTTTTGATCTTAGGCGCCCCGTTAAACCACGCTGGCCGGAATTCGACAGGG
>NZ_JAENSV010000072.1:0-15724 GCF_016613265.1 Pseudomonas sp. MF6751
TGTGTTGACTGTCAGGCCGTCTTCGCAGGCAAGCCAGCTCCCACATTGGATCGCGGGGCATCAGTTATATCTGTGTCGGCTGCCAGGCCGTCACGGGAGCAAGCTCCCTCGCCACAGATTTAGCGTCTCGTGCCGAAGTTGTGTAGATACCTATGGCCATCGCAGGCAAGCCAGCTCCCACATGTTCAAGCGCATTTCACTTCAGGCTTTTTTCTAGCCAGGCTTTCAAGTCCTGCACTTCCACTGCGCTGATGGTGTGATTCATTCCCGGGTACTCATGAAACTCCGGCTTGAGCCCCAACCCCGCCAGCAACTCGTTCGCCCGTGTGGCCGAGTTGAAGGGCAGCGCCTGATCCAAAGTGCCATGGCCGATAAAGATCGCCAGCTTGCCCATGGACGCATCAGGTTTGAGCGCAGACCTGAGCACCGGTAGCACGCTGCCACTGAGCGCAGCGATACCACGTACCAAGTCAGGTTCACGCAAGGCCACTTCATAGGACATGATCGCACCCTGGCTGAACCCCACCAGGAATACCCGATCACTTTGGGTGTGGTACTTGGCGGTAGCCTTGAGCACAAAGTCCTTGATCAGCCGGGCGCTGCTGAACAGTTCATCGGTCTCGCCGTTGTACTCAGGCTCATCGGTCTTGGTAAACCAACGATAACCTTGCGGCTCCACCGGCAGCGGCGCGCGCACCGACAGGTAGGTCCAGGTGGACGGCAACGCGTCCTTGATGCCAAACAGATCTTCCTCGTTGCTGCCAAACCCATGCAGGAAGATCACCAGCGGCTGGTTGCGCGCATCGCCCTGGGTCTGTTCCAGGTAGGACAACGGCAAGTCGGTGTGCAAGCCGGAGTCGGCATGAGCGGCGCCGGCCACCAGGGCCAAGGCGAGGGCAAGCTGTTTAAGCATCGGGTTTACCTCAGGGTTTGCGCAACAAATAGGTGTCCATGATCCAGCCGTTTTCGAGGCGCGCCGCCTTGCGTACCCGTTCGATCTCTTCTGCCACGTGCGCCACTTTACCGCTGATCAGGATCTCGTCCGGGGTGCCCAGGTAGGCGCCCCAGTAAATATCCAGGTCCTGATCCGCCACACTGCGGTAGGAATCTTCGGCGTCGAGCATGACCACCAGGGTATCGGCATCACTCGCCTGCCCCGCCGCCAACCGGCGCCCAGTGGTGATTTCGATGGACTTGCCAATACGGTTGAGCGCCACCTTATGCTGCGCCGCCAGGGCTTGCACGCTGGTGATGCCGGGGATCACTTCAAACTCGAAGACACAGCGACCACTGGCAAGAATCGCCTGCAAGATGCGGATGGTGCTGTCGTACAGCGCCGGGTCGCCCCAGGCCAGGAACGCACCCACCTCACCGTCAGCCATTTCTTCGTTGATCATGCGTTCGAAGGTCTGCTGCTTATCGCGGTTGAGGTCTTGCACAGCGGTGGTGTAGTCGATTTCACCGCGCACACGCTCCGGGCAGTCGGCCTCGACAAAACGGTAGCCGGGCTCGGTGATGTAGGTGTCGCAGATTTCCCGGCGCAGGTCGATCAGCTTGTCCTTGCTCTGGCCCTTGTCCATCAGGAAGAACACGTCGGTACGGTTCAGCGCCTTCACGGCCTGCATCGTGATGTAGTCGGGGTTGCCGGCGCCAATGCCGATGATCAGGATGCGTTTCATGGGTTGCTCTCAGTGCGGGGCGTGGATTTTGCCATGATCAACGCATCAGGCGTGAGTTTCCAGGCGCAGGCGCCAGACCGCGTTGAAACGCAGCTCGGTACGCGACAGCGGTTCGACATCGATCAGGTAGAACATCGATACTGGAAATTGCATGACGTACAGCATTGCAGCGCGGATGACCAAGGGATGTGTAACGGCCACCACATGGCCGGGTTGGCACTCCAGTGACCTCATCCATTCGCCCACGCGCGCGCAAATGTGGTCCACCGACTCGCCGCCATGGGGGGCACTGGCGCTGTCGGTGAGCCAAGTCATCAATTCATCACGATCAAGCTGGGCAGTGTCCTGCCCCTTCCAATGGCCAAAATCGCCATCGCGTAACGCGGGCTCAACCACGGCGTGGTCACCGAACAACGTCGCCGTCTGGCGAGTCCGCGCTTCGGGCCCGCATATCAGGCGCACACTTTTGCGGAACCGATCCGCCAGTGACAGCCGCGCATTCTGCCAATCCATCAGCAACGATTCGTCATCGGGAAACCGCCCCTGCTTTTGCAAGGGTGTCACGGCATGACATACGAGTGTCAATCGGGTTGCTTGCATAGGCACCTCACTCTGTTCAGGGACGCGGCGCAGGGAAAACGGCGCCGTATTTCAACCTGTCACAACGAACAGGCAAAGGACTGTGACACATGACGGCTCCCCGCATCAGCGGCTGTAACCCTTCGTATTAAGTGGATACGGAACACCTTCGTACAGAAAAGCCACGAAAATTCGCCACAGAAGGCGAGCTTTTCATAACGATAGACGGAGACTTCCATGACGATCCCGGCAGCCACGAACCATGTTCCACCCTCATCTTCGCAACAAACGCCAACAGGCACCTTTGCGTGGCCGGTCAACCCGGATGAAAGGCTGAAGTATGACATTGCTCAGCAGCCGGAAAATCCTGGTCGATCCGAGCCCGTTTCAAGACGCGCCCCAAGTTCGCCTCAATTTCTGCTCACTCAAGGACAAGTCAGCACGTTGGTGGAAAAGAGTGATGCCGAGCTGGCACAGCAGCTCAGCGCGGCATTGATGGGCCAGGTCGCTGAGGAGCTCACAACCAACAGGCAGTCACTCACCGCCCCGACCCTCACCCAGGTTCCGCCTTTTTCCAGCTTCGGCCAAGCGTGGGCACGTTTTAACCAGGCGCTCAGGGCAGAGCCGTTTGCAACCTTTGCCAAAGCCCATCACATCGACCTGTCCAACTTCAGTTGGAACCCTCAAGAGGGAACCATGACGTGCATGATCAATGGCTCCCCCAACAGCTTCACGGAGTTCACCCCTGGCTGGTCACAGGCATCGGCGGACGTCGCCGCAGCGGCCAGAGAGCTGGGCGCCCCGTCGACAACCTGGTTCCGCTACACCGGCGAAAGCACGCCTCCCAGTTACCTGGTGGGAGACTTCTACGCTATCGCTAGAACCGAGCTTACGCGTAATCCGCGGGCCGTGATCGCGGCACTCCAGGACGCCGATACATTCCCCTCTCTGTTCATCCCCAACGGCCCTCTGCCATTGGACATCTCGCAACAGACCTTGCGTGCCAGGCAAGCACAACGCAGCGTGAAGGAGACGATCACCGAAGCCACCTTTGAACGCAGCGGCACACTTGCCGACTCCAGTCGCACACCGACGCCCGCCGAACGCGTCGAGGCGGCTGATCGGGAAGTGGCACGGGAGTGTGCCAGAATCCTTACGAGGATCGGCTATCAAAGGCGCATTGATGATCAGTCGCTAACCTTTCTCCCCTTCTTGAATGTGCCTGACGACTCAACCTACGCACACACACGCCAGGAGTTCGGCAAATGCTTCTCCAGCCCCGCTTTCCTGGCGTTTGCGAAAGAACATAATCTCGAGGTTTCATCCTTGTTTATCCACTTGCCGACAGGCCAGTTGGAAGGCTACGTACGAAACCCTGACGGCAGCCGTAAATCGATTGTTTTGCGCACGTCGACTTGCCCCCAATGGGCGGCCCTCGAACCCGACATTTCAAGCGCGGCCCGCAAATATGGGAGAAGCGGCTCGGTCTACGAGGGGCCCGTTCGTACCCAGCAAGCGCTGGATCTCTCTATGATGCTGGACTTTTACGGCGTGACTCGGGAAACCGGCTCAGAGCAGAAGTGGCTCGAACAAGTCGCAGGGCTCATCCGCGATGGCTTCCCCTCCTTGAAAAAAAACAACCCTTCTGCTGACACCTCGCGTGGGATTCGCGAACTGCAGCAGGCAGCCCTACAAACACTTGCAGGCATCACAACCCCTCCAACACCTACTGTCGTTCAAGCGCCTGCGCCGGTAACCACCGCCAAGCCGCCCGTCGCCAGCCCTGTGAGCGACATCGCCCACCGTCTGTTTAACGCAGAGCCCGGGTTGCAGTCGGTCGTATCGGGATTACTCAAGGACGCCATCGATGCGTCATTGAACCTCGATGTGGAGCAGTTGGCGTTCGCCGTTCCCGATCCGGACAATCCAGGTGAGTACATTGAAACACCGCTGATGGAAATGATCATCAGCCATGTCGCTGGAGGCGCCGCGCCGGTTTTCGACAGCGCTGGCAAATTCGTCGATACGCGCGAGGACGTGCTCGCCCGTACCGGCAAACCTGCGGGTACTGCACTTCCTATCGATAGGTCAGCGCTACAGAAGGCTATGAGCGAGTTGCCCGGCAAGCTGAACGAAACGCTTCGAGCGGCAAAGATCACGTATTGGAATGAGCCGCCGTTCAATGAGCCGGCCCCTGGGCTGAGTGCCGACACAGCGCTCGCTGTCACCCCGATTTACGCGGGTAGTCGCCGGTCAATGCTCGGCCAACTGCTGCACAGCAACCTGCGCCTGGCCAGTTTAAAATCCCCAGGTCTCAATGACATACAGCGCGAAACACTGGATACGGTAGCAAGGTTTCCCCACGGGCACCTCAACCCCACAGACAACTCCAAGACAACCATTCACTTCATGGTCCGCACTGACCCGGCCAACCCAGACAGCCCGAACGTTCAAACCCCTAACCTGTTCATCGAACGCAAGGCTGGGGACCGCACCCTCGCTGTGCTGATGTGCGAACCCAGCGGAAAGGTTACCCCTTATGCTTCCCTGGATGCAGCCCAGCAGGCCTGGGAACAGCAAAACCCCGAGGCGCAACCACCGACCCGCACCGACAAGCCCAGCCTGAAAGCCTTCGACGCTGATGCGTTCTACCTGCAAGCGAACGTCATGATTAACAACGGGGACGCCAACGCCGACACTGATCCCGCGCTGATCGTGGCGCGACCATCCCAAGAGTCCGGGCTCAAGCGTCCCGAATGGTCAAAAACCGCCTCCGATGCCGATCGCTTTATTTACCATGACCTGCTTCTGGAGATGGCGGGCTTCGAGCGCCGGCACAAGGGCAAGAGCTTTGGCAGTGATATTCCGGACATTAGCACTTATATCCAGGATCAGATCAAAGCCCTCGACCCTCCACCCTTTCACTATGACATCAAGGATCTGGAAGTCATCTTTCACACGCCCTATGGCGCCCCGGCCAGCGGATTCGGATCAACCCAAACCACCACCCTGTCTTTCATCGAAACCTTCGTACGCAACCTTTCAGGATTACCACAAGGTCGGGTGGAGGTGCGTCACAAACCGACGGGCATTCATCTAGCCAAGCTCGGAAAAGAGGGCGAACTGGGTAAGCTGATTCAGCAAATCGATGCCGGCAAGAACTACCCCGAATTAGTCAGGCGCGAGCTGCTCGACGATCCTGAAAAAAAAGCCAGGCGCCAAGCGCTGTTCGCCGAGCAAGTCCCGATTGAACTGAAAATGAGGGCCCTGGAACTGACGGCCAAAGGCGAGGCTGGCTTCGATAACGCCATGGGTTTTCGTTACCTCCAGGCAATACTGGATCCAACGCCAGGGAAGAAGTTCGTCAATGGCAACGAAATCACCGTGCGCCCGTTGGCGCTCATGCGCCTGCCCGGCGCGGTGCCCGATGTGGTCGAAAACATGTTCCTGATCGAACCCAAGGACATCACAGTCGGCCCGCACATTCTTTATCGCCCGTTGAATTCCAGCGCCCCCCTGCTGCAGTTTCCTTCGCGCCAGGCGCTAATGGAGTCTGTCCAGACACAGAAGGAACTACAAAAAGACATTCTTGCCTGGCTGCCTGATGAGACAACCCGCGCCGTCTACAGGCACGATGGCTTTCGCGAACCGCATATGCCGACATATACGCCCGTGTTCACGCCTGCGCCGCCCACACTGGCGACTCATGACCTGTCGTCCGAGCTGCAAACCGGGCAACTGATGGGCTACTTGTATGAAGCCAATTCAAGGGCGCTGACATCGCTGGCCGAACACCAGGCCGTATCCAACGGGGAAAGTCGCTGGGAAAGGATTAAAGAAGGGGCAGGCCTATTACTCAATACGGCATTTCTGTTCATGCCAGAGAGTGCCTTTTTAATCGGTATGCCGTTTCAGGCAGACAGCATCATAAGTGATATCAAGACGCTTACCGGGAGCAGGGAAGGAAACAAAGAAGCAGCCGCAACAGATTTATTCATCAACATAGCGATGTTAATGCTTCACCTCGCAAGAGCACACCCCACTCAAACCTCCTCACGTACTGGAGTCGCGGCCATTCATACGGTAGCGCAGGAAACACGCGTAGGTGATTTACCGGCGGCGCCTTCGCCTGAGTCAGCATTACGTGAAGTGATTCGGTTGGGCGGTCCATGGAGGGGTTTCAAGGCCATCGATGGCGACATACAAACCTTCGAGGATATTTACAAAGGCGCCCCACGACTCAATATATTCGGACATGGGACTGAACCGGCCACCGGAGAGCCCGCGAAAGTCGTAGGCGCAAACGGCAAGTTCTATTCGGCGCAAGACATCGTCAATAAACTTCGTGCGGAAAAAATTGACTTCAGCAAATATAAAAACATTGTGCTTCGCGTCTGCTATTCCGGCGCAAACGGCCCGAACTCGCTGGGTGATGAAATCTCCAACCTGACCAACATACCCACCAAGTCATTCGCAGGTCCTGTGCACATGGATTATTTTTTGGGCAAAGACCCAACGGGCCTGTTCAAAACGTACTATCGGGAATTCAAAGCGAAATACCCCACGCTTTCTCCACGCGACATAAAGTTGCTCGCTGACTCGAAAGTGAAGTTGGATTTTGCCAAGAACAACCACCTTAATACGGTGGAAAAGACATCAGGAACGCTGCTGCGATTCAATATTGGCACCCAGAAAGAGCCTGAGATGGTTCAAGAACTTGTCGATTACCGGCCACATTACTCCTACCCTGCCCTGGACGCGGCCCACGTGTTGCCAGCCAATTCAGCCCGATAGCCTGTTGCGGCAGGTTTGCCAACACAACCCTGCCGTTTGATTACCAATATGCAAACACGGCGTCAGGCCAGCGCCGTTTTCGCAGACGCCACCCTAGGCGTGGCACCGACCACGAAGTCCTCCTTGCGCAACAACACCAGCGCTACCAACGACACCACCCCGGTCGCTACATAGAAATACCACGGCGAAGTAATGTCGCCTGTCACCTTGATCAACCAGGTGGAAATCAACGGCGCACTGCCGCCAAACACCGCGACGGGCACGTTATACGCCACGGCAATCCCAGTGGAGCGAATCCGCGTCGGCAACAGCTCACTCATCAACGCATAGGTTGACGACGCGTACAGCCCGAACAGAATCGCCACCGCCATCAACGGCGCGAAGAAGGTCGCCGGGGTGGCGGTCGGGGCGGATTTGAACAGCCAGAACATCGCCAGGGTCGCCAGCGTGCCGATCACCATCAGGAACGGCTTGCGCCCGTATTTATCGGTAAAGGCCCCGCCAAACGGCATCACGAAAGCCGCCGAGAAGCTGGCGACGAACACGTAGAGCAAGGTGGTGCCGCTGTCGAACTTGAGGATCTTGGCCATGTAGGTCGAGGCGAAGGTCAGCACCAGGTAAAAGATCGAGCTGTGCAAGGTGATGATAAAGAACACCAGGGCAATCGCCCGCTTCCACTGCCAGACCTCGCGCAGCGGCGCCCGCGAAGTTTGCCCGGCGCGTTGCAGGGCCAGGAACTCAGGGCTGTCTTCGAGCTTGAGGCGGATGTACATGGAAATAAAGCCCAGGGGTGCGGCGATCAGGAACGGTACGCGCCAGGCCCATTCCTGCATGACCTCGGCGCCCAGCACCCAGGTCATGCCATTGGCCACGGCGCCACCGAGCAGCAGGCCGAGCACGGCGGTGACCATCAGCCAGCAGGTGGCAAAGCCACGGCGACCGGGGCCGGCGTATTCAGAGATGAAGCTGGTGACGGTACCGATTTCGCCGCCCGCCGAGAAGCCCTGCACGCAGCGCACCAGGATCAGCAGGATCGGTGCGGCGATGCCCAGGCTGGCGTAGGTCGGCAACAGGCCCAGCATCACCGTGGAACCGGTCATCATCACCAGCGCCATGATCAGGGTTTTGCGCCGGCCGATCTTGTCTGCCAGCGGGCCGAAGAACAGCCCACCCAAAGGGCGGATAAAAAAGCTCAGCGCAAACGCGGCAAAGCTGGCCAACAAGCTGGTGGTGGGGTCATCGGAGACGAAGAACGCCTGGCCGATATAGACCGCGAGAAAGCCATACACGCCGTAGTCGTACCACTCGATCAAGTGGCCGGAGGTGGCGCCCAGAAACGCACGGCGGCGCTTGCGGACGGTGTCTTGTGCGGGATTGCCCATCGTGGGGACTCCTTGTCTGATTATCGATCCATGTTAAAGCGCGGCGATACTCGCGGTTTGCAGCCAATGTCGCAAGTCGGTCTTGAGAATCTTGCCGTAGCTATTCTTCGGCAAGTCGCTGCGCCACACATATTTTTTCGGCTTTTTGAACGAGGCCATGCGCGCCAGGAACCACGCCGTCAGCTCGCCTTCGTCCAGCGGCTGGCCACTGCGGGTCACCACGAAGGCCACCACCGACTCACCCCATTGCGCGTCGGGCTCGCCCACCACGCACACTTCGAACACCTCGGGATGCTGGGCCAGCACTTCCTCGACTTCACGGGGGTACACGTTGCTGCCGCCACTGATGATCACGTCCTTGGAGCGATCCGTCAGGGTCAGGTAGCCGGCCGGGTCGAGGTAGCCGATGTCGCCGGTCAGCAGCCAACCGTCCACCAGCGTCTGGCACGTGGCCTGCGGGTTGCGCCAGTAGCCTTGCATCACCGTGGCGCCACGCACCGCGATTTCACCGCGTAGGCCGGTGGGCAGTGGCTGGTGCTCGGCATCGAGAATGCGGATCTCGACACAGGCTTGCGCGTGGCCCACCGAGGCGGCCAGGGTGGCCCAGTCGGGACGCTGTCGCTCGGCGATCAAGGCGCGGGGCAAGACGCTGATGGTCATCGGGCTCTCGCCCTGGCCGTAGATCTGCACCAGGCGCGGGCCGAAGGTGTCGACTGCTTCGCGCAGGTCGGCGAGGTACATGGGGCCGCCGCCGTAGACGATGGTCTTGATGCCGGCGCCGTGATAATCCTGGCGCCGGGCCTGTTCGACCATGCGCTTGACCATGGTCGGCGCAGCAAACAGCGACACCTGGCCCATGTGCTCGGCCAGCCCGAACAGCTCGGCGGCATCGAAGCCATGGGAGGCCGGCACCACATGGCGGGCGCCGCAGCGCACATGGATGAAGTTGTACAGGCCGGCGCCGTGAGACATAGGCGCGGCATACAGCGCCGCATCGTCGGCGCTCACTTGATCGACATCCGTGGCGTAGCACAGCGACATGGCGATCAGGTTACCGTGGGACAGCATCACGCCCTTGGAACGCCCGGTGGTGCCAGAAGTGTAGAACAGCCAGGCGAGGTCGTGATCCTGGCGGGGCACCGGCTGTTCCAGGCTGGGCCAACCATGGCTGGGCGGCAGCGGGTGGCCGTCCAATTCCGTGCAATGCGCGGGCAAATCCCGCGATGAAAACACCTGGCCGCCGTCGGTAAAGATCAACCGCACCTCGGCATTATCGGCAATCCACGCCGCTTCGCTGGGGTGCAGCTTGGCGTTGATCGGCACCGCCACCCCGCCCATCCACCAGATGGCGTAGAGCAGTTCCAGGTAGTCGCAGCTGTTTTTCATCAGCAGCGCCACCGCGTCTCCCGGCACCAGGCCATGCTGCTCCACCAGATGCGCAGCGCGTTGCCGTACGTGGGCGGCGAAGGTGGCGTAGTCGGCCACTTGCACGCTGCCGTCGAACAATGCCGGGCGTTGCGGGGCCCGACGCTGGGTGTCGTGCAGCCAGTTGGCAATGTTCATGACTCAGCTCCGGCGTGCCTGCAGGACCGAGGCGTAGTTGGCCACCGCCATACCGCCCATGTTGAACACCAGGCCGAACTCCGGGTTGGGCACCGCCAGGCCAATCGGCTCGCCGGTCAATTGCCGGAACGCCAAGGCATGCATGGACACCCCCGTGGCGCCGACGGGATGCCCCTTGGCCTTGAGCCCGCCGGAAAGGTTCACCGGCAAGCGCCCGCCGGCGCGCACCACGCCGCTGTCGAGCACGCGATGGCCTTCGCCCTTGGGCGCCAGGCCCATGGCTTCATAGATCAGCAACTCGGCAATGGTGAAGCAGTCGTGCACTTCGGCGAAGCTCAGGTCAGCCAGGGTCACATTCGCCCCGCGCAGCGCTGCATGGATCGCGCGTTGCGGGCCCTCAAAGGCCAGAATGTCGCGCTGGGCGATGGGCAAGGTGTCGTTGACCTGGGTCATCGCCCGGATTTGCACCTCGCGACGGAACGCCCGCGCACGTTTGGGCGAGGCGAGGATGATCGCGGCGGCGCCATCGCTGATCAGCGAGCAATCGGTCAGGCGCAAGGAGTCAGCCACGAACGGGTTGCTTTGGGACACGTTGTTGCAGTGTTCGAAATTCATCTCCCGATGCATCTGCGCCAGCGGGTTGGCCATGGCATTGGAGTGGTTTTTGGTAGCGATGGCCGCCATCGAGCCCAGCGGGCAGTGATAACGCTCGGCGTATTGGCGGGCGGCGCGGCCGAACAACTGGGGGAAACTCAGGCCGGCTTCGGCCGGGTCGTTCTGGTAGCCGGCCCCGGCCAAGGCTTGGGTGACCGCGGCGGTGCTGGTGTGGGTCATCTTCTCGGCGCCCACCACCAGCACCAGCTCAGCACTGCCGGAGAGGATCGCATTGACCCCCGCCTGGATCGCCGCCGAGCCGGACGCACAGGCGTTTTCACAGCGGGTAGCCGGTTTGAAGCGCAGCCCGGGGTCGGCTTGCAATAGCAATGAGGCGGCAAACCCGTCGGGCACCAGCCCCGAGTTGAAATGGCCGAGGAACAACGCATCGATTTGCGACGCGTCAATCTCGGCGTCGCTCAGGGCTTGCCGGGTCACCTGGACGATCAGGTCTTCCAGCGTCGTGCCTTCCAGGCGACCAAAGCGGGAGTGACCAGCGGCAACAATAGAGACGCAATCAGCAGGCATAATCAATTTCTTCTGTTCTTGATTCGGACTTTACTTACAATGACCCACCCCTGATCGTGCGCCAATTCGTGTAACTACTTACACGGGTAAGTAGCGCCCCAGGGCATTGAACAACGAGGCAGGATGCCCCATGACCGCGCTAGCCCAGCAATTTCCCGACCTCGAACGCCTGGCGTTCAAGCTGTCCCCTGCCCCGCAGATCGTCACCAGCGACCGCGTGATTCTCGACTGCAACGACGCTTTCCTGAAGCTGTTCGGCTATACGCGCGACGCACTGGTCAACCAGCTGACCCTGCTGATCTACCCGTCCCAGGCCGACTACCACGCCATCGGCAAGCGCAGCCATGACTGGCTGCTCGACAGCGACAACGGCTTTTATTCCGATGAACGCTTCATGCAGCACCACAACGGCGAAGTGTTCTGGGCCAAGTCCCACGGCTACACCCTCACCCCCAAAGACCCATTCAAACTGATGATCTGGCACTTCGAACGCCTGGACCGCATGCACCAGGGCACCGGCGACCTCACGCCCCGGGAGCGGGAAATCGCCATGCACATCGTCAACGGGTTCAAATCCAAAGAAATTGCCCTGCGCCTGGCGATCTCCCACCGCACCGTTGAGGTGCACCGGGCGCGGTTGATGAAGAAGCTTCAGGCCAAGACGGTGGTGGAGTTGGTGTCGAAGATCATTATGGTGGCCTGACAGATAAAGGCTGTTTAACCGATGCCCCGCGATCCAAATGTGTGGGCAGCCACAATGCCGCACAGTTAAACGAACGCAATGCCCAAAGCAACGAAGATCAAATGTGGGAGCTGGCTTGCCTGCGAAAGCGGTCGTGCAGTGATAGATGCAGTGACTGTCAGGCCGCCTTCGCAGGCAAGCCAGCTCCCACAGTTTGATCGTGGGGTGTCAGCTAGAGAAGAGTCGGCTGGCAGGCCGTCATTTCAGGCAAGCCAGCTTCCACATTTGGATTGAGGGGCGTCAGGTAGACAAGCGTCGGCTGTCTGGACCGCGTAGCTGAAACGTTCAACCGAGCACGTCCATACAATTCCCCACCGCCCTGCCCCCCTAACCTCACGGCTTTCGAACCCTCAGAAGCGCTGGAGAACGGGCATGGGTAACACAGCAACCAAGGTATCGCTGGCATTGACGCTGCTGGCAAGTGCGATGATGAGCAACGCGTTTGCCGCCACCCCGAACGTGGCCGTGGCGCCGCAGTACGACACCAGCCATGTGTATGTGGCACCGGCCGATGTGGACCGTTTTGCCCAGAGTTTCCTCGCCACCTTCGGCGGCAAAAGCACGCCCCAGGTCGTGGTCAACGTGCTGCCGGTGCCGAGCAGCACCACCTCGCAATTGCTCCAGACCCCGGCGGGAACCGTGTCGTTGTTCAGCTTTACCACCCCCGTGCCTCACCCGTTCGGCCAGGAACGCAACGGCTATCTGGTCAAGGACATGGACATCGCCCTCAAGGCCGCGCGGGACAATGGCGCCGATGTGATCGTCAGCGATTTCCCCGACCCCATCGGCCGTGATGCCGTGGTGCAATGGCCGGGCGGTGTGAACATGCAGCTCTACTGGCACACCAAGACCCCGGATTACACCGCCTTCGAAACCGTGCCGGAAAACCGTGTGTATGTTTCCAACGACAGCGCCGAGCGGTTTATCAAGGCGTTCCTGGGTTTCTCCCACGGCAAGGTAGTGAGCGACGACAAGCACGCCCCAGGGGTTGATGTCGGCCAAGCCGGCGGCCACTACCGCCGCGTCGAGATCGAATCGCCGTTCGGGCGCATGGCGGTGCTGGTCACCAACGGCCAACTGCCCTACCCGTTCGGCCACGACACCACCGGTTATCAGGTCAACGACCTCGCCGCTACCCTGGGCAAGGCCAGCGGGTCTGGCGCCAGAGTGCTGGTGCCGGCATTCGACAGCAAAGGTCGGCGCAGTGCGTTGGTGGAGTTCCCGGGCGGTTATGTCGCAGAAATCCACCAACTCAGCGCGGCAAAATGATTCGTCACGCAGGCTGGAGCCTGGCTGTGCTGTGGCCGTTGCTTGCTGGCAGCGTGCAGGCCGACGACCAACCGGTACGCCCGGCGATCAAGGCCAACCGCTGGCAGGAAGACTGGTCTGTGCTCAAGGACCCGGTATTGCGCACGCAACCGCTGGACAACCTCAAGTACATCCCACTGTCCGCCGCCAACCCGTTCTCCTACTTGTCGTTGGGCGCCACCTTGCGTGAACGCTTCGAGATGAACGACGCCAGCGGGTTCGGCGTGCGGGATGTACCGCGTGACCGCTACCTGATCCAGCGCTTTCAGGTGCACGCCGACTTGCACCTGAACGAGCACTGGCGGCTGTTCACCCAGTTGGAAGATGTGCGGGCCTATGACAAGACCACCATTGGCGGTGCCGACCAGAACCGCGTCGACCTGCGCCTGGCCTTTGCCGAATACGTGAAGACCTTCAGCGCTGGCACCTTCAAGGCACGGGCTGGCCGCCAGGATTTCGCCTTCGACTTGCAGCGTTTCATCTCGTCACGGGACGGCCCGAATGTGCGGCAGTCCTTCGATGCGTTGTGGGCGGACTGGGAAACGCCGCAATGGCGCTTTATCGGGATTGCCAGCCAACCGGTGCAGTACCAGGATGGCCGGCATTTCGACGACAAGTCCAACAGCGACGCGCGCTTCCACATGCTACGGGTCGAGCGGCTGGTGGGCGGAACCAATGAGTTGTCGGCCTATTACGGCGTGTACGAGCGCAGCGCCGCTCATTACCTGGACGCCGACGGCGAAGAGACGCGCCAGTTGCTGGACGCCCGCCTCGGTGGCGCAGCCCAGGGGTTCGACTGGGACGTCGAAGCCATGCTGCAACGCGGCTCGGTGGGCAGCAAGACGATTCGCGCCTGGGCCGGTGGCAGCCGCACCGGCTACACCTTTGACACGCTGGCCTGGAAGCCGCGTATCGGCCTGCAACTGGATATCGCTTCCGGTGACCGCCAGGCCGGTGACGGCCGGGTCGGCACCTTCAACCCGCTGTTCCCCAATGGCTATTACTTTTCCCTGGCGGGCTATACGGGCTACAGCAACCTGATCCACGTCAAGCCGTCGATTACCGTCAAGCCCCTCGCCAAGCTCGGCGTGCAAACCGCTGTCGGCCTACTGTGGCGGCAGACCACCGCAGACGCCGTCTACACCCAGCCCAACCTGGCCGTGGCTGGCACGGCGGGCCAAGGTGAGCGCTGGACCGGCGCCTACGCTCAACTGCGCACCGACTACGCCTTTACGCCCAACCTCAGCGGTGCGGTCGAGGCGGTGCACTACACGGTCGGCCAGACCCTGCGTGATGCTGGTGGGCACGACAGCAATTACCTGGGCATGGAGCTCAAGTTCAGTTGGTGAGACAAGCACATCCATACAAGCCTGGACACAGGTTTACGGCAATAGTGAGGTGGTTTCTACGCCGCCCTTTTTCAGCCCTGCAAGGAGTTTCAGATGAGCACATTCGTTGCCAAAGACGGTACCCAGATCTACTTCAAGGACTGGGGCAGCGGTAAGCCCGTGCTGTTCAGCCACGGCTGGCCGCTGGATGCGGACATGTGGGAATACCAGATGGAATACCTGAGCAGCCGTGGCTTTCGCACCATTGCCTTTGACCGTCGTGGTTTTGGCCGCTCGGACCAGCCCTGGACCGGTAACGACTACGACACCTTCGCTGACGATATCGCCCAGTTGATCGAACACCTGGACCTGCAGGACGTGACCCTGGTGGGCTTCTCCATGGGTGGCGGTGACGTGGCGCGCTACATCGCCCGCCACGGCAGTGCCCGTGTCGCCGGCCTGGTGTTGTTGGGCGCGGTCACGCCGATCTTCGGCCAGCAAGCCGACTACCCCCAAGGCGTGCCTGGCGAGGTGTTCGATGGCATCAAGGCCGGCCTGTTGAAGGATCGTGCGCAGTTCATCAGCGACTTCAATACGCCGTTCTTCGGTCTCAATAAAGGCCAGCACGTTTCGGAGGGTGTGCTCAGCCAGACCCTGCAGATCGCCATGCTCGCGTCGCTCAAATCCACCGTGGATTGCGTCACCGCGTTTTCGCAAACCGACTTCCGCCCGGACATGGCCAAAATCGACGTGCCGACCCTGGTGATTCATGGCGACGGCGACCAGATCGTGCCGTTCGACACCACCGGCAAAGTCGCGGCGCAGATGATCGAGGGCGCACAACTGAAGGTGTACAAGGATGCGCCGCACGGGTTTGCCGTGACCCACGCTCAACAGCTCAATGAAGACCTGCTTGGGTTCCTGAACCGCTGAACCACTTGAAACATCCTCTCCTTGTTTGGCCGGGAAAGCCCTGAGGGTGAGGGGTTGCTGGAGACCTTGGTATTCACGGCGGGTACGCAAACGCAAAAATAGTAAGCATCGGCGGCCGCGAAAACTGAGTGCAACACCTGACCTTTCCGGTACGGTGCTGCCCCTATGTCCTATTCCGAACTCAGCGTCGAAGAGCGCGCCATCATTCAACTCAGTCAAGCTCAAGGCTTCAGC
>NZ_JAENSV010000073.1:0-12947 GCF_016613265.1 Pseudomonas sp. MF6751
GCTTTTCGAAAGTGAGCCGCCGTCAGGGCGGAACCCTAAGTGGCAGTTACCGCAGGAATGGATATGTGCACGGTCCAACTGTGTTGACTGTCAGGCCGTCTTCGCAGGCAAGCCAGCTCCCACATTGACCCTGTTCCTTATGATGGTTAGTTAAGCAACAATCGGTTCGATAATCGAACACTCAGTCGATTATCGGATTGTTCGGCCCATTTCCCCGGCTTAATCTTCAAGCACTTCGGCGCCACCTCAGCGCCTTTTTCGATCAACACCGGGAGCCCAACCCCATGGCTGAAATCCTCACCCTGCGTGATGCGGTCAAGCGCTTCGTGAACGACGGCGATACCGTCGCCCTCGAAGGCTTCACCCATCTGATCCCTACGGCCGCGGGCCATGAAATCATTCGTCAGGGCAAGAAAGACCTGACGCTGGTGCGCATGACGCCTGACCTGATCTACGACCAGTTGATCGGTGCCGGCTGTGCGCGCAAGTTGATTTTCTCCTGGGGCGGCAACCCGGGCGTGGGTTCCCTGCATCGGCTGCGCGACGCGGTAGAGAAACAATGGCCGCAAGCGCTGGAGATCGAAGAGCACAGCCACGCCGACCTGGCCAATGCCTACGTCGCCGGTGCCTCCGGCCTGCCGTTCGCGGTGTTGCGTGCCTACGCCGGTTCCGACTTGCCCAAGGTCAACCCGCTGATCAAGACCGTCACCTGCCCCTTCACCGGCGAAGTGCTGGCGGCGGTGCCGTCGGTGCGTCCGGACATTACCGTGATTCATGCGCAGAAAGCCGACCGCAAAGGCAACGTGCTGCTCTGGGGCATTCTCGGGGTGCAGAAGGAAGCGGCCCTGGCGGCCAAGCGCTGCATCGTCACCGTCGAGGAAATCGTCGACGACCTGAATGCGCCGATGAACAGCTGCGTGCTGCCGACCTGGGCGCTGACGGCGGTGTGTCACGTACCCGGTGGTGCCCATCCGTCCTACGCGCACGGCTACAACGAGCGGGATAACCGCTTCTACCAAGCGTGGGACCCGATTGCCCGCGACCGTGGCACCTTCACCGCCTGGATCGACGAATACATCCACGGCACTGCCGACTTCAGTGAATTCCAGGCCAAGCTGGCCGCCGTGCAGGAGGCTAAGTAATGGCTTATTCCACCAATGAAATGATGACCGTCGCCGCCGCTCGCCGCCTCAAGAACGGCTCGGTGTGCTTCGTCGGCATCGGCCTGCCATCCAAGGCGGCCAACCTGGCGCGCCTGACGTCTTCGCCGGATGTGGTGCTGATCTACGAGTCGGGCCCGATTGGGGCCAAGCCCAGTGTGTTGCCGCTGTCCATCGGTGATGGCGAGTTGGCGGAGACCGCCGACACCGTGGTGCCCACCGGTGAGATCTTTCGCTACTGGTTGCAGGGCGGGCGCATTGATGTCGGCTTTCTCGGTGCGGCCCAGGTCGACCGTTTCGGCAATATCAACACCACCGTGGTCGGTGATTATCACCAGCCCAAAGTGCGTTTGCCGGGTGCTGGTGGTGCGCCGGAAATCGCAGGTTCGGCCAAGAGCGTGTTGATCATCCTTAAGCAATCGTCCCGTTCGTTTGTGGACAAACTGGACTTCATCACCTCCGTCGGTCACGGCGAAGGTGGCGACTCACGCAAGCGTCTGGGCCTGCCCGGCGCCGGCCCGGTGGGCATCATTACCGACCTGTGCATCATGGAGCCGGAGGAGGGCAGCCATGAGTTCGTGGTCACTGCGCTGCATCCGGGCGTGACCCGCGAGCAAGTGATCGCCGCCACCGGCTGGGCGATTCGCTTTGCCGACCAGGTGAGTACCACCGCTGAACCCACCGAGACCGAACTGACCGCCCTGCGTGACCTCGAAGCGCGCACCGCGGCTGCCCACGGCCAAGCACCGGGAGAAGCCTGATGCGCGAGGTTTTTATCTGTGATGCCATTCGCACACCTATCGGCCGTTTCGGCGGTGGCCTGTCCACGGTGCGTGCCGACGACCTGGCGGCGCTGCCGATCAAGGCGCTGATCGAGCGCAACCCGTCGGTGGACTGGAGCGCCGTAGACGAAGTCTTCCTCGGCTGCGCCAACCAGGCCGGTGAAGATAACCGCAACGTGGCACGCATGGCGTTGCTGCTGGCGGGGCTGCCGGAAAGTATTCCTGGAGTGACCCTCAACCGCCTGTGCGCCTCGGGCATGGATGCTATCGGCACCGCTTTTCGTGCGATTGCCAGTGGTGAAATGGAGCTGGCGATTGCCGGTGGCGTCGAATCGATGTCCCGCGCTCCGTTTGTGATGGGCAAGGCCGACGCGGCGTTCTCGCGCAACATGAAATTGGAAGACACCACCATTGGCTGGCGCTTTATCAACCCGCTGATGAAGGCACAGTACGGCGTGGATGCCATGCCGCAGACCGCCGATAACGTGGCCGATGACTATCAGGTTTCCCGCGCCGACCAGGACGCTTTCGCCCTGCGCAGCCAGCAACGCACCGCCGCTGCCCAGGCCGCCGGGTTCTTTGCCGAGGAAATCGTTCCGGTGCGGGTCGCCCATAAAAAAGGCGAAACCCTGGTGGAACACGATGAACACCCACGGGACACCACGTTGGAAGCCCTGGCCAAGCTCAAGCCGGTCAACGGCGCGGACAAGACCGTCACTGCTGGCAATGCCTCGGGCGTCAACGACGGCGCTGCCGCGCTGATCCTCGCCAGCGCCGAGGCCGTCAAGCAACACGGCCTCACCGCCCGCGCCCGTGTGCTGGGCATGGCCAGTGCCGGTGTCGCCCCGCGCATGATGGGCATCGGCCCGGTGCCGGCGGTGCGCAAACTGGTGGAGCGCCTGGGGTTGGCGGTCACCGACTTTGATGTGATCGAACTTAACGAAGCCTTCGCCAGCCAAGGCCTGGCGGTGCTGCGCGAGCTGGGTATTGCGGACGATGCGCCCCAGGTCAACCCCAACGGCGGCGCCATTGCCCTCGGCCACCCCTTGGGGATGAGTGGTGCGCGGTTGGTACTGACGGCCCTGCACCAATTGGAAAAAACCGGCGGCAGCAAAGGCCTGGCGACCATGTGCGTGGGCGTCGGCCAAGGCTTGGCCCTGGCGATTGAACGCGTCTGATCAATAAAAGAGGATTGCTCCATGAGTGACAAGCCCGGTTACCGGCGCCCGCAAGCGGGCACTCAACCTGATTACCTGCACCCGGCCTACCAATCGACGAACCTGCGTTCGCCGTCCCAGCCTTTGGTGTTCCTGCCCCATTCCTTGTCGGAAATCACCGGCCCGACCATCGGCGCCGAACGTATCAATGAGAAGGACAACGACCTGACAGCCCAGCATGAGGGCGAGCCGCAAGGCGAGCGCATCATTATTCATGGCCGTGTGCTGGACGAAAACGGCCTGCCAGTGCCGGGCATCCTCGTGGAGATCTGGCAGGCCAATGCCGCCGGCCGCTACAACCACAAGCGCGACCTGCACGATGCCCCCCTGGACCCGAACTTCACCGGCACCGGGCGCACCGTCACCGACGCCGATGGCTGGTACCAGTTCCAGACCATCAAGCCCGGCGCCTACCCGTGGGGCAACCACCACAACGCCTGGCGCCCGGCGCATATCCACTTTTCGCTGTTTGGCCCCAGCGTGCTGACGCGCTTGGTGACGCAAATGTATTTCCCGGGTGACCCGTTGCTGGAGTACGACCCGATCTACAACTGCGTGCCGGATACCAGCGCCAAGCAACGCTTGATCGCTAGCTTCGACCTGGAAAAAACCATTCCTTCCTATGCCCTCGGCTACCGCTGGGACATCGTCCTGCGCGGCCGCGACGCCACGCCGATGGAGAAATGAGATGACACTCAACGCGACCACGTCCCACACCGTCGGGCCGTATTACCACATTGGCCTGACCTGGCTGAACCGTGAAGACCTGACCGTCACTGCCACCCTTGGCGAACGCGTGGCGATTAGCGGGCAAGTGGTGGACGGCAATGGTGATGTCGTCAACGACGCCATGCTGGAAGTCTGGCAGGCCAACGCCGCCGGCAAATATGCTCACCCCGAAGACGAGCAGGACAAAGCGCTAGACCCGAACTTCGAAGGTTTCGGCCGCGTGCCGGTGGATGCCGAAGGGCGTTTTCGCTTTACCACCATCAAGCCGGGCAGTGTGCCGGGGCTCAAGGGCACTACCCAGGCGCCGCATTTGGTGGTGCTGGTGTTTGCCCGTGGGTTGGTGAAGCACTTGCTGACGCGGATTTATTTTGACGGTGAGGCCTTGAACGGCGATGACCCGTTGCTGGCGTGTGTGCCGGCAGAACGTCGTGGCACCTTGATTGCCCAGGCGGATGCGGCAGGGGTATATCAGTGGAATGTGATTTTGCAGGGCACAGATAAGGAAACGGTGTTCTTCGACTATTGAGTTGGCTGTAGGGCCCCCATCGCAGGCAAGCCAGCTCCCACCTTTGAATGTGTTCACAACACAAAATGTGGGAGCCGGGCTTGCCCGCGATGAGGCTCTCTCAGGCTCCACCTATCCAAAAGTCTGCTTGCGGAACAGGGTTGTTGCAAAGTATGTCTAGGCTATAACCGTTCCCACTGAGAAAAAAACATGACAACAAAAACCAGCCACTACACCGGAGAAGAACGCAGCAAACGGATCTTTGCGATTGTCGGTGCGTCCTCCGGCAACCTGGTCGAATGGTTCGACTTCTACGTCTATGCCTTCTGCGCGATTTATTTTGCCCCGGCGTTTTTCCCCTCGGACGACCCCACGGTGCAGTTGCTCAACACCGCCGGGGTGTTTGCCGCGGGGTTCCTGATGCGACCGATCGGCGGCTGGTTGTTTGGCCGGGTGGCCGACAAGCACGGGCGCAAGAACTCGATGATGATCTCGGTGCTGATGATGTGCGGCGGCTCCCTGGTCATCGCCTTCCTGCCCACTTATAACGACATCGGTGCCTGGGCCCCGGCGCTGCTGTTGGTGGCACGACTGTTCCAGGGCTTGTCGGTGGGCGGCGAATACGGCACCACGGCCACCTACATGAGTGAAGTCGCGCTCAAGGGCCAGCGTGGCTTCTTTGCTTCGTTCCAGTACGTGACCCTGATCGGCGGCCAGTTGCTGGCGGTGCTGGTGGTGGTGATCCTGCAACAGATCCTCACCGAAGAAGAATTGCGTGCCTGGGGCTGGCGCATCCCGTTTGTGATCGGCGCCATAGCCGCCGTGATCTCCCTGCTGCTGCGTCGCACCCTGAAAGAAACCACCAGCAAGGAAATGCGCGAAGACAAGGACGCCGGCAGTATCGTCGCGCTGTTTCGCGACCACGGCAAAGCCTTCATTACGGTGCTGGGCTACACCGCCGGCGGCTCGCTGATTTTCTATACCTTCACCACCTACATGCAGAAGTACCTGGTGAATACCGTCGGCATGCACGCCAAGACGTCGAGCTACATCATGACCGGCGCGCTGTTCCTGTACATGTGCATGCAGCCGCTGTTCGGCATGTTGGCCGACAAGATCGGCCGGCGTAATTCGATGCTCTGGTTTGCCGGCCTTGGCACGCTGTTCACTGTGCCGATCCTGTTGACCTTGAAAACCGTGACCAGCCCGTTTTTGGCGTTTGTGCTGATCACCCTGGCCTTGGCGATTGTCAGCTTCTACACCTCCATCAGCGGCCTGGTCAAAGCGGAGATGTTCCCGCCCCAGGTGCGTGCCTTGGGCGTGGGCCTGGCCTATGCGGTGGCTAACGCGGTGTTTGGCGGTTCGGCAGAAGTGGTTGCGCTGAGCCTCAAATCCATCGGCATGGAAAACACCTTTTATTGGTACGTCACCGCGATGATGGCGGTGGCCTTCCTGTTCAGCTTGCGCCTGCCGAAACAGGCGGCGTACCTGCATCACGATCTGTAAGGGATGAGTTATGACGTTGCGCACGAGCAATCAACTGTTCGACGCTTATTTCACTGCTGACAGCATGGCCGAGGTGTTCTGTGACCAGGGGCGCTTGCAGGGCATGCTGGATTTCGAAGCCGCGCTGGCTCGGGCGCAGGCCCAGGTAGGGTTGATTCCCCAGGCCGCCGTCGCACCGATTGCCCAGGCGTGCCTGGCGTCGCTGTATGACGTGGATGCCCTTGGCAGCGCGATTGCCACGGCGGGCAACTCTGCGATTCCACTGGTGAAGGCGTTGGGCAAGTTGATCGCCAGTGAGGACGCCGACGCCGAGCGTTATGTACACCTGGGCGCAACCAGTCAGGATGTGATGGACACCGGCCTGGTGCTGCAACTGCGCCGTGGGGTGGAGTTGATCGAGGCCGACCTGGCTCGCCTGGGGGAGGTGTTGGCCGCCCAGGCTCAGCGTTACGCCACCGTGCCGTTGGCCGGGCGTACTTGGTTGCAGCACGCGACGCCGGTCACCCTGGGGATGAAAATCGCCGGTTGGCTGGGCGCGGTGACGCGCAGTCGCCAGCGCCTGGCCGAGTTGAAACCGCGCCTGTTGGTGCTGCAATTTGGCGGCGCGTCGGGCACTTTGGCGGCCCTCGGCGAACACGCCATGCCTGTGGCCGAGGCCTTGGCCGCCGAGTTGCAACTGGGCTTGCCGGAGCAACCCTGGCACACCCAGCGTGACCGCCTGGTGGAGTTTGCCAGCCTGCTCGGTCTGATCGCCGGTAGCCTCGGCAAGTTGGGCCGCGATATCAGCCTGTTGATGCAGACCGAAGCGGCGGAGGTGTTCGAGCCTTCGGCGCCGGGCAAGGGCGGTTCGTCCACCATGCCGCACAAGCGTAACCCGGTGGGCGCCGCCGTGCTGATCAGCGCAGCCACCCGCGTACCCGGCCTGGTGGCGACAATGTTCAGCGCCATGCCCCAGGAACACGAACGCAGCCTGGGCTTGTGGCATGCCGAATGGGAAACCTTGCCGGAAATTTGCCGCCTGGTATCCGGTGCCTTGCATCAGGCAATTCTGGTCAGTGAAGGGCTGGAGGTGAATGCCGAGCGCATGGCACAGAACCTCGACCTGACCCAAGGCCTGGTACTGGCCGAAGCGGTGAGTATCGTGCTCGCCCAACGCTTGGGCCGTGACACCGCGCACCATCTGCTGGAGCAGTGCTGCAAACGTGCGGTCGCCGAGCAGCGCCATTTGCGCGCGGTACTGGCGGATGAGCCGCACGTCACCGCCGAGCTGTCGGCGGCTGAACTGGATCGCCTGCTCGACCCTGTCCACTACCTGGGCCAGGCGTCTACCTGGGTCACGCGTGCGGTGACCGAACATTTTGCTTTGACTGCCTGAGGAGAACGCTGTGGCTTTTGTACAACTCGCCGAGGGCGAACTGCATTACCAACTCGAGGGGCCCGCCGACGCACCGGTATTGGTGCTGTCCAATTCCTTGGGTACCGACCTGCATATGTGGGACATCCAGATACCGGCTTTTACCGAGCATTTTCGTGTGCTGCGATTCGACACCCGTGGCCACGGCCAATCCCTGGTGACCGAGGGGCCCTACAGCATCGAGCAACTGGGCCGAGACGTGATCGCGCTGCTGGATGCGCTGGATATCCAGAAGGCGCATTTTTGCGGACTGTCCATGGGCGGCTTGATCGGCCAATGGCTGGGCATTCATGCCGGCGAGCGCCTGCAACGCCTGGTGGTGTGTAATACCGCGGCCAAGATCGGCACGCCCGAGGTGTGGAACCCGCGTATCGAAATGGTCCTGCGTGATGGCGCAGCCGCGATGGTGGCGCTGCGCGATGCGTCGATTGCGCGCTGGTTCACCGCGGATTTCGCCGCCGCCAACCCGCACCAGGCCAAGCAGATCACCGACATGCTCGCAGCTACGTCGCCCGAGGGGTATGCCGCCAACTGCGGCGCTGTGCGCGATGCGGATTTTCGTGAGCAATTGTCCTCGATCAAGGTGCCGACCCTGGTGATTGCCGGCACCGAAGACGCGGTGACGCCGCCAGCCGGCGGCCACTTTATCCAGAGCCATGTGCAGGGTGCCGAGTATGCCGAGTTCTATGCGGCGCACCTGTCCAACGTTCAGGCCGGTGCTGCGTTCAGCGACCGGGTGATCGAATTTCTGCTGGCCCGCTGAGGAGCTATTTGTGGACGAAAAACAACGTTACGCCGAGGGCCTGCAGGTGCGCCGCGAAGTACTGGGCGATGCTCATGTCGACCGCAGCCTCAATGCCCTGACTGAGTTCAACAGCGAGTTCCAGGAAATGATCACCCGCCACGCCTGGGGTGACATCTGGACCCGCCCCGGCCTGCCTCGGCATACCCGCAGCCTGATCACCATCGCGATGCTGATCGGCATGAACCGCAGTGAAGAACTGAAGCTGCACCTGCGTGCCGCCGCCAGCAACGGCGTGACCCGCGCCGAGATCAAGGAAGTGCTGATGCAGAGTGCGATTTACTGTGGGATCCCGGCGGCGAATGCGACGTTTCATTTGGCTGAGTCAGTGTGGGATGAGTTGGGGGTTGAGTCCCGAGGTTCAGCCTGATAGGCGCTGGCCCTTTTTCTAATAATCCTCTCTGAGTGGCAGTTGGAATTCTTCTCTGAGTGTATTTTCAGTGAACGGCTTCGGGTTGGTTGTGGTGGGTTTCGCAAATGGACTGTTGATGAAGTTGAACGGCCGTGCGTCGGTGGGTAATCCAACCGCTTGGTGTTCTTCATCGCGTTCCCCGAGGGGCTTATGCTCCCGATTTGTTCTCCCGGGTAGCACGGTGCCGTTGGCTCCGTTATACGCATGAGCCATCTCATGGTACAGAGCCACAATGGGACCACTTCCATCAAACATGGAAAAGGAGGGGTTGTAATGTATTTCGCCTGCGTTCGCGACGTCCCCGGGTTGGTTGGAAATAATTTTTCCGTAGTCGGACGGTGTTAATCCTACTAAGTCGTCTGTTATTAAAATGCCCCCGAAGTCTTGCCCTCTCGAATGGTCTTTAGATTCTAAGTCCTTAGGCCTGTTTGTGGAAAAGTGTTTTTTTAGTTTTGAATTGTTGTAGTAGTAATAAGCGTTTTCGTCGGCGGTTTCTTTAATTAGCGTAGGGGCATCATTACGTTTTGCTGCCGAGTCACCCTCAGCTAACATCTGCTTGCCTACCGGCGAGAGGCGTAATAGGTCAATATCGTCGTTTACGTTTTGTACGAAATCTTGAGAGCCGTCAACAAGATACCCGCTGTGTCCCAGTTCCTTGTAGGCGGTGTGAGTCAATGTCGAGCCCGACGTACGATGAACTTCATCCGTTGGTTTGGCGTAGATTACGGTGTCGTCACTGTGCGTGCGAACAATGTTTTTATCGCGACCGGTATATACGGTCGCCTTGCCGTGAGTGACGATGAGGTTTTCGCCTTTACCTCCGTGCAAAATAGTCGGGTTATCAAGGGTGTTTTTTGTGACAATCATAAAGTCGTGACCCTCCCCCCCGTCCATGTACAAAACTCGTCCTTCAACGCCCTCGCCAGCTTGCATGCGGTCATTGCCATTATTGCCTCTGAGCATGCCATGACCGGTACCGGCGATCATCAGATCGTCGCCGTCCCCTCCGAATGCTTTACCATCGCCTCTGCCGAGTTTAAGCGTGTCGTTGCCTGACCCTCCGCGCATGAGGGTGTATCCTGAACCCGCCTGGGCGTAATCATTGCCTTCCCCTAAGTCGATATCGACAGGGAATTCAACATCCGAGTCGACAAGCACACAGTCGTCGCCCCCGTTTGTTTTGATCCGCAAGCAGAAGATTGGGGTATTTATGAACGCCATGTTATTTAGTTGGTAGGGTATTTCATTGATGAGTACAGTTAAACTTTCGCCGGGTCCTTTTTTTATTCTGATGCGGTCATGGGTGTTACCTGTTTCAATTACCAAGTGGCTGTCTGCGATAGTGGCAGGCTTTCGATCCGGGCTATTGATGGTTACCTCATGAGTTATTTTTACATTCTTGTCGTGTCGTAATGTTTCAGAGTTGATGTATTTTTCTTTGCCTGCGAGTTGGTCTGGTGTAAAACGTGAGAATGCGTTTAACCTGTGGCGACGGTACTTGTCGTAGCGAGGGTCGCTGAAACCGGGGATTTCAATAATAGTCGCCGTTGCAATGCTGGAAGGCCCAGAGGCAAGTGAGGGCGATGAAAGTATCGGGGCAGCGTTTGGTATTTGGGTGAAGGAAGACTGAGTGATCATTGGTTACCTGTAGATGAAGGATTGCGTGCCTCTTTATTGGCGAACTTTTAGGGTTGGTTCCTTATGTCTGTATCTACCGGTAAGTCCAATTGTTGCGGAACGCTTAGTTTGCGTCGGCGCCCCACAGCCAGTGCCATAGCCCCCGGCAGAAGTACCGCTTCGTTTGCAATTTTCACCGAGCGGGCGAGGGTTGCGCGTTGCAGTTGGGTGTGACCCGTAGCGAGATCAAGGAGGTGCTCGAGCCGTGTTGGCGGCGTCCCATCGCTTGATGTCCAAGTACACACCCTCCCGCAACATGAGCCGATGTTCGATGGCATTGACGGCGGCGTCCAATGCCTGCTGACGACAACGATCGTCGACAACTCTATGCGCTCGGTATTGGCGGGGGCGCTGTTATAAATGACAGTTTTATAGTGTTTTTAGAATGATCATTTTTGCAAATAGATATATAGGTCGGTACGACTTTCCCTCTTAGTGAGTATCTGCATCCCACACCCAATTCCACACCCCCGGCAGATGCACCGGCTCGTTCACAGCCTTGACCGTCCGGGCCAGCGCTGCGCGTTCCAGCGCGGCGTGGTCGGCATAGAACGGCTGGGCAGCGGTCTTCAATCCGTTGACCCGCGCGCTGTCCATCAGGATCTGCAAGTACTCCTGCATATGCCTCGCGGTGTAGCGATTGATGTCATGGAAGGTCACCACTACCGGAATCACGCCCTCCACTGTCGGTAGTTCACCCAAGGCGATGCGTTCGCGCACCACCGACAGTTGCCGATACAGGTTGGCCCGCCGACGCGGGCTGGCGTTGAAGCCCCAGATCTTGCCGTCATTGGCACTCAAGTCCGTCAGCAGTACGTGCATGCCGTGGCGTTGGTAGGCGGCGAAGGTGCGCTTGTCGTAGTTCCAGAAGGGGGGGCGTACCAGCACGGGGCGCGTGCCCGTGATGGCGGCAATGTCGGCAGCCCCTTCGGTAAGGGTGTGTTCCAGGGTGGCGTCGTTCAGCCAGCGATGATTGGTGTGAAACGCCGTGGCGGTGTGAAAGGCCAGGACATGGCCGGCGGCGAATTCGCGTTCCATGGTCTTGCGCCCCCGGGCACTGCCGCCGGAGCGAGCGGCTTCGGTCTGCAGGAAGAACACTGCCTTGATCCCCGGCAGCACCGGGTTGTTGGCCAGGTCCGCCACTACCGAACGGCTCGGATTGTTGTAGCCCGAGGCGCTTGGGCCGTCATCGAAGGTCAGCAAAAAGCGGATCGGCGCCTGGGCCAGCAGGCGTTGTTCGGTCTGTGGCGTCAGGGCGATGGGGGCGCTGATGCAGCCCCCCAGGCTCAAGGCCAGGGCAAACAGTGCGATTGCTGTAGCGAAGGATTTCATGCCGTGCAGGGCCCGAGTAAAGGCCGCTGCTGGGGGGATCAGCAGCGGCAGGCGCGCACCATACAGTAAGTGCTATGCCGGTTTACAGCAGACTGATCGGATAGCTGACGATCAACCGATTTTCATCGAACTCGTTGTTGCTGTAGTCCCTGCGCATGCTCGAATTGCGCCAGCGCACGTTGAGGTTTTTCAGCGTGCCGCTCTGCACCGTATAGCCTACTTCGGTCTCGCGGCCCCACTCCTTGCCGTCGGTGATGGTGCCGGTGTGCACGTTGCTGCCGCTGATATAGCGGTTCATCAGGGTCAGGCCCGGTATGCCGAGGGCAGCGAAGTTGTAGTCGTGGCGAACCTGCCAGGATTTCTCCTGCGCGTTGTCATAGCTGGAGTTGTAGCTGTCGTTGGCCAGGGTGCCGCCGCTGGTGCCGTTGACGCGCATCCAGGCACTGTCGCCGGTGAGTTTTTGCAGGCCGACGTAGAAGGTGTTGCCGCCGTACCTGGCCGAGAACAAGCCGGACCAGGTTTTGTTGTCCAGGTCGCCGGCGCGGGCGCTGCCGTCGTCCTTGCCGTAGAAGAAGCCCAGGTTGGCGCCCAGGGTCCAGTCGCCCACAGGCTGGCTGTGGATCAGATTGACGAACTGCTGGCTGTAGATGTCCTTGAGCTGGGCATTCCACACGCCGACTTGGGTGCGTTTGTCGTTGAACGCGTATTCGGCGCCCTGGAAGTTGAAACGGTCGGAGGTGAAGGCGGTTTTGCCGAACATCGACATGTCGCTCATGCTGCCGTCGTCCCGCGGGCTATTGGCGCGGAATTGGCCGCCATAGAGGGTCAGGCCGTCGATTTCCTTCGAGGTGATCTGCCCGCCACGCAGGGTCTGTGGCAGGGAGCGGCCATCGTCGGAACGCAGGATCGGCAGCACCGGCATCCATTCGCCCACCTTCAGCTCGGTCTTGGAAAAGCGCGCCTTGAATGCCACGCCCAGCCGGCCAAACTCATCGGCTGGCCGACCGTCATGGTCCAGCGGCAGCAACTGCGTGCCGCCCGTGCCACGCCCGCCATCGAGCTTGAGCGAGTACAAACCCAGCACATCCACACCAAAACCGACTGTGCCTTGGGTGAACCCGGACTTGGCGTCGAGAATGAAACTTTGCGTCCACTCCTGCGCGCCACCCTGAGCCTTCGTAGGATTGGTGTAGTTGCGGTTGAAGAAGAAGTTACGCAGGTTGAGGTTGGCGCTGGCGTCTTCGAGAAAGCCGTGATCCTGGGCGAGAACGGGCAGGGCAGAACTGGCGACAGCAGCCGCCAGCAACAGCTGGCGCGGTTGGAAAGTGCTCATGGTGTGAACCTGTTGTTATTGGGTTTATGCAGGTGGCGGCCATGGTGCGCGGCGGTGCGGGGGCGATGAAAGTGGGGG
>NZ_JAENSV010000074.1:0-12361 GCF_016613265.1 Pseudomonas sp. MF6751
CGCTTTCGCAGGCAAGCCAGCTCCCACATTGGATCTTCGTTGCTTTGGGTATTGCGTTCGTTTAATTGATCGGCATTGGGCTTGCCCGCGAAGGCGGTGTGTCAGTCGCTGCATCTGTTGCTGCACTATCGCTTTCGCAGGCAAGCCAGCTCCCACATTGGATCTTCGTTGCTTTGGGCATTGCGTTCGTTTAATTGATCGGCATTGGGCTTGCCCGCGAAGGCGGTGTGTCAGTCGCTGCATCTGTTGCTGCACTATCGCTTTCGCAGGCAAGCCAGCTCCCACATTGGATCTTCGTTGCTTTGGGTATTGCGTTCGTTTAATTGATCGGCATTGGGCTTGCCCGCGAAGGCGGTGTGTCAGTCGCTGCATCTGTTGCTGCACTATCGCTTTCGCAGGCAAGCCAGCTCCCACATTTGATCTTTGTTGCTTTGAGTATTGCGGTCGGCAGTAGGGTAAGCCACCCACCTATGGCCGAAACAACTTGAGAACCGCTCTCAACCCCGTAAAATGCCGCAGCCGTTGTATCACCGTCTTTCAGGGAAGAATCCAGGCCAGTGCGTTTTCAGGCTGCCTTTCTCCTTGGAAAACCCAGCAACGCTGATTTCCTCACCCAAGGAGCACCCTGTGAAGACACTGTCCAAAATCCTGCTGTCGGGCCTCACCGCCGCGGCGCTGTTGACCGTGGCCGGTTGCGCCACCGAGAGCAACCGCGCGATGCCGGTGGAGCAAGTCGCCAGCGCCCACGTGGCCTATTCCGGCGTGCGTGTGCCGATTGCCGTGGGCAAGTTCGATAACCGCTCCAGCTACATGCGCGGCATCTTCTCCGATGGCGTTGACCGTCTCGGTGGCCAGGCCAAGACCATCCTTATCACCCACTTGCAGCAGACCAACCGCTTCAGCGTGCTGGACCGCGACAACATGGGCGAAATCTCCCAGGAAGCCAAGATCAAAGGCACCGTGCAGAAGCTCAAGGGCGCTGACTATGTGGTGACTGGCGATGTAACCGAGTTCGGCCGCAAAGAAACCGGCGACCGCCAGCTGTTCGGCATCCTCGGCCGTGGCAAGACCCAAGTGGCCTACGCCAAAGTCGCGTTGAATATCGTCAACATCAACACCTCCGAAGTGGTGTATTCCACCCAGGGCGCCGGTGAGTACGCGCTGTCCAACCGTGAAGTGATCGGCTTCGGCGGCACCGCCAGCTATGACTCCACCCTCAATGGCAAGGTGCTCGACCTGGCCATGCGCGAAGCGATCAACCGCCTGGTCGACGGCATCAACGCCGGCGCCTGGAACCCGCGTAACTGATCAGCCACACCACAAGGAGCAGTACACGGATGAGCAAGGCAGTGAAGTTAGCGCTGACGCTGGCAGCAATCGCGACGGTAGCCGGGTGCCAGACGGCGCCCCAGCCCCTGTATCAATGGGAGAGCTACCAGCCGCAGGTTTACGAGTACTTCAAGGGCGAGCCCAAGGAAGCGCAGGTGGAAGCACTGGAACGCGATCTGCAGAAGATCAACGCCAGTGGCCGCAAGGCGCCGCCGGGTTACCACGCGCACCTGGGCATGCTGTACATGAACATGGGCAAGGATGACCAGATGGTGCAGGAGTTTCGCACCGAGAAGGCCCTGTTCCCCGAATCTGCTGCGTACATGGACTTTCTGTTGAAAAACGCCAAAGCCGGAGTCGCCACCAAATGAGCCTGTTAAAACTCACCGGCGCCTTGCTGGCCCTGGCGTTGCTCGGCGGTTGCGCCGCACCCAAGACGGTTGATTATTCGGCGTACAAACAGGCGCGGCCCAAGTCGATCCTGGTACTGCCGCCGATCAATGAATCGCCGGAAGTGCAGGCGTCCTACAGCCTGGTGTCGCAAGTCACCTACCCGCTGGCCGAAGCCGGCTACTACGTGTTGCCGATTGCCCTGGTGGACGAAACCTTCCGCCAGAACGGCCTCACCACCGCCAACGATATCCAGGCCGTACAACCGGCCAAGCTGCATGACATCTTTGGTGCGGACGCGGCGCTGTATATCACCATCAGCGAGTACGGCACTCAGTACATGCTGATCTCCAGCGACACCTCGGTGACGGCCTCGGCCAAACTGGTGGACCTGCGCACCGGCACCACCCTGTGGACCGGTTCGGCGCGGGCGTCGAGCGAGGAGGGCAACAACAACGGTGGCGGCCTGGTGGGCATGCTGATCACGGCGGCGGTCAAGCAGGTGATCAACAGCTCCACCGATGCGGCACACCCGATTGCCGGTATCACCAGTGCGCGGTTGCTGTCGGCAGGGCAACGCACCGGTATCTTGTACGGCCCGCGTAACCCCAAGTACGGCACGGACTAAGAGAACACCGCCATTCAACTGTGGGAGCTGGCTTGCCTGCGATAGCGGTGGGCCAGTGCTGGAAAGGCTGCCTGACACACCGCTATCGCAGGCAAGCTCCCACATTGATCGGGGTGAATTTCCAAGGTTTAACCCGAACCCAACCTTCCTCGCGTCTGACCTTGTGAACGGACTATTCATTCACGAGGTTCAGCCCATGTCCCGCCCTCTGCTCTGCCTGCGTCCCGCTGCCCAAGGCTTCATCGTTACCCTGCTGGTAGCGCTGGCCGGGTGTGGGCTGTCTTCCTCTCCCGAGGTGGCCAAACCCGTACAACCCATCGCCGAGTTGCACAGCGCGCCGGTTGAGGGCGCGATGGCCAAGCGTATGGCCATGCCGGCACCGATCATGGTGCGTGAAATGGCGATGATGAATGACCGCAGCGAACCCCGCGAGCAATACGCCAACCTGCCCGACAACCCGGTGCACCGCGTCGCCGAAACCCCGGTCTCCACCTTCAGCGTGGATGTCGACACGGGCAGCTACGCCAACGTACGGCGCTTCCTCAACCAAGGCCGCCTGCCGCCCGAAGGCGCGGTTCGGTTGGAGGAAATGGTCAATTACTTTCCCTATGACTACGCACTGCCCACCGACGGCTCACCCTTTGGCGTCACCACCGAAGTCGCCGCCACGCCATGGAACCCCCGCACAAAACTGCTGCGCATTGGCATCAAAGCCTCCGATAAAACCGTGGCCGAACTGGCGCCTGCCAACCTGGTGTTCCTGGTGGACGTGTCCGGCTCCATGGACCGCCGCGAAGGCTTGCCGCTGGTCAAAAGCACGCTGAAATTACTGGTGGACCAACTGCGCGATCAGGACCGTGTGTCGTTGGTGGTGTACGCCGGTGAATCCCGCGTGGTGCTCAAGCCCACCTCGGGCAGTGAAAAAGCCAAGATCCGCAACGCCATCGACCAACTCACCGCCGGCGGCTCCACCGCAGGCGCATCCGGCATCGAACTGGCCTACCAGATGGCCCGCGAAGGGTTTATCGACCAAGGCATCAACCGCATCCTGCTGGCCACCGACGGCGACTTCAACGTGGGCATCAGCGACTTCGACAGCCTCAAGCAAATGGCGGTAACCCAGCGCAAAAGTGGCGTGTCCCTGACCACCCTCGGCTTCGGTGTGGATAACTACAACGAACACCTGATGGAACAACTGGCCGATGCGGGCGATGGCAATTACGCCTATATCGACAACCTGCGTGAAGCGCGCAAGGTGCTGGTGGAGCAACTCAGCTCAACCCTGGCGGTGGTGGCACGGGATGTGAAATTGCAGGTGGAATTCAACCCCGCCCAGGTCAGCGAGTACCGCCTGCTGGGCTATGAAAACCGCGCCCTGAAGCGTGAGGATTTCAACAACGACAAAGTCGATGCCGGCGAGATTGGTGCAGGGCACACTGTGACCGCGCTGTATGAAATCGTGCCCAAGGGCGAGAAGGGCTGGTTGGAGCCTCTGCGCTATGCCGCTGCGCCTGCGGACGCAAGCCAATCCGCGGAGCTTGCGATGCTTCGGGTGCGCTACAAACCCGCTGCGGGCGGTAACAGTCAGTTGATCGAACGCCCCATCGCCAACCAAACCACCCCGGCCAGCGATGATCTGCGCTTCGCGTCTGCCGTGGCCGCCTTCGCCCAACAGCTCAAGGGCGATGGCCGCTACACTGGCACCATGAGTGTGCAAGACACCGCGAAATTGGCACGCTCGGCCCGCGGTGATGACCCGTTCGGGCTGCGCAACGAATTCGTGCAACTGGTGGAGCTGGCCCAAAGCCTCAAACCCTGATCTCCACCACAACAATGAACCAATGTGGGAGCTGGCTTGCCTGCGATGCAGACAACTCGGTCCATCAGGCACACCGAGTGGATGCCATCGCGAGCAAGCCCGCTCCCACACTTAACCCTGCTTCGGCTGACAAAAAGGAGTTCGCCCACTACATGGCCGTTCCAGATGACTCACCCAGCGACGAATCGCTGCTGGCCCGCTATCGAACCGGTGACGCTGCCGCCTTCGAAGCCTTGTACAGCCGCCACCGCCAGGGCCTGTACCGCTTCCTCGTGTCCCTGTGCAACAAAGCCGAACTGGCCGAAGAAATCTACCAGGACACCTGGCTCAGCCTCATCCGCAGCACCACCCAGCCACAAGGCCGGGCGAGTTTTCGCACCTGGTTGTTCCAGATCGCCCGCAACCGCCTGATCGACCACTGGCGCAAGCACGGCATCCACAACCCCTTGCACGACAGCTACGATGAACAGCTGCACGCCCAGGCCGACGACAGCGACGGCCCCGAGGCGCAACTGACCCTCAGCCGCGACCAGGCGCGCCTCGACGCGGCCCTGCAAGCGTTGCCCGAAGACCAGCGCGAAGTGTTTCTGCTGCGCCTGCACGGCGAGCTCGAAGTACCGCAAATCGCCACCCTCACCGGCGCCCCGCTGGAAACCGTAAAAAGCCGCCTGCGCTACGCCCTGCAAAAATTGCGGCGCCTGCTGGCCGAGGAGGTACCTGTATGACTGACTCCCGACACACCCCAGACGACGCGCTGCTCCAGCACTTTCGTCAACACAGCACGGGCGAACCGCCCGCGTCCCTCGACGCCTTCATCCTCAACGCCGCCCGCCACGAAGCGCTGCAGCCGCAACCCAGCCTGTGGCAACGCTGGCTGCAAGCCTGCCAACGCCCGCGCTGGCAAATGGCATTTGCCACCGTCGCCGGGTTGGCACTGATGATCGGCGTGGTCATGCGCTCCCCCGTGCCGCAACCCGAAATCTCCACCGCGACATTCTCTGCGCTGCACCACGAAGAAGCCGCCCAGCCAGCGCCGCAAGCCTTCTCCGCACCCGCGCCCATGGCCCGGATGGCGATAGCGCCCCGAGTTGAAAGTGCGCCTGCTCAAGCCGAAAGCGCAGTGGCGGATCAGCCAGCGCTGAAACTCAGCAAACGGGCGCTGCCGACGTTGGAAGAGGGTCTGCAGGAAATTGTGAACCTGCGCCGAGCGGGTGAAACCAGGGCCGCGGATGAAAAACTGCTGGCGCTGTACCAACGCTTTCCCGAGGAGGACTTGCCGGCGAGGCTAGAGGCGTTGCAACAGCATTGAACCTGTCGCCAAGAACCAGCCCCAGGCCTGTCGACCTGGGGCTTTTTATTACAACCCGCCGTAGGCCCGGGACCAGGCCACCGTGTCCGTGAGGGTCTGCTCCAGCACACGAAAGCTCAGCCCCAGTTCTTCTTCACTTTTACGGTGGTCAAAGCGGGTACGGTGCTCCTCGCGTATCAACAGCCGCAACGTCGCCATGCTCAGCAAGATGGGCTTTCCAGTCAGGTAAGCGTAGGCCTCTTGCACTGCGGCCAACAGGTAGAGCGCGGGCAGCGGCAGTTGACGGGAGGGCACCTTGACCCCGGCAATACGCCCCAGCGCCGGAATCAGCTGGCGCATGGTCAAGTTGCGACCGGCCGCGAGATAACGTTCGCCCCGTCGCCCGCTTTGGGCGGCGGCGATGTGCGCCCAGGCCACATCGCGGGCATCGACCAGAGAAAAGCTGCCAGGAATCAGCCCCGGCAACTTGCCGTTGATGACGTCCCTGACCAATTGCCCCGAAGACGTCGGCCCACGGTCGCCCGGCCCCCACATCCAACCGGGCAAGACCATGCAGGCGTGCATCTGCGGATGGCTTTCAAGAAACCTCAACACCTCCCGCTCAGCCAGGATCTTGCTGCGGTAGTAGTCATCCGCATCGGCTTCGGCCCGCAGGCACGTCTCGTCGATCGGCGTACCGGGGGCACCGTCGAGCACGGCAATCGACGAGGTATGCACAAACCGTCGCACACCGGCGTCATACGCCTGTTGCAGCAGGGCTCGCGTACCGATCACATTGATCTTTTCCAGTTCCTCCCAATGGCTGCCGCCCTTGTAGTTATCCCGAAAAAACGCCGCGCAGTGAAACACCGTATCGCAGACTTGCAACGCCGCCGAGAAGGCGTCCACATCAGCCATGTCCCCCACCACCAACTCCACGCCCGGCAAATCGCCGAACTGCTGCGCGCCCTTGGCCGCCGAACGGACCAGCGCCTTCACCGCATAACCCCGTGCGACCAGCTCCCGTACCAGGTTATTGCCCAGCAAGCCGGTGGCACCGGTCACAAAGGTGCTGCGCAAGCGATTGGGGTTCGTGTTCATACAGGCCATTCCATTTGTTGAGAAGGCCAGTAGATATACCCGCGAGCCCGCGCCGTAAAAACAGCGCCTACGGCATAATGGCTTTGCACATCTGCACACCAGGGAAGCGCGGAGATATGGCATTGCAGGCAAATTGGGACGATCTTCGACTGCTGCTGGCAGTCTCACGGCGCGGCAGCTTTTTACAGGCAGGCCAATTACTCGGTATCGCGGCCTCTACCGTCTCCCGACGCCTAACCCAACTGGAAACCGCCCTGGGCGAGCCACTGGTGGAACGCGGCGTAGAAGGCTGCCGGCTCACCTCCCGAGGCCAAGCCCTGGTAGACGTCGCCCTGGCAGCCGAATCCGGCCTGCGACGCAAGGCCCCCGTCGACGGCACGCCGGCAACCCTCAGCGGCACCGTGCTGGTGAGCGCCGGCGAAGGCTTTTCTGCCAGCGTGCTCGAGGCCGCCAGCCGCTTCACAGCGCAGCACCCAGGCTGCTCCGTAGAGCTGCAGGTCACCACCGACTTCCACAAAATCGTACGAGGCGTGGCCGACATCGCCATACGCACCGCACACCTGGGCGAACCTTCCCTGATCTACCGAGGGCTCGGCAAACTCGCTTACGGGGTGTTCGCAACCGCCGAATACCTGCAACGGTTTCCTGCGCTAACCCCAGCGACTGCCGCCAGTATCGCCTTGCTGCCACCGCTGGATCTGCTACCGCAAATGCGTGCCGCTAAAGCTGCGGGGCTGGATCATGCGCCGATTAGGGTGAGTTCGTTTGCGGTGCAGCTTGAATCGGTGAGGCGGGGGATGGGGGTGGCGGTGTTGCCGCGTATTTTGGCTACGGGGTTGAGTGAGGTTTTTCAGGAGATAGAACTGCCGGCGATGGAGGTTTATTTGGTGACGCGGCCACAGGCGTTGAAGCAGGGGCATATTCAGGGGTTTTTTGGGGTGTTGGAGGGGGTGTTGCGGGAGGTGTTGAGGGGGGATGGGGAAGAGTGGGTGGCTTAGATGGTGCTTCAGGGCATCGTTCGAAAAAGCCCCAGATTTCACGACGGGGGCTTTTTCATTTCGTATCTGGTGCCCCGGCGGGATTCGAATTAGCATGTTAAATAATTGTTTTTAAACAAATTATTTTATTTTTGTTGTTGGAGGGATACATGCAGGGATACATGGCGCTGCTGCTGAGCGAGAAGGAGAGGTGCTTGGCTATGCTCCTTCTCGCGTGTTGAGCTTACAAAAGCTTACCTTGCAGACTTTTTTCTATCCTTTCATCTGCTGCTGTTGCCTCCGTCTCCGGGCTTTTCTGTGGTTCAAATGCCGGTTCGCTGGCCGCTGACAGATTGCGACCTATTGGTAGGATGCTTCTCTTTACCCTGACAAAATCTGCAAATACACCCAGGATCGACCGTGCCTCGATGGATAACTCAACTGCCGCACTTTCCTTAGCGAAAGCTTTTTCATCCAGCTCTTTCGCTGCGCTAAATAGACTCTGCGCGTTGTGTTCTCGAGCAAAGTACTCGCCTATTAAGTCTGCCCTGATTTTTGAAAGCTCTTGGTTTATATTCTCTTTGGCTTGGCTCGCTAGAGTTTTACCATTGATAACATTCTCGGAAATTGCTCTGAAAGCAAGCTCCAGACTTTGCCTGAATTTTCCGTCGCTGTCGCCGTAAGTTATGCCGTCTTTTACACCCTCAAAACGGAACACCGCATCTTGAAAAGTGAGTTTCTCAAGTGCGCCGTCTAAAGCAATACATGCCAGAGAGGCCGCAGAAAGAAGGCATCGCTGTAGTTGGTTGCTATATTGTGATCTAACTTCCATGCGGTCAGCAAAAAAATGAAACGCCATCATCGCTTTATTGAAAGCAGTGAAGCTTCCAAGGCTTGCAAGTGCCGACTTTGTATCGGATAAGACTTTGATCCAGTCACCGTCGTGTTTATGGTTATAGTTTTCCTGGATGGCTAAATTGAATTCCTCAATCGAGAGTCGCGCATCCACATTGATCTTTTTGTCTAAACGATCTAAAAAACCTTTAGAAAGTACTGAGATATTGTTTTCATGAGCAAATTTAGCCAGTCCAGGGTTTTCGTCTGTAGTGGCAATAATAGCGCGATCACACTTAAGGATTGACTGTAAACCTTTAACCCACAGGATTCTTTCGTATGCTTTGGGCGATCGTTTGTTTTTTACGTCAACAATTGCTTTTATTCGGACGCTAGCAGTTTGCCTGCTGTAAAGCCAGACGTCGATATCAGTTACATCGTTGCCCTCGAACGAGAAGGGCACTGACCTGATTGCATAAAAACCTTGTTTTGAGAAATATGCTCTAACAAGCTCTTCTAACAGTGGACCCTTAGAAATTGCCATATTAGCCACCGCTCCTCATTTGATCTAGTGCGCTTGCAATGAATTGCGTGTCATCAAGCGTATGTTTTGCACGAATTTCTGCACGATTTTCAGCAGGGCCTTTGAAGCTTTTCGCGGCGCCGCCATCCATTAAGAGCGCATCCTGAGCCGGAGCGTTCCCTTGGATTATCGTCCTTGCGAGCTCTCCGACATCTTTCTTTAACAGAGTCATAGTATATCGGTTACCAGCTTTCTTTGTTACTTTAATTACCTGTCTTTTTTCAAGCTCTTTATAATCTTCACCAATTGCTGCAACGCCTCGTTCGCCACCTACTGGATGTCCAGATATAAGTTTTCTTAAAAGAGCGTCGGGTAAAGTAATATTTCCCCGTTTATGTTCGCTGCGGGTCATGCCGTAGGTCAAAGATGCCATAAGTGCTTTGGCGTCGTCGATTGGATCATCTTCGAAAGGTCGACCAAACTTCTGGAAAGAATTTGGTGATGTTAGATATCCAATAACCTCTGTGCTGTTGCTCACCTCAAGTCGGTCAAGTAAACCAATTCCAACTAAGCGCTTGAAGAGTACAGAGCCAAGTATTCTTTCAGCTTGTTTGTCGTCGATAGCACCTTTTTTATTAAGGTGATCCTGTAGCTCACGATAGCTCTGACTTTCAGCCGCATTTAGCGACTGAAGAAGTTGATACGCTTTTTGAGCGTAGTTTCCACTTCGAAAATTATTGTTGTTGAATAAAAGGACTAGGCCTTTGTTTTCCGCTTGGTCAAGAATAGCGGTAGATTTGCATATGTCGACCACGCTTGAGGCTTTGTCATTCGCAAGTTTGAAGTTATCTGAAATGTATTCAGTAGCCTCTGCTCTAGTAATCGGTTTTTGAGCGACCAACTCAGATAAATGAATTGCGGCCGTTTCCTCTTTGGATGGCTCGCAGTCATCGAATATCTGAGAAGTAAACTCTAAAACTGATCGGGCGGTAGCCCCTAAAATTGCAATGGATTTATTTTCGCCTATGTCTATTCGGCCTTCTCGCTCTAATAGCTGCAAGCCAGACTCGCGGGATGCTCGGTCAATATTATTAAGTTGACAAATCGTCGTAATATCTTCCGAGTTTAACGTCTGCATGGATGAATCTAGAGTGTTTCTTCTGAGCAGATTGTAAAGCCTCCCTGTCTTACCTGCGTATTGAATATTTTCTAATCGGCTCGCACCAGTAATGCCGTCTAGGCATTTTGACTGTGCTAGAAGCCAAGCCCCTTTTGTCTGCTCGTCCATAAGTATTCCTGTGAGCTTGCGGTCTAGAAAACTGTCGCGATCAGTTGGTGGCGAATCGCCTGTAGTGGCTGATCCTTCAAGACGTGAGAAGCCTTGTCAAGCAAGATGAAGCCACTGGATTAGCACTAGTGCCCTAAGCAACAAGGATTTTTCCGCAGGAGCGTTACTCGGCGGGAGCGTTTGCTGCAGGGAATCGCAGGTATTTCTGATGTGGTGTGTCTGGCTAAAGGCCCCTTGCGTACACGGCTTTCGGTTGTTGCAGGTATGCGGAATTACCGTCCTATTTAGACCGTAGGTGTGGTGGGGGGACAACGGCGCGCGCTGGGTGGAGCGCGAGTAACCCAGTGCTGATTTGTCTGATCAGTGGGATCAGTGGGATCAGTGGGATCAGTTGCGCCATTTTTTCTCACATGACTGCCTAATCGCATCACCATCGACCAATCATTTGCATTCGCGCAGACAGCCGGCAATACGTCATACGGGGACGTTGGCTAATAGCTCTAGGGCTGCACCGACACGAAGCGAATGTTCATGAATAAATGCTGTTCGTCATTGGTTGCCTCTCGCGAAATACTATTTGGGTCGAGGGATACCCTTCAACATGGCTTTCATAGGTAATGCGCCCTTTCCCCTGCCCCTGTATTTCGGTCTTTGGGAGTTTCAGGCCCACTTCGCCTTAACGCAGCCATTGCCCTTAAGCCCTTAAGTAAGTCGTAAGTGCGCATTGCCTAGCCATTTCATGATTCGTATTGCCCTCGGCCAAACGACGGTCGGCTAGCAGCTCCACGACAACAGCGCATCCTAATTAAGCACTTTCATTAAAACTGGTGCCAATCATTATTGCTGCATTTCTGTTCGCTAAGGCTCGACGTACAACGTGCGTAATGTATCCCACTGATTAATATACTGTACTCTCTACAATCAGGTTATGTGGCTAACTGTAGGTACACCATTTTAGGTTTTGGCCGCAAAGCATTTGGTGAGTATGTTTTTATCAGTCTCAGCCTTAAGTCATCGTAAACTATGCCGTCTACTAGGCAATGCGTAGCTACCTGTGGATTTTTACGATGAAGTTCGACATAGAATTTCTTTACCCAACCAACTACAATTTTTTTAATTATCTCTTCATGTTTGCCGGTAGCTTTATTGGGTAGAAATCCAAATACATTGAGGAAAAAACCTGCGAATTTCGCTCCTTTGAAATTTGGAAATTCTTCCATTCTTTTGAACTCTTCATAGACAAGGCGTCGAAACTTAAACATAATAATCTTAGCCGCCGGTCCTTTAGAAGAGAAGGCGCCGAATATTTCTCCCCATAATGTGTTGTGGTGTATCCACCATGCCAGCGCCCAAGGCTCCTTGATTGCAGCAGCCCTTTGAATAATTTCAAAAATTAAATTTGCAATTTGATCGTAGTGATTTCCAACTACGCCGTCTTTCTTAAGTGTCAAATGCTTAGGAATACCAAGATTTTCTAATGCGGCTATAATGCTCTGTATGAAGCTCACTGCAACGCGCAATTTTTTTATTGAATCATCATTTATTGAATAATCGACAACTCCGTTAAGTCTATATAAGTCGCTAACCATGCTCTCAATATTATCAAAGGCATGCCAAAGAGATCTCGAACTACCCCAGAAGTCGCTGTTAACCTTGTCCTTGTACGTCATCAGCACAATCCTACAGTAGGCTTCCCATTGAGACGCATCAAGGGAGTTGCCCCCCCACAGGTCCAACTCGAACATTGAACCGATTTCCTCCACCATCTCATGCTGCGAAAACATTGCGTGGCTTAAAGGTTTAAAATGACCTATTAAACCTGAGTTATAGTCTCCGGCCTCTTGATATAAAAAAGATTCTTTATTCATTATTGCGCAATTAATAATATTTTTCGAAAAAACATCAATGTTGATTGAGTGTTTTTCCGCATCCTTAACTGCGAGATATATTTCCAATGCTGTCCCAGGTGACGACTCGACGATGGCCTTACAAAATTTCTTTTCAGAAATGAGCATCAGAATATCTTCAGCATACGATGAGGTTGCGGAACTGCCAAAAATAGCCCGGCGGCCGCGAAAACTGAGTGCAACACCTGACCTTTCCGGTACGGTGCTGCCCCTATGTCCTATTCCGAACTCAGCGTCGAAGAGCGCGCCATCATTCAACTCAGTCAAGCTCAAGGCT
>NZ_JAENSV010000075.1:0-12347 GCF_016613265.1 Pseudomonas sp. MF6751
ACCACACAGGCGTTGGTAATACTGGCCCGCAAGCTTGCTCGGGTGGTGTTCGCTCTGCTGAAAGGGCAAAGCGAATATCAACCAAAAGTTGGTTGAGGGTTGCCCCTCAACCATAGAATCTCCCACAGGGAAGAGTGTCAGGGCTTGAGCAGCTGGGTGACCGCAGCAAATGCCGCCTGGCGCCTTTGTTCCCAATCTCCGCCAATCACTACCAGTGGCTGTCGATGCTCCTGCATCCACTCCAGGCTGGCCTGAAAAAACGCCCGGCGATCCGCCAGTTCCGGCTGGCAGCGCTGACCGTCGGCACTCCATTCCACATCCTCGGGTGAGAGCAGCAGGTGCAGGTCGTAATGCCGCGCCAGAAGTTCGTCATCAAGCCAGCCGGGATAGTCGCCGAACAGGGTCTGGCTCCAGAGCTTGTTGGTCAGCAGGTGGGTGTCGAGAATCAGCAAGGCGGGGCGTTTGGCGCGGGCGGCATCCTCCCAGGCCAACTGGCCCTGGGCAATGGCCGGGATATCCGCCAGGGTGGTGTCGCGCTGATGCTGATCGATGAAGTACCGCACATATTCCCCCACCATCAACCCACCAAAGTGCGCGTGCAACTGCGCCGCCAGCCAGCTCTTGCCGCTGGATTCGGGGCCCGCCAATACCACCACTTTCATGCGCGCAACGCCGGGTCGGCGCGCCACTCGCGCCAGCCTTGCACGGCAATCGCGGTAAACAGGGCGTAGAGCGCCGCGGTGAGGTAGAGGCCTTTGTAGAGGAACAGGCCGACGAAGATCACATCCACCACAATCCACAACGGCCAGCACTGTACGCGTTTTTGCGCCATCCACATCTGCGCCACCAGGCTGAAACCGGTGAGGGCGGCGTCGAGCCAGGGCTGGGCGGCGTCAGTCCAGTGGGCCATGGCGGCGCCCAGCAGCAGACTGCCGACGGCGCCCACAGCCAGGCTGGCCATGATTGCCGGCGCTTTCAGGCTGGTGACCTGGCGGCCTTGCTTGACGTCGCCAGCGCGGGTCCACTGCCACCAACCGTAAACTTGCAGCGCCGCGTAGACCACTTGCAGCAGCATGTCCGAGTAGAGCTTGACCTCGAAAAACACCCAGGTGTAGAGCAACACCATCACCAGGCCGATGGGCCAGCACCAGGGGTTTTGTTTGACCGTCAGCCAGACAGCGATCACCCCCAGGGCGGCGGCGAACAGTTCAAGCCCGGACATGGCGGATCCTTGGGAGAGTGGGAGAGGGCGGTGATTGTACCCAGAGCTCACCAATCCTCAAACACGGCAATGCGTCATTGCCCTCTTTAGGAGCGAGCTTGCTCGCGAAGATCGTCAAGGTTACCGCGTATTGTCTGAATAACCGCGGTGCCTATGGGTTTTTCGCGAGCAAGCTCGCTCCTACAAAAGGCTAATCAGCGCTAGATTCGGAATTGGCGCAGCAACCCATCAAGCTGCTCACTCAAACCACGCAACTGCGCACTCGCCACGCTCGATTGCTCCGCCGCCAGCGCTGTGCTGTGGGACAGCCCGGCCGCTTGGGTGACGTTCTGGTTGATGTCTTCCACCACATGGGCCTGCTGCAGGGTGGCGCTGGCAATCGAGGCGTTCAGGCCGTTGAGGTTGTGCAGTGCCTGGCCGATGGCGGAGAGGCTGGCACCGGCTTGGCCGGCTTGCTCGATGGTCAGTTGCGAGGCGCTGTGGCTGTCGCTGATGACCTTGACCGCCGCTTCCGAGTGACCTTGCAGGCGCTCGATCATTACCTGGATCTCGGCGGTGGATTTCTGCGTGCGCTGGGCCAGCAGCCGCACCTCATCGGCGACCACCGCAAACCCACGGCCTTGCTCCCCGGCGCGGGCGGCTTCGATGGCGGCGTTGAGGGCGAGCAGGTTGGTCTGGTCGGCGATGGAGCGGATCACCTCCAGTACCCCGCCGATCTGCGTACTTTCGCTGGAAAGAGTGCGGATCACCTCCACAGCCTGGCTGATGGTGGTGGAGAGCTGGTCGATCTGCTGCAAGCTGCCGTCGATGTTGACCTGGCCCTGTTGTGCCTGGGCCTGGGCATCGCGCATTTCGCTGGCGGCGTGTTCGGCATTCTTGGCCACGTCCTGCACGCCGTAGGTGACCTCGTTGATGGCGGTGGCCACCAGTTCCATCTGCTGCGACTGCTGCTGGCTGCGGTCATGGGCCTGGCTGGCGTTGTGGCCCAGCTCGGTGGACGACTGGCCCAGGGCGTTCGCGCACACCTGCAACTGGCCGACAACCTGGCGCAGCTTGGCGGTGAAGCTATTGAAGTGCTGGGCCAGTGCGGTCAGTTCGTCACGACCGTGGGTGTCGAGGCTGTGGGTCAGGTCGCTTTCGCCGCTGGCGATATTGCCCATGGCATTCACCGCCGCCTGCAACGGCTGCACGATGCTGCGAGCGATCAACACCACCAGCACGGCCATCATCAACGCAATGCCCAGGCCAATGGCCGAGGCTTTCCATACCTGGCCCCTGAATTCAGCCTGTACATCGTCGACGTAGACGCCGGAGCCGATAATCCAGCCCCAGGGTTCGAACAGTTGGATGTACGAGGTTTTCTCTACCGGTGCTTCGGCGCCGGGCTTCGGCCAGCGGTAGTTGACGATGCCGGCACCCTTGGCCTTGGCCAGGCTCACGAATTCGTTGAACACGGCGAAACCGTCCGGGTCGCGAATCGCCGAGAGGTTCTGGCCGTCGAGCTTGGGGTTGGCCGCGTGCATGATCATCACGGGGGTGAGGTCGTTGATCCAGAAGTAATCATCGTGGTCATAACGCAGGCCGCGCACCGCGCTCAGGGCCTGTTGTTGCGCGGCGTCACGGGTCAGTACGCCGGTTTTCTCCAGGTTCTGGTAATAGCTGAGTACGCCACTGGCGGTCTGTACCACATGCTGGGTCTGCTGGCGCTTGGCCTGGTAGAGGTCGCCGTGGATCTGGTTGAGCATCAACAGCCCCAAGGCCAGCAGCATCAACACGGCGACTATCAGGATCAGCCAAAGGCGGCGGCTGATCGACATGCTGCGCAAACTGTTCATCGTCCTGTCACTCCCTGCTCTTTATAATTGTGGTGCTGCTTCGAGATTTCCGGCGTGTCTGATAGGCTTTCGGCCCGGAATCGAAAAACCTGAGTACTGCCTGATTTTTCACGGATTTTTTGCAGACCGGCGTTGAGAATCAACCGCGGGCGCTTGTGTGCGCTCGTCGTCAGTGAACTTAAAAAAGACTAAGAGGCATGCCACGCGCATGACCTTTGGAGACAGCATGGATTTTTGGACCGCCATACAGGCATTGATTCTCGGCATCGTCGAGGGGCTTACGGAGTTCTTGCCGATCTCCAGCACTGGCCACCAGATCATCGTCGCCGACCTGATCAATTTTGGCGGCGAGCGTTTCGAAGCCTTCAATATCATCATCCAGCTCGGCGCGATCCTGGCGGTAGTCTGGGAGTTTCGGCGCAAGATCTTTGACGTGGTCATCGGCCTGCCGACCCAGCCCCAAGCCCGACGCTTTACCGTCAACCTGATCATCGCCGTGCTACCGGCGGTGGTACTGGGGGTGATTTTTGCCGACCTGATCAAGCACTACCTGTTTAACCCGATCACTGTAGCGACTGCCCTGGTAGTGGGTGGCGTGATCATGTTGTGGGCCGAGCGCCGCCAACATGCAGTGCGGGCTGAAACCGTCGACGACATCACCTGGAAAGACGCCCTCAAGGTCGGCCTGGCCCAGTGCCTGGCCATGATCCCCGGCACTTCGCGTTCTGGTGCGACGATCATCGGCGGCCTGTTGTTTGGCCTGTCGCGCAAGACAGCTACCGAGTTCTCGTTCTTCCTGGCGATGCCGACCATGGTCGGTGCGGCGGTGTACTCGGGCTATAAATACCGTGACCTGTTTCAGCCCGCGGACCTGCCGGTGTTCGCCATTGGCTTTGTCACCTCGTTCATCTTCGCCATGATTGCGGTCAAGGCACTGCTCAAGTTCATCGCCAGCCACAGCTACGCGGCGTTTGCCTGGTACCGGATTGCCTTCGGCCTGGTGATCCTGGCGACCTGGCAGTTCGGCTGGATCGACTGGACTGCGGTCAAGCCATGACTATCCAGCACCCACGCCTGAAGGCGCTGATCTTTGTACTGCTGTGTGCCGCGCCGCTGCTGGGCTCGGCGTTGCTGTGGTATCGCGGCGAAACGGTGATCCCGTTGATGGCCTATGGCGTGGTCAGCGTGGTGGCGTTCTTCTTGTACTGGAGCGATAAGCGCAAGGCGCAGACCGAAGGCTGGCGCACCCCGGAAAACATCCTGCATGCGGTGGAGCTGGCGGGCGGTTGGCCGGGGGCGTTGATCGCCCAGCAGGTGTTCCGGCACAAGACGCGCAAGGTGTCTTACCAAGTGTTGTTCTGGGTGATTGTGCTGTTGCACCAGGTGTTCTGGCTGGACCAGCTGTTCCTCGGCGGCACCTTGCTGTCAATCCTCTAGCCGCAAGCCAATCTGCGTGCGCTTGGGCAGCTTGCTCACCACCAACTGGTGGGAGCGCTGCAACAAGCCACGCAGTTCCTCTGCGCCCAAAGGGTAGGGCGTGTTCATGATGACCCACTGCGCCCTCGCCAGGTAAGGCGCAGGGTGAATGCCCGGGCGGTCGACGTGACCCAGGAACAGTTCTTTGTCGACCTTGAAGGCCAGCGACTCACCGCGCAGGTTCTGCAAGGCGAACATCTTGTTGCCAGCAATCGAGAACACCCGCACGCCACCCCATTTATAGTCTTCCCGTGCGCCTGGCAGGCTCAGGCAGAAACGTGCGACTTGTTCTTCCGTCATGCTCATAACAGCCGATCTCCACAGCCTTTGAAGCCTTCTTCCAGATAGTCGATCCAGGCCCGGATGGCCGGCAGCACGCCGCGCCGGTGCGGGTAGACCGCCTGCAGCCAGCCGCCTGGCAATGACCACTCCGGTAGCAATTGCACCAGGCGGCCATTAGCCAGTTCTTCTTCGCAGTACATCATTGGCAGCACCGTAAAGCCCACACCCATCATTGCGCTGGCCTTGCGCACGATAAAGTCTTCGATGCCCAGGCGCGCCTCCATCACTAGCTCGTGCATGTTGCCCTGGGGGTCGATGATGCGTTGGTGCACCATTCGGTCCGCCTCGAGTGCGCCAAGGATTGGCAACTGCTTGAGGTCTTCCAGGGTTTCGACCCGCCGCTCACGCATGAAAACGGGGCTGGCCACCAGCACGGTATGCGCCTGGCGCAGGCGTTTGGTGACCAGCAACGGGTCTTCGTCGCCCAGTTCGCGTACGCGCAGCGCTACATCAATGCCTTCGGCCACCAGGTCGACGCGGCGATTCACCAGGGTCATGTCCAACTGCACCAACGGGTGCGCGGCCAGAAAACCGGCTACCAGCTCCGGCAGGATCTGCTGGGCCAGGCCCACCGGGCAACTGACCCGCAAGCGCCCCCGTGGTTCGCTGGACATACTGGCCACGGCCTCGTCGGCCATTTCCGCTTCAAGCAGCATGGCCTGGCAGTGGCGCAGGTAGCGTTCGCCGACGGCGGTGAGCGTCAGTTGCCGGGTGGTGCGTTGCAGCAAGCGTGCACCCAGGCGGTCTTCCAGTTCGGCAATGCGCCGTGAAAGCCTGGATTTGGGAATGCCGAGTAGCCGGCCAGCCGCAGCAAAACCGCCGGCTTCGACGACTTTGGCGAAATAGTAGAGGTCGTTGAGGTCTTGCATGGTGGGCCTATTGTCCTGTCAGTGGGACAAACTATCGCATTTCAGCTGGCTTATCGACCATTGGTTTCATGCGTAGCATCACCACCATCTGATCGCCACTGTCGATCCCACCTCGGAGATCCATCATGAAACTGTTGCACATCGATTCCAGCATCCTCGGCGACAACTCGGCCTCCCGTCAGCTCAGCGCCGGTGTGGTCAAGGCATGGCAAGCTGCTCAGCCAGGTGTGGAAGTGACCTACCGCGACCTCGCCAGCGAAAGCATCAACCATTTCTCCGGCGCGACCCTGGGCGCATTGGGCACTGCTGCCGAACTGCGCGATGCGGCGCAAAAGCACGAGGCTGAACTGAGTGCATCGTCGCTGGCTGAGTTTCTCGCCGCCGATGCTGTGGTAGTCGGTGCGCCGATGTACAACTTCACCATTCCCACCCAGTTGAAAGCCTGGATCGACCGCATCGCAGTGGCCGGCCAGACCTTCCGTTACTCCGAAGCCGGCCCTGAAGGCCTGTGCGGCAACAAAAAAGTCATTATTGTCTCCACCGCCGGCGGTCTGCATGCCGACCAAGCCTCGGGCGCTGCCCACGAAGGCTACTTGAAGCTGCTGTTCGGCTTCCTGGGCATCACCGACATCGAGATCGTGCGCGCTGAAGGCCTGGCCTACGGTGATGAAGTGCGCAGCAAAGCCATGAGCGACGCCAACGTGCGCATCAACGAGCAACTGTTCACCGCTGCGTAAGGCTTATGTAAATTTGCCCTGTCCTCGGTTTCATTCTGAAACCGAGCGCCTAAACTCTGTATTCTGATCGCCTGAACGCGAGCGGAGTACGGAGTTTTTTCGTTGTGGCCCAGGATATGCACACATCCCTTCGATGCCCTGGACTTTTTATTCGACAGGCCGGTTCTTGTGCAGCAAAGGTGGACGTCCCCATGATGCGTCTTTGTGCTGTTTTGGTACTTTCGCTGTTGGGCGGCCTGGTTTCAGTGCACGCCGCGCCGGCACCGCACCCCCATTGGAGTGTGGGGTTTCATCGCATGAGTGTGCTCGACCCGCTGGATTCGCAGCCGATGAAGGCCATCGCGTTTTACCCTTCCACCGATACCGAACGCACCACGCCGCTGGGCGCCTATCAGGTCGCGGCCAGTGAAGATGCCAAGGTTGCTATCGGCCGTTTTCCGGTGCTGATGCTGTCCCACGGCAACACCGGCACGCCCCTGGCCCTGCACGATCTGGCTACGTCACTGGTGCGTAAGGGATTCGTAGTGGTGGCGGTCCTGCATCCCGGCGACAACTATAAGGACCACAGCCGCCTGGGCACCGTGAGTAATCTGTATGGCCGGCCGATCCAGATATCCCAGGCGATCACCGCCACCCTGGCCGATCCGATGCTGTCGCCCTTTGTTGATGTCGATCAGATCGGCGTCATCGGTTATTCCGCCGGTGGCGAAACGGCATTGATCCTGGCGGGCGCCAAGCCGGATTTCGAACGTCTACGCCGCTACTGTCAGGAACGCCCTGAAGACCGCGACGCGTGCACCACCAAGGGCGAGTTGGTGGTTGACCGCGACGACTTGCAACCCCAGGCTGACCCGCGCATCCATGCGTTGATGCTGATGGCGCCGCTGAGCTTGATGTTTGGCCGCCATACCCTGGCGGACGTGCATGTGCCAGTGCTGCTCTACAGTGGCGATGGCGACCAGTTGGTGGCAGTGGACAAAAACGCCGCCGCCCTGGCGCGCAAACTGCCAGAGCCGCCGGACTTCAAGCTGTTGGCCGGGGCAGGGCACTTTGTATTCATGGCCCCGTGCGACAGTGATCAACTGGCGACAATGCCGGGCATCTGCACCGATGCCGATGGTGTCGACCGCGAAGGGATTCACCGCGATATGGTCTCCGAGGCCGGGCGCTTTTTCAGTCGCACCCTCGGTGAGGCAACGCGTGCCGGCCTGCAGACGGCTGATCAGTAGGCGCGGCGCCTGAGCAGCACGGTCAGGGCGAGCGCGCTGACCGACAGCAACGCGGCGCAGAAGAATATCCAGCCGTAGCCAAGATTCAACGCCACGGCGCCCATCAACGGCCCGGCGATCGCCAGGGCCAGGTCGAAAAATACCGCATACGCACTCAGCCCCGCGCCACGGCTGCTGTCCGGCACTTGCTTGATAGCTTCCACGCCGAGCGCCGGGTAAACCAGTGACAAACCAAAACCGGTCAACCCTGCGCCGATCAAGGCCACGCTGGTAGACGGTGCCAGCCACAGCAGCGTCAGGCCCAGGGTTTCGATGATCATGCAGGCGATGGCGGCGGTGAACCCGCCAAACCGGCTGATGGCTGAGATAAACACCAGGCGCGAGAGAATAAAGCACACACCAAATACCGTCAGGCAATACGCCGCACCGGCCCAGCCACGATTCAGGTAATACAGGGTGATAAAAGTCGTCAACGTGCCGTAGCCAATCGAAGCCAGGCACAGGCTGGCGCCGAACGGTGCGATACGCCCGAACACCGCCCAGAACGGCAGCCGCTCGCCACGTACCACCGGCACCGACGGTTTATTGCGGATCAGCACCAGTCCCAACGCCGCCAACACCGCCAGGGCAAGACCGAGGCTGGTGTAGCCGTAATCAGCCACCATCACCACGCCAAGTGGCGCACCAATCGCAATCGCGCCGTAGGAGGCGATGCCATTCCAGGAAATCGAGCGTGCGGTGTGCTCGGCGCCCACCGCGCCCATGCACCAACTGATGGTCCCCACGCCAATCAGGCCCTGGGCCACGCCGAGTAACAGGCGACCGGCGATCAGAATACCCAGGCTCAAGCTCGGCAGACTTTCCAGCAGCGTGGCGATAAAGGTCAGTACACCGCTGATCAGAATGCCGGCCAGGCCTAGCACGATCGCGCGTTTGGTACCGACGTTATCCGACATCCGCCCTGCCATCGGGCGGCTGAGCAGCGTGGCCAGGTACTGCGAACCGATGGTCACCCCGGCCGCCACGGCGCTGAAACCCAGTTGCTCGTGCACATAGCCTGGAATCACCGCAATCGGCAGGCCGATGCAGATAAAGGCAATGAAGGTGTAGAAAACGATGGAAACGATTTGCCGGGTGATCGACAGGGAGGAGGGGGCGGCAGGCATGAATACTCAATCGCTGGCGGGCGGTGAATGCATCATGGCATAACCTGCATCCCTGTAGGAACGAGGGACGCCTGCAGTAGATCCCGTGTGTGAGCGGGCTTGCCCGCGAAGGCAGTGTGTCAGTCACTGAATCTTTAACTGAACCACCGCTATCGCAGGCAAGCCAGCTCCCACACGGGTCATGCATCGCCCACAGGATCAACGCCTGGCAGAGTGCGGATGCAAAAAGCCCCGTCACAGGGACAGGGCTTTTTCTTGCAGCTTGCAGCTAAGTGCTGCTCTTAAAACACCACACCCTGGCTACGCAGGTAGTCGTCATAGGTGCCGCTGAAGTCGATCACGCCGCTTGGGCTCAACTCGATGATGCGGGTGGCCAGGGACGATACGAACTCGCGGTCGTGGCTGACGAAGATCAGCGTGCCCGGGTAGTTCTCCAGCGCCAGGTTCAGCGCCTCGATGGATTCCATGTCCAAGTGGTTGGTCGGTTCGTCCATGATCAGCACGTTGGGCTTTTGCAGGATCAGCTTGCCGAACAGCATGCGACCTTGTTCACCACCGGAGATCACTTTGACCGACTTCTGGATTTCGTCGTTGGAGAACAACATGCGGCCCAGGGTGCCACGAATCATTTGCTCGCCTTGGGTCCACTGGCCCATCCAGTCGAACAGGCTCACGTCGTCTTCGAAGTCGTGGGCGTGGTCCTGGGCGTAGTAGCCCAGTTCGGCGGCGTCGGTCCACTTGATGCTACCGGCGTCCGGGGTCAGCTCGTTGACCAAGGTGCGCAGCAGGGTGGTCTTGCCGATACCGTTGGGGCCGATGATCGCCACGCGCTCGCCGGCTTCAACCTGGAAGCTGAAGTCTTTGAACAGCGGCTTGCCGTCAAAACCTTTGGCCATCTTTTCGACCATGACCGCCTGGCGATGCAGCTTTTTGTTCTGCTCGAAACGGATGAACGGGCTCACACGGCTCGAAGGCTTGACCTCAGCCAGTTGGATCTTGTCGATCGCCTTGGCACGGGATGTGGCCTGCTTGGCTTTCGAGGCGTTGGCCGAGAAGCGGCTGACGAAGGATTGCAGCTCGGAGATCTGCGCTTTCTTCTTGGCGTTGTCCGACAGCAACTGCTCGCGGGACTGGGTCGCCACGGTCATGTACTCGTCGTAGTTGCCCGGGAACAGGCGCAGCTCGCCGTAGTCCAGGTCAGCCATGTGGGTGCACACGCTGTTCAGGAAGTGACGGTCGTGAGAGATGATGATCATCAGGCTGGAGCGCTGGGTCAGGATGTTTTCCAGCCAGCGGATGGTGTTGATGTCCAAGTGGTTGGTCGGTTCGTCGAGCAACAGCACTTCCGGGTCAGAGAACAGCGCCTGGGCCAGCAGTACGCGCAGCTTCCAGCCTGGGGACACTTCGCTCATCGGGCCGAAATGCTGTTCCAGGGGAATACCCAGGCCCAGCAGCAGCTCGCCGGCGCGGGATTCGGCGGTGTAGCCGTCCATCTCGGCGAACTCGGTTTCCAGCTCGGCCACAGCCATGCCGTCTTCTTCGCTCATTTCCGGCAGCGAGTAGATGCGGTCGCGTTCGGCCTTGACCTTCCACAGCTCCTCGTGGCCCATGATCACGGTGTCGAGCACGGTGAATTCTTCGTAGGCGAACTGGTCCTGGCGCAGTTTACCCAAGCGCACATTCGGCTCCAGCATGACCTGGCCGCCGGACGGGTCGAGGTCGCCACCGAGGATTTTCATGAAGGTCGACTTGCCGCAACCGTTGGCACCGATCAGACCATAGCGGTTGCCGGCGCCGAACTTGACCGAGACGTTCTCGAAGAGCGGCTTGGCGCCGAACTGCATGGTGATGTTAGCTGTGGAGATCAATTACTTTACCTATCAATGGGTTGCGAGCGTGACGGCAGGTGCCTTCAGGCATGCGTCAACAGCGACATCAAGGCGCGAAACCCGGTCGCTGAACACAAAATTGGGGATGTGTGTTGGAATTTGGCGCGCATTGTCGCATATGTCAGGCGACAGTTGTATGGCGAGCGAAGGATGGTTTTGCCAATGTCTCAGGCATAGCCAGCCACAACAGCATCAAGGCAGCGGCTGCAACCGCTGCCAACGTCAGGAAGGCCGCGTTGTAGCCAGCCTGCTGCACCACGAAGCCGGCCAGGCTGTTGCTGAGTGCCGCGCCCAGGCCGAATACGGTGGAGAGGGCGCCCAGGCTGACGTTGAAGCGCCCGGCGCCTTGGGTCAGGTCCTTGACGATCACCGGGAACAGGGCGCCGAAAATGCCGGCGCCGATACCGTCGAGCATCTGCACGGCCACCAGCCAGTAGGGGTCGCTGGATAAGGTATAGAGCACGCCACGCAACGGCAGTATCAGGAAACCTGCAAGCAACAGCGGCTTGCGCCCCCAGATATCGGCCTTGAGCCCGACCAGCCAGGCCATCGGCACCATCACCAACTGTGCGGCGACAATGCAGGCTGACGTCAGCGGGGTGGCCATCTGCAGATTGATCTGCGCCAGTTTCTGGCTGACCAGCGGCAGCATCGCGGCATTGGCCAGGTGAAACAGTGCGCAGCAGATGGCAAACAGTAGCAGCGGTTGGTTGGCCAGCAATGCTTTCAGGCCCGAGGGCTGTTCGTGGTCGGTGTGATGGGCCGGATCAAAACCACGGGCGACCTCATGGTCAATCGCCTTGGCCGGCACGCAACTGACCGCAATGACACTGGCGACGGCCATAAACGCCATCAGGTAGAACACCACCACCGGCCCGAACAGGTAGGCCAGCCCGCCGGCCAGCAACGCGGCCACGGCATTGCCGGCATGGTTGAAAGTCTCGTTGCGCCCGGTACGCCGGGTGAAGGCACGCGGCCCGGTGATCCCCAGCGAAATGGCGGAAATTGCCGGAGCAAAGACAGAGGCAGCAACGGCGCTGGCAGCTTGGGTCAGCGCCACCCAGCCAAATGAACTGACGAAGGGCAGCATCAGGCAACTGCCCGTCACCAATAGCGCGGCAATGGCAACCACCGCGCGTTTGCTGCGAGTGCGGTCGATCAGCGCACCCGCTGGGCCTTGGGTCAGCAAGGCAGCGATGCCTGCCAGGGTCATGACCACGCCAATGCTGGCCGGCTCCCATCGATGGACGGCCAACAGATAGATCGCCAGGTACGGTCCGAGACCGTCGCGCACATCGGCGAGAAAGAAGTTCAGGCTGTCCAGGGATAAAGCGATGCGCAGGTCTGAATGACGGGCCACGGTGCGACCTTCAAGAGCGGCGTTCAGGGGCTGAGCGCGCGTTGGGATAATGACCTGTGGGCTGGGCGATAAGTTTCGCGGTGAGCGAGGGTTTCAGCACGCAAAAAAAAGCCCGCGAGGAGAGGGCGGGCCAAGTGATTCACTGGAGTAGGTAGGCCTGACCTTATAGGTCGAAAAGTGAAGGCCTTGTGAAAATGCCGTGATCAAATCGGATAGCCACGT
>NZ_JAENSV010000076.1:0-11115 GCF_016613265.1 Pseudomonas sp. MF6751
AACGACGGGAGGATGGCGGCGTAGGTCGCCTGCTCGACGTGATCGACCGCGTACCGGAGCGCATGAAATCCGGACTGTTCATCGAATTCGACGGCGAGATGTTCCAGGTACTGACCGGCATCCGCAATTTTATCACTGTGACGACTGAGCGCTGGGCGCGGAAGTCGGGGAGGAAGGCATGGCGGCAGCCGAGAAACTGGGCGATGAGTCCGGTCACGATAAGGTCACCGAAAAGCGAATGGCCGAACTGCTGGGCACCACACCGAAAGCCCTGCAACGAAAGCGAGAACGTAACATCATCCCCGCCGGCGTCTGGTCGAAAATCGACGGACGAATCATGTACAGCAAATGGAGGTATGACGAATGGCTAGAGAGCCAATGGAGCTGCCCACCGGAGTTGAGCTTGTCGGGAAATCGATCAGGATCAGGTTCTCCTGGAACAAGAAGCGTCACTGCGAAACGCTCGCTCTCCCGCAAACCGCAAGGGGAATCGCAGCAGCCGAGGCTTTACGTTCTCAAGTAATACAGCTTGCAAAGCTGGGAGCCCTTACGCCCGAAAAGTACAGGGAGCTGTTCCCGAATAGCCGGAGCGACTCCATAGGGCACATGCCAATCTTCTTCGACTACGCACAGGACTGGCTGAACAGCCTGCAGATCGAGGACAGCACCCGCAAGAACTACCGCAGCACCATGCAGACCTACTGGGTGCCACACCTGGCCACATACCCACTCGACAAGATCACGCCAGTACTGATGCGGAAAATCGTGAACGGCATTACGTGGACTTCGCCGATCCGCAGAAAGGGCGCCATCAGGCTGGTGACAGGCTTGCTTACCCAAGCCGTTAACGATGAGCTGATTCTGAGGAACCCGGCCAACTCGATCCCCCCGACGAGGGTCACCAAGCGCGAGATCGATCCATTCAGCCGCGATGAAGCTGACGAACTGATCGCCAAGCTGTACGAAGTGACGAGCGGACTGCAGGCTATTTACGCGTGTTTTTTTGAGTTTTCTTTCTATACAGGAATGCGCCCAGGCGAAGCTATGGCCCTGCGCTGGAGCGAGGTTGATACGCGCTCGAGGCGCGCCAAGGTTTGCCGCATCAGGCTGTACGGCAAGATCAAGGAGAGAACAAAGACGAAGGTGTCGCGGGAAGTTTTATTGAACGATCGAGCCATACAGGCACTCGAAAAAGCCAGACTGCTTACGGCGGCGCGCTCTGATTATGTTTTCGCGCCGGACGGTTCGGGTGACAGATCAGAGCTATACATCCGATCCGAAACTGGGGCTAAGCGCTATTGGTTGTCAGCATTGCGCAAGAGTGGCATTCGGTATCGCCGGATGTACGACACCAGGCACACCTATGCAACGATGTGCTTGATGTCGGGAATGAACCCAGCGTTCATCGCCGCTCAACTTGGACACAGCGTTCAAGTGCTGCTTTCAACCTATGCCAAGTGGATCAGTTCCTCGAGTGATTTCGCGGAGCTTGAAAAGCTGGATTTGCCGAAAAACGGTACAAAAATGGTACTTGAATCTCGGTAGACGCGCTTAGGCCCAGCAAATACAGGGCCTTACGTTATATGTGTGGATTAGCTGGCGAGTTACGCTTTGATCATCAACCTGCCGACCTGGCAGCCGTAGAACGCATCACGCACCACCTCGCCCCCCGAGGCCCCGACGCCTGGGGCTTTCATGCCCAAGGGCCGATTGCCCTGGGCCACCGCCGCTTGAAAATCATGGACCTGTCGGACGGCTCTGCCCAACCGATGGTCGACGCCCATCTGGGGCTGTCCCTGGCGTTCAATGGCGCTATCTATAATTTCCCGGAGCTGCGCCAAGAGCTGGAAGCCCTGGGTTACGCCTTCTATTCCGGCGGCGACACCGAAGTGTTGCTCAAGGGTTATCACGCCTGGGGCGAAGCGCTGCTGCCCAAGCTCAACGGCATGTTCGCTTTCGCCATCTGGGAGCGTGATGCCCAGCGTCTGTTCATCGCTCGTGACCGTCTCGGTGTGAAGCCCTTGTACCTGTCGCGCACCGGTCAGCGCCTGCGTTTCGCCTCGGCGTTGCCAGCGTTGCTCAAGGGTGGGGATATAAACCCGATCCTCGATCCGGTCGCCCTCAACCATTACCTGAATTTCCACGCCGTGGTCCCTGCGCCGCGCACGCTGTTGGCCGGCATCGAAAAGCTGCCGCCCGCCAGCTGGATGCGCATCGACGCCAGCGGCAAAACCGAACAGAAAACCTGGTGGACCTTGCCCTACGGGCCCCATGAGGACGAAAAACACCTGACCCTGGAAGACTGGACCGACCGCGTGCTCGACAGCACCCGCGAAGCCGTGGCCATTCGCCAACGTGCCGCCGTGGATGTCGGCGTGCTGCTGTCCGGCGGCGTCGACTCGAGCATGCTCGTCGGCCTGCTGCGTGAAGTGGGCGTGGAGGATTTGTCGACCTTTTCCATCGGCTTTGAAGACGCCGGCGGCGAACGTGGCGACGAGTTCCAGTACTCAGACCTGATCGCCAAACACTACGGCACCCATCACCACCAACTGCGCATCGCCGAAAGCGAGATCATCGAGCAACTGCCGGCCGCCTTCCGCGCCATGAGCGAGCCGATGGTCAGCCATGACTGCATCGCCTTCTACCTGCTGTCGCGGGAAGTGGCCAAGCATTGCAAAGTGGTGCAGAGCGGCCAGGGCGCCGATGAACTGTTCGCCGGTTACCACTGGTACCCGCAAGTGGACGGTGCCAGCGACCCGTACGCGGCCTATCGCGAGGCGTTTTTCGACCGCAGCTACGACGACTACGCGGCGACCGTCGCCCCCCAATGGCTGACCGCCAACGACGCCGCTGGCGATTTCGTGCGCGAGCACTTTGCAATGCCGGGCGCCGACGCGGCCGTGGACAAGGCCCTGCGCCTGGACAGCACGGTGATGCTGGTGGATGACCCGGTCAAGCGCGTCGACAACATGACCATGGCCTGGGGCCTGGAAGCGCGCACGCCGTTCCTCGACTACCGCCTGGTAGAGCTGTCGGCCCGTGTGCCGGCCCAGTTCAAGCTACCCGACGGCGGCAAACAGGTGCTCAAGGAAGCGGCGCGCCGGGTCATCCCCAGCGAAGTCATCGACCGCAAGAAAGGCTACTTCCCCGTGCCCGGCCTCAAGCACCTGCAGGGCGATACCTTGAACTGGGTGCGCGAGTTGCTGCTGGACCCGAGCCAGGACCGCGGGCTGTTCAACCCGGCCATGCTCGACCGCTTGCTCACCGACCCGCAAGGCCAACTCACCCCACTGCGCGGCTCCAAGCTGTGGCAGTTGGCGGCGCTGAACCTGTGGCTGAGCGAACAAGGAATCTGATCCATGAAACCGAATGCCGCGGCTTACAGCCAACGCTTACTCAAGGGCCAGGCGCCGACCTACGAGCGCCTGCAAGCGCGCCTGGCCGAAGATGGCAGCGCACTGGCCGCCGACCCGATTGCCGTGCATTGCGGCTGGGGCCGTTTGTTGATCGGCCACACCTTTCCCGACCCGGCAAGCCTGGCCCTGGAACTGCTCAACGAGCAGCCCGGCGAGCGCGATATCGCGCTGTACGTGGCCGCGCCCCAGCAAATCCTGGGCATTGACCCGCAGCAACTGTTCCTCGACCCGTCCGACACCCTGCGCCTGTGGTTCACCGACTACCGCCCGGCCACCCGGGTGTTTCGCGGCTTTCGCATTCGCCGGGTGCAGAGCGAGGCCGACTGGCAAGCGGTCAACCACTTGTACCAGGGCCGCGGGATGCTGCCTGTCGACCCGGAACGCCTCACCCCACGTCATCAAGGCGGCCCGGTGTACTGGCTGGCCGAAGATGAAGACAGCGGCGCGGTGATTGGCAGCGTAATGGGCCTCAACCATCACAAGGCCTTCCACGACCCGGAAAACGGTTGCAGCCTGTGGTGCCTGGCCGTAGATCCTCAATGCACACGCCCTGGTGTCGGAGAAGTGTTGGTGCGCCACTTGGTGGAGCACTTCATGAGCCGAGGCTTGAGCTACCTGGACTTGTCGGTGCTGCACGATAACCGCCAGGCCAAGAGCCTTTACGCCAAACTCGGCTTTCGGGCGTTGACCACCTTCGCGATCAAGCGCAAGAACGGCATCAATCAACCGCTGTTTCTGGGCCCCGGGCCCCAGGCGGAGTTCAACCCTTACGCACGCATCATTGTCGAAGAAGCCCACCGACGCGGTATTGATGTGCAAGTGGACGATGCCGATGCGGGTTTGTTCACCCTTAGCCACGGCGGGCGTCGCGTGCGTTGCCGTGAGTCCCTGAGCGACCTGACCAGCGCCATCAGCATGACCCTGTGCCAGGACAAGAGCCTGACCCACAAGGTGCTCAAGGCGGCGGGCCTGCAGGTGCCGGTGCAACAGTTGGCGGGCAGTGCCGACGACAACCTGGAGTTTCTCGACGAACACCAGCGCATCGTGGTCAAGCCGCTGGATGGCGAGCAAGGCCATGGCGTCGCCGTGGATCTGCGCAGCATCGAAGAGGTGCAGCAGGCGATCGAGGCGGCGCGCCAGTTCGACAGCCGCGTGTTGCTGGAAAGCTTCCACGAAGGCCTGGACCTGCGGATTCTGGTGATCGGTTTTGAAGTGGTCGCGGCTGCGATTCGTCGCCCCGCCGAAGTGATCGGCGACGGCCAACATTCGATTCGCGCCTTGATCCAGGCGCAAAGCCGTCGTCGCCAGGCGGCCACCGACGGCGAGAGCAAAATCCCGCTGGATGCAGAAACCGAGCGCACCCTCAAAGCCGCAGGTTACGACTACAACAGCATCCTGCCCCGTGGCGTGCAACTGGCCGTGCGACGCACCGCCAACCTGCACACCGGGGGTTGCCTGGAAGATGTCACGGCGATCCTGCACCCCACGCTGGTGGACGCGGCCGTGCGTGCGGCCCGTGCTCTGGATATCCCTATGGTCGGCCTGGACCTGATGGTACCTGCCGCCGACCAGCCAGAGTATGTGTTTATCGAAGCCAACGAACGGGCCGGCCTGGCCAACCATGAACCGCAACCCACGGCTGAGAAGTTTGTGGATTTGTTGTTTCCACACAGTCAGCCGGCGACTTAAGTGATGTGTCGCCTGTACCGGCGCTATCGCGGGCAAGCCCGACTCCCACAGTTGACCGCACTCCAATGTGGGAGCCGGGCTTGCCCGCGATGAGGCCGTGCCGCCCCTCATCGAAACCATCGATGCCCTCAACTCATCAGGAGTTTCCATGACCCGAACCATCCCCGAACCCGATCTCGCGTACCTGCAAAAAGTGCTGCTGGAGATGCTCGCCATTCCCAGCCCCACCGGTTTTACCGACACCATCGTGCGTTACGTCGCCGAACGCCTGGAAGAACTCGGCATTCCGTTTGAAATGACCCGGCGCGGCACCATTCGCGCCACCCTCAAGGGCCAGAAGAATAGCCCTGACCGCGCCGTCTCCGCCCACCTGGACACCATCGGCGCCGCCGTGCGTGCGATCAAGGACAACGGGCGCCTGACCCTGGCGCCGGTGGGCTGCTGGTCGAGCCGCTTTGCCGAAGGTAGCCGGGTCAGCCTGTTCACCGACAACGGCGTTATTCGCGGCAGCGTATTGCCGTTGATGGCCTCCGGGCACGCGTTCAACACTGCCGTGGATGAAATGCCGGTGAGCTGGGACCATGTGGAACTGCGCCTGGACGCCTACTGCGCCACGCGTGCCGACTGCGACTCCCTGGGAATCAGCGTCGGTGACTACGTAGCGTTCGACCCACTGCCCGAGTTCACCGAGAGCGGGCATATCAGCGCTCGCCACCTGGACGACAAGGCCGGCGTCGCCGCCCTGCTCGCCGCGCTCAAGGCCATCGTCGACAGTGGCGAACCCTTGCTGATCGACTGCCACCCGCTGTTCACCATCACCGAGGAAACCGGCAGTGGTGCAGCGGCCGCCCTGCCCTGGGATGTGAGTGAGTTTGTCGGCATCGATATTGCCCCGGTCGCCCCCGGCCAGCACTCCAGCGAACACGCGGTGAGCGTGGCCATGCAGGACTCCGGCGGGCCCTATGACTATCACCTGTCCCGCCACTTGCTACGCCTGGCTTCGGAGAACGACCTGCCGGTACGCCGCGATCTGTTCCGCTATTACTTCAGCGATGCGCACTCGGCGGTCACCGCCGGCCATGATATACGCACCGCCCTGCTCGCCTTCGGTTGTGACGCCACCCACGGTTACGAGCGTACCCATATAGACAGCCTGGCCGCCCTGAGCCGCTTGCTGGGCGCTTACATCCTCAGCCCGCCGGTGTTTGCCAGCGATGCGCAACCGGCCCAGGGCTCACTGGATCGGTTCAGTCATCAGATCGAGCATGAAACGCAAATGGAGAGCGACACCCGCGTGCCGTCGGTAGACAGCCTGGTCGGCCAGAAGTCCTGACGCGGTGAGTTGATACTGGCAACAAAGGTCCCGGCGCAGTAGCATCGCCGGGACCTGACACCTGAGGCTTGTATGCTGATTCCCTACGATGCACTTGAAGTCGACACCCTGACCCGCCTCATCGAAGACTTCGTCACCCGCGACGGCACCGACAATGGCGACGACACGCCCCTGGAAACCCGCGTGCTGCGCGTGCGCCAGGCGCTGACCAAAGGCCAGGCGCTGATCGTCTTCGACCCCGAGAGCGAGCAATGCCAGTTGATGCTCAAGCACGATGTGCCCAAGCATCTGTTCGACTGAAAAGCTGCGCCTAAAGGTTGGGCACCGGCACGGGATGGGTAGCCTGGCCCTCGCCTTTGAGAATCTTGCGGTACACCTCGGCGCGGTACACGTTGACACCCATCGGTGCCTCGATGCCGAATTTCACATGAGTACCGTTCACTTCAAGGATATGCACGGTGATGTCATCGCCAATGGCGATGGCTTCGCCTATGGCACGGCTTAAGACCAGCATGGCGGTTGTCCTTTGCAAATAACAGGACCTCGACCATGCCCCCTTGGCACTGGACCGGCAATGGCTTGCGGGCAAATCAGGCGCTGCCTACACAGGTAGGTAATTTGCCTGACAGACCCCAGCCAAATCAGCCCTTCACAGCCTGCGCCTTGGCGCGCATCTTGTCGGCCATCAGGGTCATTTCGTCATACAGCAACTGCGGATTTTTCTGTTTCAACGCCCAAGCCATGCGGCCTTGCTCGTGGGGCAGGATCATGAATTCACCTTCGGCCACACGCTGGTAAATGTAGTCGGCAATATCCGCCGCCGAGATGGGCGAACTCTCAAGCAACTTGCCCACTTGAGCCTTCATGGCTGGGGTTGGCCCACGGAACGAGTCGAGCAGGTTGGTCTGGAAAAACGACGGGCACACCACATGCACGCCCACTTCCTGTTGCTTGAGCTCCACCAACAGGCTCTCGGACAACGCCACCACGCCCGCCTTGGCCACGTTGTAGTTACTCATGGCGGGGCCCTGCATCAGCGCTGCCATTGACGCGATGTTGATGATGCGCCCCTTGCTCTTTTCCAGCAGCGGCAGGAACGCCTTGCAGCCTTTGACGACGCCCATCAGGTTGATTGCGATCTGCCAGTCCCAATCCTCCAGGGACAGTTCAGCGAAGAACCCGCCCGAGGCCACGCCGGCGTTATTGACGATCACATCGATGCCCCCGAGCTTCACCTCGCAGGCCTGGGCGAAGGCCGTGAGCTGGCTGTAGTCACGCACGTCACAGCGCTGGATAAAGCCATCCCCCCCTGCTTCGCGAACCTGCTTGAGGGTTTCCTGCAAACCGGGCTCGCTGACATCGGACAACGCCAACTGCCAACCTTCACGGGCCCAGCGCAGAGCGATTTCGCGACCCAGGCCAGACCCGGCGCCAGTGATCATCATGCGGTTTTGCATAGAAGTAACCTTGTGGTTTACCGAAGAAGTGACCCGCAGTGTAGCGAAGGTTTTTCCTGCACCCACGCACCATCAGATTGATGAATGCCAGAGGCAAACCCGTGGCTGGGTCGCAGTCGCGCATATAGCCCAAGTTCAATTTTTTTCAACTGATTAGTTCAAGTTGCGTACGGGGTAAAAGAAATAAGCAACTAATCAAAATGTTTTAGAAAAACAATGAATTTTCTGCCAAGTGCATGAGTCGGAATGGTTAAGGCGTCCCAATGCACATGGACGAGATAACGGTCAAACAGCCGGTTTTGCACAGAACCTATAAGGAATAAAACCATGAGCCTCATTCTAATCATTATCCTGATCCTCCTGCTGGTCGGTGGCCTGCCCGTGTTCCCGCACTCGCGTAACTGGGGTTATGGACCGTCGGGTATCCTGGGTGTGGTACTGGTTGTTCTGCTGGTGCTGTTGTTGCTCGGCAAGATATAAACGCCGCGCTACGCTTTTTGTAGGAGCGAGCTTGCTCGCGAAAAACGTACAGGCGCCGCGTTTATTCAGGACGCGCGCGTCATCGTTGACCTTCTTCGCGAGCAAGCTCGCTCCTACAAGTAAGAAAGCAAAAAAAGAGGCCCTCTAGAGGGCCTCTTTTTTATTGCCGGTCAGTTAGTCCGGTTTGCCATCTACCACACCTGCGGTGTTATCCAGCAGGCTCTTGGTCGCGGTCTGCAGGAACGACTCGAGTTTCTGCTTGAGCGCAGCTTCGTCCGGCGACTCAGGAATCACCTTGCCAGTCGGCTCGGCGCCCAGTGTGTATTCCCACAACTTGGGTGGCATTTCCTTGGGCAATACCAGCACGCGATCGCCGGTGAGCAAGGCCACGGTCTGGTCGCTGCCCGATGGCTTGATCACGCCGAAACCCTTGTCACCTTCCGGCAGGTTCAGCAGGTCGCGGCCCCAGCACTGGTGCAAGGTATCGCCGCCCAGGCGGCCCATGATGGTCGGCACGATGTCGATCTGGGTGCCCACGGTGTGGTCACGCTCACCGAACTTCTCGCGCATGCCGGGTGCAATCATCAGCATCGGCACGTTGAAGCGACCCAGGTCCATCTCGGTGATCTGCTGCTCATTGCCAAAACCGTGGTCACCGACAATCACGAACAGGGTTTCCTTGAAGTACGGCTCCTTGCGGGCCTTTTCAAAGAACTGGCCCAAGGCCCAGTCGGAGTAGCGCATGGCCGTCAAATGCTCGTTGAGGCTACCACGGTCGGTGACTTTCTCAACCGGCAATGGCGTTGGCAACGCGTACGGCGTGTGGTTGGACAGGGTTTGCAGCAACGCGTAGAACGGCTTGCCGCCTTCACGGGCTTTAAGCTCCTCCAGGCCACGGTTGAACATGTCCTGGTCGGACACGCCCCATGTAGGGTCGGAGAACACCGGGTCGACAAAGTCGTTGCGGCCGACGAAGTTGGTCATGCCCTGGTTGCTGAAGAAACCCGACTGGTTGTCCCAGGCGAAATCGCCGTTGTAGACATACACGTCGTCGAAATCACGCGCACTGAGCAACTGTGGCAGGCCCGACAACTTGTGGCTGCCTTCCGGGGTCTGCATCAGGTATTCGAAGCCCGGCAGGTTCGGGAAGCAGGCCATGGTGGCGAACATACCCTGGTGGGTGTGGGTGCCGTTGGAGAAGAAGCGGTCGAACAGCAAGCCTTCCTGGGTCAACTTGTCGAAGTACGGGGTGATATTGCCCGGACGCCCCAATGCGCCCACCGAGTGACCGGCGAAGCTTTCCATGAGGATCACTACGACGTTCTTGATCGGCAGGGTTTTCTCGGCCGGTGGCGTGAAGTCACGGCGCACGGCAGCGGTGTCGGTGTCTACCAGCTTCTCTTGCGGCAGCACCAGCATGTCGCGCACGGTCTGGGTGGCCAGTGGTTGTTCCAGCGTCGCTTTCCAGATGTTGGCGCGGTCTTCACCGAAGCGCGCCTTGGCCGCCGCGATCAGCGACAGGGTGCCATTGAGGCCCAACTGGTTGGCGAAATTGGAATCGGTGGTGTAAACATCCCCCCAACGCAGCGGTGGGCCCTGGCGCAGGGTGCCGCGGGCGGCGGCCACGGCGACCAGCAGGCAGACCATGAATACCGCGATGCGGCTGTACCACGGAGCCACCTGGCGCGTGCTGATCGTGCCGCCGCTGAATGGGCCGCGCGGGCGCGTTGCACGGTCGGCACCCTTGAAGGCCACACTCAGGATCAGCGTGCCCACGGCCCAGGCCAGCAGGTAGCGCACCACCGGGAAACCGTACCAGAGCATGCTCATCACGGTGCTCGGGTCTTCCTTCACATACTGGAAGACCAGGCCGTTGAGGCGTTGGTGGAATTCACGGTAGAAGTCCATCTCCATCAGGCCCAGGAACAAGGCGATGCTGGACACCACGGTGAGCCACAAACGGAAGAACCCCCGTGCCGCCATGGCCCGTACACTGAACAACGCCAGCAACAACGGGATCAGCAGGTATATCACCAGGCGGATGTCCAAGCGCAGGCCATTGGCGAACGCTTCCAGAAACGTCGAGGCCGGCGTATCCAGGATCATCTCGCGGTTATAGACCAGCAACGCCAAGCGCAGCAGGGAAAACATCACCATCATGACCAGTGCGCAGAGCAGCGTGTACGCCAGATGGGATTTGACGGTCGGTTGCAGCAGGCGATTTGAAGCTCGCTGCTGATTCAGGGCGTCCGGGTTTGCCATGTCGTTTTAGGACCCATTGGAAGTTTAAGTTGCGAAATAATGCAGTGGCGTCCGTCCCTCGCCCAGGCTGGCTGGGGTAGGCGGTTAACGCGGTGGCGCAAATGGTGCCCGATCAAGGCCGGCAAGGCTATTAATTACTGAACGTATGCCACGGCCCTGCCTTTAAGGGCACTGGAGACAGAGCCTTGGCAGCCGGATAAAGCCGGGGAATTGTCTTGGATGGGATGTGAAAATTTCGTGCGGAGAATACTTTCGACACACAAATCTGCTGTCGTAGGAGCGAGCTTGCTCGCGAAAAACTCAAAGTCACCGCGTTCATCCAGGAAGCACGCGTTATCGTTGACGTTTTTCGCGAGCAAGCTCGCTCCTATGTATGGACTCGCCCTCCACTGTCAACCCGCTTTTCAAACATTGGTACCCGGTTGCATCTATGTATCAGGCCTATCCGAGGAAGCTCCAAACAGCTTCTGGCCAACAT
>NZ_JAENSV010000077.1:0-10422 GCF_016613265.1 Pseudomonas sp. MF6751
GGCAAGCCAGCTCCCACATTGGATCGCGGGGCATCAGTTATATCTGTGTCGGCTGCCAGGCCGTCACGGGAGCAAGCTCCCTCGCCACAGATTTAGCGTCGTGCCGAAGTTGTGTAGATACCTATGCACATGAAGGCATACCTCACCACCCCTCTTTCAACATTCGCAGCTCCAGATGCTGCAACAACATAATCGTCTTGCCATCCACAATCTCCCCGCTCTGCACCATCGCCAGTGCCTGCTCAAAGCCCAGCTCCAGTACCTCGATATCCTCGCCCTCTTCTTCCAGGCCTCCGCCCGCCCCCACTCGGTCGCCTGGCTGGTATTCGCCGATAAAAAAGTGAATCCGCTCCGTCACCGATCCCGGGCTCATGAACGCCGCGTAGATTTTCTCAACATGCCCGACGCGATAGCCGGTCTCTTCCTCGGCCTCCAGGCGGATGCGTTCTTCGGCGCTGGCGTTATCGAGCAAACCGGCCGCTGCTTCAATCAGGTAGCCGGGGTAATCGTTGACGAACGTGGGCATGCGGAACTGGCGAATCAACAACACCGTGCGTTGGTCGCGGTTGTACAACAGGATGGTCGCACCGTTACCCCGGTCATACACCTCGCGGGTCTGAGCTTGCCAACTGCCGTCGCGACGGCGCAGGTCGAAGCTGTATTTCTTCAGCAGGTACCAGTTGTCCGAGAGGGTTTCTTCGGCGGTGATGCGCACGGGGCTGTTGTTCATGTGTGGGCCTTTGCAGGTAGGGCAGGTTCAAGCCGTCCACCCTATCAACCCGCACGAGGATTGTTCAATGCTGTAACACTTTCATCCGTCACGGCCGTCGCATTAATGCCTACCCGCCGAGGCCATCTGGTAAAACCCGTGCTTCATCTTTGTTCTGGAACCTTCATGTCTTCTGTTTCTATGCCCCGCCGGGGCCTGCGCTGGCTTGTATGGCTGTGCATGGCCGTGTTGATTGTCGGCCTGCCGGTCGGCTGCGCCGTGTTGCAACACAAGGAGCGCGAACTTGTGTTTCGCATCGAGCCGGGAACCGCCGGCTGGTACACCGGCCTGCCCAAGGCGGTGCAGGAATTCGAACTCAAGCCCGCCAGTTTCAAAGCAGGGCAGAACATTCATGGCTGGTGGTACCCGGCAGCCAACAAAGACGCGCCCGCCATCCTCTACCTGCACGGGGTACGCTGGAACCTCACGGGTCAATTGTTTCGCATCGAGCAATTGCATGCCCTGGGCTTTTCGGTCCTGGCCATCGACTATCGCGGCTTTGGCCAAAGCCAGGGCGACCTGCCCTCGGAAGCCACGGTGTACGAGGACGCACGCATTGCCTGGGAGCGTTTCCAGACCCTGCAACCAGACCCCGGCAAGCGCCTGATCTACGGGCACTCCCTGGGTGGCGCGGTCGCCATCGATCTTGCTGCCGAGTTGGGCAAGCAGGTGCCATTGCCGGTGCGTGGGCTGGTGATCGAGTCCACGTTCACCTCCCTGGCGGATGTCGCCACGGCCGTTGCCAACACCTCATTGCCGGTACGCTGGTTGCTGTCGCAGAAGTTCGATTCCATCGACAAGATTGCCGACATCCACATGCCGCTGCTGGTGGTCCACGGCCTTGACGACCGCTACGTGCCGCCGCGCTTCAGCCAGCAGTTATTCGAAGCCGCGCAGCAACCCAAACACCTGTTGCTGGTGCCAGGTGCCAGCCATAACAACAGCATGAACCTCGCCGGACGCAGCTATGGCCAGGCGCTGGAAAACCTGATGCGTACGAAGATGCCCGCCCAGGTCGTCACACACTCCATAGGCCGCGATAACGCCTCATAAATATGCTTTTCGGCACTGGGTTCGCGCTTGGCTGTCAAGCGCAAACCCTGGCCATGTTGGCCCGAAATACAAGTTGATCAAATAATGATCTTCGCTGAAATCGCCAACGCTGCCGGGCCTTCGCAAAGTTATCCACAGAGATACCCACGGTTTTCGTGGACAACTCTTTTTATATTTTTACGTTTTTTTTGCTCAAGCCGTGCTTCCAGGAAAGGTACCGGGCAACAGGATTTCGCGATTCACTTCGCGTATATCCTTATAGCCACAGAGCGCCATCGACACGTCCAGTTCGCGGGCGATGATATCAAGCGCCTTGGTCACCCCCGCCTCGCCCATCGCCCCCAACCCATACAAGTGCGGGCGGCCGATCATGGTGCCCTTGGCTCCCAACGCCATGGCCTTGAGTACGTCCTGGCCGGAACGAATACCGCCGTCGAGCCACACTTCAATGCGGTTGCCCACGGCCTCGACAATCGCCGGCAATTGGCTGATGCTCGACGGCGCGCCATCAAGCTGGCGGCCACCGTGGTTACTCACCACCAGCGCATCGGCACCGCAATCGGCCGCCAAGCGCGCATCCTCCACATCGAGAATGCCCTTGATGATCAGCTTGCCGCCCCAGCACCGCTTGATCCACGCCACATCGTCCCAGCTCAGGCGCGGGTCAAATTGCTGGGCGGTCCACGACGACAGCGAACTCATGTCGGCCACGCCCTTCACATGCCCGACGATATTGCCGAAACCGCGTCGCTGGGTACCCAGCATGCCCATCACCCAGCGCGGCTTGGTCATCATGTTGAGAATGTTCGGCAGGGTCAGCTTGGGCGGCGCGGACAAACCATTGATCAAGTCCTTGTGGCGCTGCCCCAGAATCTGCAAATCCAGGGTCAGCACCAATGCATCCACCCCGGCCGCCTTGGCGCGCTCGATCAACTGCTCGATAAAACTGCGGTCGCGCATCACATACAACTGGAACCAGAACGGCTGGCCGACGTGCTCGGCGATGTCTTCCAGCGAACAGATACTCATGGTCGACAAGGTATAGCGCAGCCCGAACGCGGCAGCGGCACGGGCAGTGAGGATTTCGCCATCGGCATGCTGCATGCCCGCCAGGCCAGTCGGCGCCAGCGCCACGGGCATGGCCATGTCCTGGCCAATCATACTGGCGCGGATCGAACGCTCGTCGATATTGCGCGCCACCCGTTGACGGAACTTGATACGCGCAAAATCAGTTTCGTTGGCGCGGTAGGTGCTCTCAGTCCAGGAGCCGGAATCGGCGTAGTCGTAGAACATGCGGGGGACACGTTTTTGCGCCAGCTTGCGTAAGTCTTCGATGGTTGTGATCAACGGCATCGGGTCACCTCTCCCTGAACTGAACACAGAGAGTAACCGGCAGGAGCGTGGGCAACCAGCCGTTGCGTTTAGATGGGCCGGCGATTAATCTCGCACAAACCCGCAATAAAGCGCACAAACATGCATAACACTCATCAAGCCATCGACCTGCCTTCCCTGCGCAAACAGAAGATCTTGTTGTTGCTGGAACGCGACGGCAAGGTCACCGCCTCCGAGTTGGTCGAGCATTTCGCCGTGTCCCAGGACACCATCCGCCGCGACCTCGGCGAACTCGCTGCCGCCGGCCTGTTGCAACGCGTACACGGCGGCGCCCTGCCCCGGCCCAAGGACACCGGCAAGGATTTCTTTACCCGTCTCGGGGAAACCAACGAGGTCAAGCGCCACCTCGCCCGCGTGGCGGCGGGCCGGGTTGAAGACGGCCAGATCGTGCTGTTCGATTCTGGCTCCACCACCTTGCAGATCGCACAGTGCTTGCCCCATGCACTGCACCTGACCGTGGTCACGCCATCCCCCATGATCGCCATCGCCCTGGCCGACCATCCGCATATAAAAGTGATCCTGGCCGGCGGCCAACTCAACCCCGCCACGCTCTCCACCGGTGGCCATGACGCGGTGCGGCTGATCCAGAGCGTCAAGGCCGACCTGTTGTTCACCGGGGTTTGCGCACTGCATCCGCAAGTGGGCATCACCTCGCTGCATTTTGGTGAAGTCGCCGTCAAGCAAGCCTTGCTCGACAGCGCGTCCCACGTCATCGCCGTGACCACCTCAGACAAGCTCGGCGCGGTGGAACCCTTTGTGGTGGCGCCATGCAGCCGTATTCATACGCTGATTACCGAGTGGGATGCGCCGGATGTGCAGGCGTATGAACAGTTGGGGTTGCAAGTGCAGCGGGTGGACGTGCAGTGATACAAACCACAATGCGAAGCGAGCCGCTCTTGATCTGCTTTTGATCTTAGGCGCCCCGTTAAACCACGCTGGCCGGAATTCGACAGTGATTTGGGGGGTAAACCGGCAGGGATGCCGGTTTAGCCGCCCCGCGCCATGGATGGCGCGTGGCGGCGGCCCCCCAAATCACTGGCGGATTGCGGGCACACCGAGCCTAGGCGAGGTGCCGAGTGGTGGGGCAAGAGCGTTTTGCTTACTTTGCCGCTTTTGCAAAGTGAGCCGCCGTCAGGGCGGAACCTTAAGTGGCCGTTACCGCAGGAATGGATATGCACTCGGTCTGACAACCTGTGTCGGCTGTCAGGCCGCTATCGCAGGCAAGCCAGCTCCCACAGCTGGATCGCGGGGTGTCAGGTAGGTAAATATCGGCTGGCAGGCCGTCATCGCAGGCAAGCCAGCTCCCACATTGGGTTCGCGAGGTGTCAGGTGGATAGGCGTCGGCTGGCAGGGCGTCAGGCAGCGCTGCGGATCTTGTGCAAAGCATCCGCCACCCATTGACCAAACGCATCCACCGGTCCTTGCAGATTGCCGAGAAAATGCGGATAGATCAGCCACAAATCCATCACCGGTTTGAAGTCCTTGAGGGGCATCGCCGCCAGGTGCTCGCGATGAGCACTGCGTTCCAGCAACGGACGTGGCACCAGGCCAAGGCCGAGGCCGTCGGCCACCAGGCCAAGTTGTAGTTCGGTGCCGAAGGTTTCCAGGTTCACCCGCAGCGCCAGGCCCTGGTCAGACAAGGTGCGTTGCAACCCCGCACGGAACCCGCAACCGTCCGGGTTGAGGATCCAACCGCTCTGGTACACGTCCGCCAGCTTGCAAGGCTTCTTCGGCAACTGCGCCTTGGCACAGACCACTACCAACTCCATCTTGCCGATGGACTCACCGACCAGGTTGTCCGGGAAGATCTTGCCCGCGGGGAACAACGCCACCGCCGCATCCAATTCGCCGCGTTCGATCTTGCCGACCAATTGGCTGCCCCAGCCGGTGGCAACCTGGGCGCGCAAGTCGGCGTATTCGCTGCGCAGATGCTTGAGTGCGTCCAGCAGCACCACATCGCCGATGGTCTGCGGTACGCCCAGGCGCAGCACCCCGGTGGGCGGCGCATCGGTAGCCACCAGTTCGCGCAGGGCATCCATCTCGCGCAGGATCAACCGGCATTGCTCATAGACACGGGTACCGATCAGCGTTGGCTTGAGGGGCTTGGTGTTGCGGTCGAACAACTCCACTCCCAGGGCCTGCTCGAAGTTCTGCACGCGGCGGGTGATGGCTGGCTGGGTCAGCTGCAACGACGCGGCGGCATGGCTGATGGACTGGCAACGAATCACTTCGACAAAGGCATCGATATCGTCAATTTTCATTTGGGCCGCACATACAGATCAGTCATTAAGATGTGCGTGAAGCATAGTAGCCGCACACAGGTCTGGATAGCCCAGCCAGTGATCAATAACGTCTAACACTATTCAAACCGGTTCTAAATTACCTCCGGCTATAAGCTAATCATTAAAAAATAGCATATTAAAAATAAACATTATGCTTAGATAAAAGCATACCAACAGCCCGATGGAATGGTCATGACCCAGGCCCGACACCCCGAGAGACTCAGAGCCTTCATAGGCGCCCTGGCGGAATTGATCGACGGCAACCCGCGTGAAGGCGACCTGCTGCACCGTGGCGGCAAGCTGCTGGCGCAACTGGTCAGCCACGATGATTGGCTGCCCGATGAGTTCGCCCAGCCCGCCCCCGAGCGCTACCAGCAATTTTTGCTGCATGCCGATTCGCGCCAGCGGTTCAGCGTGGTCAGCTTTGTATGGGGGCCAGGGCAACGCACGCCGATTCATGACCACAGGGTGTGGGGTCTGATCGGCATGTTGCGCGGGGCGGAGGTTTCCCAGGGGTTTGCCCGGGCGCCGGGCGGCAGCCTGATAGCGCGAGGCGAACCCGTGCAATTGCTGCCGGGCCAAGTTGAGGCGGTGTCGCCCAAGGTCGGCGATATCCACCAGGTCAGCAATGCCCACGGCGATCAGGTGTCCATCAGCATCCATGTATACGGCGCCAATATCGGTGCGGTGCGCCGGGCGGTGTATCAACCCGACGGCAGCGAAAAACTGTTTATCTCCGGTTATTCCAACGCCTATCTCCCGAACATCTGGGACCTGTCCAAAGAAAAGAGCCCTGCCCTATGACCACCCTATCGACCCGCAGCTTTGCGCAGATTCGCCAGGCCCTGTTGGCACGTGAAGAAGTCGCGCTGATCGACGTGCGTGAGGAAGCCCCCTTTGCCGAGGCCCACCCGCTGTTCGCCGCGAATATCCCCTTGTCCAAGCTGGAACTGGAGGTGTACGCGCGCATTCCACGCCGCGATACCCAGGTCACCCTGTACGACAACGGCGAAGGGCTGGCCCACCGCGCCGCCGAACGCCTGGTTGCACTGGGCTACACCCAGGTCAGCCTGCTGGAGGATGGGCTGGACGGTTGGCGCCGGGCCGGTGGCGAGCTGTTTATCGACGTCAATGTACCCAGCAAGGCGTTTGGCGAACTGGTGGAGAACCAGCGTCACACGCCGTCCCTGGCCGCCGAAGAGGTCCAGGCCCTGCTCGACAGCCAGGCCGATGTGGTGGTGCTCGATGCGCGCCGTTTCGACGAATACCAGACCATGAGCATCCCCACCGGCATCAGCGTGCCGGGAGCCGAGTTGGTATTGCGCGCCCGTGAGCTGGCGCCCGATCCGGCCACGCGCATTATCGTCAATTGCGCCGGGCGCACCCGCAGCATTATCGGCGCCCAGTCGTTGATCAACGCCGGCCTCCCCAACCCGGTGGTAGCCCTGCGCAACGGCACCATCGGCTGGACCTTGGCCGGGCAGCCCCTCGCCCATGGCCAGGCGCGCCGCTTTGCGCCGACCTCGGAAAACCATCGCCAGCTCGCAGCCCAAGAGGCCCGTGGTGTTGCCGACAAAGCCGGGGTAAAACGTGCAACGCTCAATGACCTGCAGCGCTGGCAACAGGACGTGACGCGCACCACCTACCTGTTCGATGTGCGCACCGTAGAAGAATTCGAAGCCGGCCACCTGCCGGGCGCCCGCGCCACCCCGGGCGGGCAACTGGTGCAGGAGACCGACCACGTTGCCAGTGTGCGCGGTGCGCACCTGGTACTGGTGGACGACGACGGCGTGCGCGCCAATATGTCCGCGTCATGGCTGGCCCAGTTGGGCTGGCAGGTCTCGGTGCTGGACGACCTGCAAGCCACGCACTTCAGCGAACGCGGTGCATGGGTCGCGCCCGTACCGCCACCGCCCCAGGCCGAACTGATCAGCCCCCACACCCTTGCCGACTGGCTCAGCCATGGCGACACGCAGGTGCTGGACTTCACGGCCAGCGCCAACTACGTGAAACGTCATATCCCCGGCGCCTGGTGGGTGCTGCGCGCGCAACTGCCCGAGGCCCTGAGCAAGGTACCGAGCGCCCAGCGCTATGTGTTGACCTGCGGCAGCAGCCAACTGGCGCGCCTGGCCGTGCCGGAAGTCGAGGCCCTCACCGGCAAGCCGGTCTTTTTGCTGCAGGACGGCACGGCCGGCTGGGTCCACGCGCAATTGCCCCTTGAGTCAGGCGAAAGCCACCTGGCTTCCCCGCGTATCGACCGCTACCGCCGCCCCTACGAAGGCACCGACAACCCACGGGAAGCCATGCAGGCTTACCTGGATTGGGAGTTCGGCCTCGTGGAACAACTGGCCCGCGACGGCACCCATGGCTTCTACGTGATCTGATTCAGCGCTGCATCGTTTCGCCCAACCGACCCCTTCTCCAGGCGGAGGTATCTCCCTTTACCCAACGCCTGGAGTTTTTCCCATGCTGTATGCCCTCCCATTCAAACGCCTGCTGTGGGGCGCCGCCCTGGCCTTCGGCGTGCTTTCCACCGTCCAGGCTGGCGACCTGCAACCGCTGCGCGTGGCCAACCAGAAATCCACGATCAAGGCACTGCTGGAAGCCTCGGGCGAAAGCCAGAACGTGCCCTACGAGATCAAATGGTCGGAATTCCCCTCGGCCTCGCCCCTGGGCGAAGCGCTGAACGCCGGCGCTGTGGATGTCGGCGCCCTGGGTGATGCCCCTTATGTGTTCGCCCTCGGCGCCGGTGCCTCGATCAAGGTGATCAGCATCATCCATGCCGAAGGCCGTAACACCACCGCGCTACTGGTGCCCAAGGATTCACCGATCAAGACCGCGGCCGACCTCAAGGGCAAAAAAATCGTCACCGGGCGCGGCTCTATCGGGCACTACCTGGCGATCAAGGCCCTGAACGATGCCGGGCTGACCACCCAGGATGTGCAGTTCATCTTCCTGCTGCCCGCCGAATCCCGGCTGGTACTCGACAACGGCACCGCCGATGCCTGGGCGACGTGGGACCCTTACACCACCGTGGTCACCTCACAGAGCAATGCTCGCGTGCTGGTGAGCGGCAAGCACCTGCTGAGCAATCATCTGTACTTCGCCGCTACCGGCCAGGCCATTGCCGACAAGCGTGTGCAACTGGACGACTTTGTCGCCCGCATTGATCGCGCCTACGCCTGGGCCAATACCCATCCCGAGCAATACGCCGCTGCCCAAGCCAAGATCACTGGCCTGCCACTGGCCGTGCATATCGAAGTGGCCCAGGACACCCATCTTTCCCCGGTCACGATTGACGATACGGTGATCCATGGCCTGCAAGCCACCGCCGACACCTATGTAAAAGAAGGCCTGCTGAGCCAACACATCGACGTCTCCCAGGGCTTCGATTCCAGCTTCAACGCCAAGCGTATCCCCCTCGAACAAGCCTCGCGCTAAGGAGCAGAACATGAGCAAGCCACGTCAATTGAAATTCGGTGCCATGGTGCACGGTGTCGGCCACGGTTGGGGCGAATGGCGCCACCCGCAGGCACAACCCGACGCCAGCACGAATTTCGGCTTCTACAAGCAGCAGACCGAACTGGCCGAAGCCGCCCGGTTCGACTTCGTGTTCATCGCCGACAGCCTGCATATCCACCCCAAGTCCAGCCCCCATTACCTCAACCGTTTCGAGCCGCTGACGATCCTCTCGGCCCTGGCCGCGCTGACCACTCATATCGGCCTGGTCGCCACCGTGACCGTCAGCTACACCGAGCCTTACCAGGTAGCACGTCAGTTCGCCTCCCTGGACCACATCAGCGGCGGCCGCGCCGGCTGGAACGTGGTCACCTCGTGGCTGAGTGGCACCGCCGATAACTTCGGCAAGGCCGAGCATCCGCCCCACGCCGTGCGCTACCGCATCGCCAAGGAACACCTGAATGTGGTCAAGGGCCTGTGGGATTCCTGGGAGGACGACGCCTTTGCCTATAACAAGCACAGCGGCGAATTCTTCACTCCGGGCAAGTTGCATGCGCTTAACCACAAGGGCGAATTCTTCTCGGTCAAAGGCCCGCTGAACATCGCGCGTTCGCGCCAGGGCCAACCGGTGATTTTCCAGGCGGGCACTTCGGAGGATGGGCGTAACTTTGCCGCCGAAAACGCCGATGCGATTTTTGTGCATGTGGAAACTATCGACGAGGCCAAGGCCTACAGCGCCGATTTGAAACGCCGCGCCAAGGGCTTTGGCCGCGACCCGGACAGCCTGTCGATCCTGCCGGGTATCCGACCGATTGTCGGGCGCGATGCCGCCGAAGTGGAAAGCCGCTACCAGCAAGCCGTGGCGCTGGTCACTGTGGAAGACGCCATCGTCGCCCTCGGCCGGCCGTTCAACGACCATGATTTCAGCCAGTACCCGCTGGATGCGCCCTTCCCTGAACTGGGCGACCTGGGCGCCAACAGCCAGAAAGGGGGCTCCGAACGTATCAAGCAACTGGCCCGTGACGAAGGCCTGACCCTGCGCGAAGTGGCCCTGCGTTTCTCGCGGCCCCAGCGCGACTTTGTCGGCACCCCGGAACAGGTCGCGGATGCCATTCAGACCTGGTTCGAGAGCGGCGCCAGCGATGGTTTCATCATCAATTCGGTACTGCCGGATGGCCTGCAGTATTTCACTGAGTGGGTGGTGCCGGTGCTTCAACAGCGAGGGTTGTTCCGTACCGAGTACAGCGGCCACACCCTACGGGACAATCTCGGCCTGGAAGTGCCAGCGAACCGCTACAGTTTGGTTGAAACCCACGAGAAAGCGCTGGCCTGAACATATTCCCCTGTGGGAGATTCTATGGTTGAGGGGCAACCCTCAACCAACTTTTGGTTGATATTCGCTTTGCCCTTTCAGCAGAGCGAACACCACCCGAGCAAGCTTGCGGGCCAGTATTACCAACGCCTGTG
>NZ_JAENSV010000078.1:0-9605 GCF_016613265.1 Pseudomonas sp. MF6751
ATCGGCGCTTGGGTGAAAGGAGGAGGGGCGAAATCTCCCACGGTCTGTACTGCGTCAACAGTCAGAATCGGGCTTTGTCCCTTCTCCTCCCTTCAAGTCCTAGCATACAAGCGGGCTTGCTCGCGAAAGCGGTGGATCAGTCAACATCAATGTTTTCTGGGCCGACGTCTTCGCGAGCAAGCCCGCTCCCACAGGGATATTCGCTCAGGCTTATTATTGAAGATCGAGCGGGGTGCTGGACGCCACAGGTGCGCCGCCTGGCACTCCAATTTCGGTCGGCAAGCCATCCTCGGCGGCGACCACATCACGCACCTGGTCCCAGTTGACCCGCAGGTTATTGGACAGGTCTTCGCGCTTGAGCAACGCATTGATGACAGCGGTGTGCTTGTCGACCACCGATGGCGTACCGTCATCGTTCAACGGCGTGTGAGCCTCAAGGTAAACCTTGCCACCACTGCTGCCGAACTTGTACGCGTCATTGATGATGCGCACTGACGTGCCTACCGGCACCATGCCCGCCATTTCCAACACGTTGTTATTGAACATGCGGAAGCAACCGTGGCTGGTGCGCGTGCCGATACCAAACTTCATGTTGGAGCCGTGAATCAGGTAACCCGGCGTGCCCAGGGTGAACTTGAAGGGCCCCAGCGGGTTGTCCGGGCCGGCAGGCACCACGTTGGGCAGCGGGTCACCGTTGGCGGCGTGTTCGGCCTTGATCGAGGCCGGTGGCGTCCAGGTCGGGTTCGGCGTCTTGGCGATGATACTGGTATGGGCGATCGGCGAACCCCAGCCTTCCCGGCCAATGCCCAGGGGGAAGGTATAGACGACGTTTTGGCCTTTTGGATAGTAGTAGAGCCGGTATTCCGCCAGGTTGATCACAATGCCTTCCCGCGGCCCGGGCGGCAGGATAAAGCGTGTCGGCAGCACAATCTCGGTGCCCGCCCCCGGCAACCAGGCATCGACACCCGGGTTGGCCGCAACCATTTCCGAATAGCCCAGGTCGTAGGTGGTGCCAAGGTCGGCAAAGGTGTCTTCGTACTTGGCCTTGATCACTTGGACCTGGCCAACAATGTCCTCACCGGGCGGCGGCAAGGGCAACTGCAAGGCCGCCGCCGAACCCGCCGCACAAAGCGCAGCAAGAGACAGGCAGCAGGTGACGACGGAAAGGCGCGACAACATCCGGAAAATCCTTCGCAAGACGACGGGTGGGGAAAAATTGATTGTATACGGCTTCGCAGTGCCAAGCTTCAAGCTGTTTTACAGCTCGAAGCGCAGCTCCGGCCAGATCGGAGGCGTGCCGCGCTTTTGCGATTCGAGAATTGCCCGGCATAACGGGCAGAGTCGCTGGTCTTGGAAAATCGAGCGGTTGACCGATGACCAGCGTGGCTGTGCCGGCAATAGAGTGCCGCAGAGCGTGCGATCGATCGAGCCGCCCAGTTCCAATTGACGCGCCACCAAATGCACCCGCACTTCCTGGCAGGCGAACAGGTCCAGCTGCTCGTCCGGCTCGATCAGTTGGTAGTTAAACAGGGACCAGGCAGGGCGCGACATCGAGGGCTCCAAATCGGGGGGGCGCCACCTTAGCCGAAAGCCTGCCGGTAGAAAAGCGTCATAACAGCGGTTTTAGCGTTGGCCAGACATTTTCCAGCAACTTGTCTTGCGCCCCGACTGCCGGGTGTAGCCCGTCAGCCTGCATCAACTCCGGATGGCCACCCACGCCCTCGAGGAAAAACGGCACAAACGGCACCTTTTCTTTCTGTGCCACATCACCGAATACCTTGGCAAAGGCTTCGACATAGCGCTTGCCGTAATTGGGCGGAATCTGCATGCCCAACAGCAGCACCTTGGCGCCGCTGTCCCGGGACTGCTGGATCATCGAGGCAAGATTTTGTTGCAATTGCGCAGGCGGCTGGCCGCGCAAGCCATCGTTGCCACCCAACTCGATCACCACAACGTCCGGTTTGTGCGTTGCAAGCGCCGCGGGCAGCCGCGCGAGGCCTCCCGCGCTGGTGTCGCCACTGATGGAAGCATTGACCACTTTATCGTCAAAACCCTCCTGCTTGAGCCGTTGCTCCAGCAACGCGACCCACCCTTTGCGGGTATCCAGGCCGAAACCGGCACTGATACTATCGCCAACGATCAGGACTGTACCCGCCGCTGCGTTCTGGGCCATGCACATCAAGGCCAGGCCAGCACTCAAAAACCACACTCGCATCGGATTCTCCATGGGCGCAAGCATTCTCACCGCGCGAAACCTTAGCAAAGTGGTTCCCAGCGCGGAAGGTGAACTGACTATCCTGCACGAACTGAGCCTGGAACTGAACAAGGGCGATAGCCTGGCTATCGTCGGCAGCTCCGGTTCCGGCAAATCCACGCTACTGGGCCTGCTGGCCGGCCTCGACCTGCCCAGCAGCGGCGAAGTCACCCTGGCCGGGCAAGCCCTGAGCACCCTCGACGAAGACCAGCGCGCACGCATCCGTGCCGAGCATGTGGGCTTCGTATTCCAATCCTTCCAATTGCTCGACAGCTTGAATGCACTGGAAAACGTGATGCTGCCGCTGGAGCTGGACGGTCGCCAGGACGCCCGCGAGCGAGCCAAACACCTGCTGGAGCGCGTAGGCCTGGGCCAGCGCCTGACCCACTCGCCCCGTCAGCTGTCCGGTGGCGAACAACAACGCGTGGCGATAGCCCGCGCGTTTGCCGCCGAACCGGACGTGCTGTTTGCCGACGAGCCCACCGGCAACCTCGACAGCCATACTGGCGAGCGCATCAGCGATCTGCTGTTCGAGTTGAATAAAGAGAGCGGTACGACCCTGGTACTGGTCACCCACGACGAGCGCCTGGCCCACCGTTGCCGACGCCTGATCCGCCTTGAAGCCGGCCTGATGGTCGCGCCCCTGGAGCCTTGATGGCACGTTTGCCGCTGTTGCGTCTGTTCAGCCTTGCCATGCGTCAGTTACTGCGCGATGCCCGCGCCGGCGAATTGCGCGTGCTGTTCTTTGCCCTGCTGGTGGCCGTGGCTGCCAGCACCGCCATCGGCTACTTTGGTGCGCGTCTCAACGGCGCCATGCTGCTGCGCGCCACCGAATTCCTCGGCGCCGACCTGGTGCTCGAAGGCAGCTCGCCGGCCCGGCCCGAGCAAATCAAATCCGGGACCGAACTGGGCCTGGATCACGCTCGTATCGTGGAGTTCTCCAGCGTTATCGCCACCGATAATGGCATCCAGCTCTCCAGCATCAAGGCGGTCAACGAGCAGTACCCCTTGCGCGGCGAGCTTAAAAGCAGCACCGAGCCCTTCGGTACGCAAACCCCTGGCGGTGGTCCCAAACCCGGTGACGCCTGGGTGGAAGCACGATTGCTGACGGCGCTGGACCTGAAAATCGGCGACAGCATCGATGTCGGCATGAAGACCCTGCGCCTGGCGCGCATCCTGACCTACGAGCCCGACCGGGCCGGGAACTTCTACAGCCTCACGCCCAGGGTCATGATCAACCTGGCGGACCTGGACGCCACCGGTGTCGTCCAGCCAGGCAGCCGTGTGAGCTACCGCGAACTATGGCGTGCGCCACAAGGCAGCACTGCGCTGCAAACCTATCGCGACCTGGTCAAACCGGGCCTGGCTGCCAACCAGCGGCTGCAGGACTCCCGCGATGGCAACCAGCAAATCGGCGGTGCGCTGGGCAAGGCCGAACGTTACCTGAACATGGCCAGCCTGGTGGCCGTGCTGCTGGCTGGCGTGGCCGTGGCGCTGTCGGCCAACCGCTTCGCCAGTCGACGGTTCGATGCCAGCGCGTTGTTGCGCTGCCTGGGCCTGTCGCGCCGTGAAGCCATGCTGCTGTTCAGCCTGCAACTGAGCGTGCTGGGCTTGCTGGCAAGCCTGGCCGGCGCCCTGCTCGGCTGGCTGGCGCAATTTGGCCTGTTCTACTTCCTGCACGACCTGCTGCCCGCCGACGTACCGCCAGGCGGGTTGCTGCCGGCTGTCGCCGGGATCGGCACCGGGCTGGTGGCCCTCGCCGGCTTCGCCCTCCCGCCGCTGGCCGCACTGGGCCGGGTACCACCGCTGCGGGTATTGCGCCGCGATTTGCTGCCTATTCCTTCAAGCACTTGGATGGTCTACGGCGCGGCACTGTTTGCCTTGGGCCTGATCATGTGGCGCCTGAGCCTGGACCTGGTATTGACCTTCGCGTTACTCGGCGGCGGTGTAGTCGCTGCGCTGCTCCTGGGTGGCTTGCTGTTGTTGTTGCTACAGAGCCTGCGGCGGTTACTGGCTCGCGCCTCCCTGCCGTGGCGCCTGGGCCTGGGACAATTGTTGCGTCACCCGTTGGCGGCAGCGGGCCAATCCCTGGCCTTTGGCTTGATCCTGTTGTCCATGGGGTTGATCGCGCTGTTGCGGGGCGAATTGCTCGACACCTGGCAAAACCAGTTGCCCAAGGATGCGCCCAACTACTTCGCGCTGAATATCCTGCCAGCCGACAAGGACGCCTTTGGCGCCCGGCTGCTGGACGTCCAGGCACAAGCAGCGCCGCTCTACCCGGTGGTGCCAGGGCGCTTGATCAGCATCAATGGCGAAGCCGTGCAGGAGATTGTCAGCAAGGACTCCAGCGGCGACCGTGCCACTCAACGTGACCTGAGCCTGACTTGGGCAGCCGACCTGCCAGAGGGTAACGTCCTGACGGCAGGTACTTGGTGGTCGGCGCAACCCACTGACGGGGTTCCTGGCGTGTCGGTGGAAGCCAAAGTGGCCGAGAGCTTGAAGCTCAAGCTCAACGACCATCTGTTGTTCACCATCGGCGGGGAAAACCGTGAAGCGCGGGTCACCAGCCTGCGTACCATCAACTGGGATAACTTCCAGCCCAACTTCTTCATGATTTTCCAACCGGGCACCTTGAAGGATCTGCCCGCGACCTACCTCACCAGCTTCTATCTGGCTCCCGGCCATGACCAACAGATCGTCGACCTGTCACGGGCCTTCCCGGCGGTCACTATCCTGCAGGTCGAGGCCCTGCTGGAGCAGTTGCGCAGCATCCTTGCCCAAGTAACGCTGGCAGTCGAATACGTGCTGTTGTTTGTCCTCGCGGCGGGCATGGCAGTGTTGTTCTCTGGCCTGCAGGCCACCCTGGATGAACGAATCCGCCAGGGTGCATTACTGCGCGCCTTGGGTGCCGAGCGTAAGTTGCTGGTCAAGGCCCGACGCATTGAGTTCGGCCTGCTGGGCGCCGTCAGCGGCTTGTTGGCGGCACTGGGCACCGAACTGGTGACCTGGGTGCTGTACCGCTATGCATTTGACCTGGCGTGGCATCCCCACCCGTGGTTGTTACTGCTGCCCGTAATCGGTGCCTTGCTGATTGGCGCTGCCGGGGTATTTGGCACGCGCCGCGCACTGAATGCCAGCCCGCTGACCGTTCTGCGCGAAAGCTGACCCCCGATGGCGCGTACTCTGCCAAGGGTACGTGCCATCAGGCCGGCTTTACATATTCGATCTTGGTGATCCACCAGCACACCTCTCCGCCTGGGGTCTGTACGACTGCCTCGTCATCCACCTCCTTGCGCAGCAGGGCCCGTGCCATGGGTGAGTCGATGGAGATGTAATCCATACGGTCGTAGATCTCGTCATAACCCACGATGCGAAAACGCTTGGTCTCGCCCTGTTCGTTTTCGATTTCGACCCATGCGCCGAAAAACACCTTTCCCTCCTGCTCGGGCATGTACTCCACCACCCGCATGTCTTCCAGGCGTTTGCGCAGGTAACGCACCCGTCGGTCGATCTCGCGCAGCAGCTTCTTGTTGTACTGGTAATCGGCGTTTTCACTGCGATCTCCCAGGGAGGCTGCCCAGGCCACTTTACGCGTGGTATCCGGACGTTTTTCACGCCATAGGTAATCCAGCTCTTTTTTCAGCGCTTCATGACCCTCTTTGGTAATCAGCTTGGTACTCAAACGCTCGCATCCCCAGGCAATGTCTAATGGTGCCGATACGCCAGGGCATCATGCCCAGGCAGCGGCTGGCTGGGACTGATGATAAATGAACCCTGGAAAGTATCCAGGCCGGCGCCTCCTGTAACCTCACCCATGGCCCTCCAGGACTTGATCCAACTCAAGCAGCATGCCCTGCATGCGCTGGCGCATGCCGGACAGCTGCAACATCATCATTGTCAGTTTTTCGGCTTTCTGACTGACCTCCAACCCCTGCTTCTGCAAATAGGTATGGCGCTGCTCAAGTTCACGGCCTCTTTCATCCAGTTGGCTCTGCTGCTGTTGCAGGGACGCCTGCCACTGTTCAAGCATCTGCTCTTTCTCGAGGACGGCGCATTTTTTTTGCGTCAACTCTTGGGCGACCTTGGCCAGATTGCTCAGCGCGCTGTCCATTTCAAGCAAAGAGGTATGCTCCAGGTGGGCAGGCGGGTCCAAGTGGTCGGGCTCGGGTGGCTCCAGCCGCAGGTTGTTTGGCTCAAACTGGCTGTCATTTTGTTCATCCAGGACAGGCGGCGCACTGGTCTTGACCTGCAACTGTGGGATCGCGGCCAGCGACTGCGCCGGCTCTTCAAAGGTGTCTTCATCCATAGCCTGCGGCACAGCCGTGGGTGCGCGCGGATTTCGGGGCGGCGCAACCATTTGCGACGAAAAGCGAATGGACGGCACGATCACTGCGCTGCTTTCGATCGCAGGCAACGCCGGCGCAGACATACCCAAGGTGATCACCTTCATGACCAATGCCTTCTTGATGATCACCGAGTGATGATCCTCGGGCCTGGCAGGCGGCAGCCGGCAGCCCTTCAAGTCAATAAAGTGAAAGGGAACCTCAGCGTCGCCAATCGAGCTTGCCTTCGAACCTGACGCGGCCGCCATCATCAGGATCTGCTTGAAGACCTGCATCGCTGATTGCAGGTCCTCTTTTGAATCAACCCCCCCCAGAAAATAGCGTTCGAGCTTTTTACGTAATACCGCGATATAGACCCGGGAGTGACCGGGTTCGGTCTCCTCATCCAGGCTATACACGAGAAAGTTGGACCCGGTTTGCGTGACAGCGAACCCACACAGCAACGCGCCGTTAACGGGCGCGTCTTCGTCGTTACGTTCAAGAACAAGAGTACGTAGAAGCATCATGGCAATCAGGCCTCATTACAAAAGAAAAAACCTTATATAAACACCAGATAAACATCCGAGCTTTAATAAGTCTTCCAAACAAAACAATTGTTTCAGCGAATTATCGAGCCGAACGTAGGATTCTTCTTATTAGTTACGTCTCGCGTTCCCAAGCCACTTTATTGAACGTACCCTTTTTAAAGCTCTCTCCCATACGGCCGGCACCTCTCACACGCCCTGCAAAACTTATTCGGTAAAAATATGATCGAGATAAGCAACTTGACAAAACAGCTGGGTAAAAAAAGCGTTATCACCAACCTCTCCTTCTGCGCCCAGCGCCAGGAGTGTGTGGCCCTGCTGGGAGAGAGTGGTGCAGGAAAAACAGCACTGCTGAGTTTGATTGCCGGGGCAATCAAACCTACTTCAGGACAAATCACTATCCAAGGCTTCAGTACCCAGACCCATTCACTCCAAGCCAAAAAAGTCGTTGGCTATCAACTCCAGGACGGCCTCAATCATCACAGGATGTCCGTCAGGCATATGCTCAATTTTATTGCCGCTATTCGCGGTTTGAGCGGTGTTGAAAAGCGCAGTCGAGTCGAGCAAGTAGTCACGCGACTGGAGCTGCTGCCCGTGCTCAACTGCCCGATCGATGTGCTTCCACTTGGCTTGAAGCGCAGAGTCGCAATGGCCCAGGCACTCCTGCACTCCCCAAGCCTGCTTCTGCTGGATGAGCCTACGGAGGGACTATGTCCTGATCAACGGCTCAAGTTCAGGGCACTCATCCAATCCCTGACCGAGGAAATGACGATCATCATCGCCTCCCGCCGTTACCAAGAGTTAGCGGATACCTGCACCCGTGCCCTGGTCATCGCCGGTGGCCGCCTGGTGGCCGACGCTTCACTGCCGGATTTGCAACGCAGTTCCCGGCATTTCCAAGCGGTGACCCTGGCGGCGGACACCCCGCTGGATTTGCTGGCGCTTGCCGTATTACCTGGCGTCGCAGGCATCGAAGAAGACCGGCATGCCCCCGGCAAGGTGACTGTTCTGGCCATGCCCGGGCACTCCATCTTCCCTTCAATCAACGCGCTCATCACCCACCGTGGCTGGAACATAACGTCAATGAATCTGGAGCCGGGTCGCCTGAACGATGTCGTTCACCATCTGAGCCATGAGGTAAATACTTGAGACTGCTAACCATCATTTTCAAACGACAACTCGCCAGCTTTGCCTCATCACCGAGCACTTATCTGAGTGTGGCGGTTTTTCTCGTGCTGGGTGCGACGCTGGGGTTGCACAGCCATCACTGGCTGGAACAAAACAGCAGCGATTTGCAGGCGTTCTTCGAACTGCATCCTTGGCTCTATCTGCTACTGGTACCGATTTTATCGACGCAATTATGGTCCGACGAATCCAACGCTGGCTTTTGCGACACATTGAAATCCTTACCTGTCACTCCGACGCAGCGAGTGGTTGGAAAGTTTATGGCGGCATGGATCGTCTGTGGCATCGCTTTGATGCTTAATTTTCCTTTGGTAATGGCTGTCAATTATCTTGGCACCCCCGACAATACCGTTATCGCATCACAGTTCTTCGCCAGTTGGTTGTTGGCGGGAAGCTATCTCTCTGTGGGTTGCTTTGCCTGTGTGCTGACGAACCAACGCGTTATGATTTCCCTCTTGACGCTGTGCTTGTTGCTGGCCGCCAGTGGGATATCTTCAATGTTGGATGCACTGGAACAGCAGACCCCCATATGGATTATCGACAGTTTGTTATCCCTTGATCCGATTTCCCGCTTCAGCGCGATGGATAACGGCAAGTTGACATTGCATGACTGCCTGTACTTCATAAGCATGATCTTGGCTTTTCTGTTTGCGACCACCTTCACACTCAACTACAGAAACAGCTGACATAGGAACGCCACTGATGGGATCCGCTTTTCGCGCGGGTATGACATTGATCGTCATATCACTACTGTTTCTGGCATTCAATCTAGTCTGGGTACCCAAACTGCCAACTGTCCGTTGGGACTTTTCCCAAGAAAACACCCACACCCTATCGCCATCGGCGCGGCAATTACTCGTTTCACTTGAAAGCCAACTGGACTTATATTTCTTCAACACCCTCAATGCACCGCAAAAAAAACCGGTATTGAAACGTTATGGCCGGCGCGTGGAAGACTTGCTCAAGGAATTCGAAAAAGCTGCCAACGGCATGATCAACTTACATATTATCAACCCCACCCCGTTCTCTGAGGACGCCTATAAAGCCAGCTTGTTTGGCCTTGATGACACACAAGGATTCCTTGGCCTTATCGGTACGCGTGCCGGCCAGGGCGCCCAACGCATCCAAGCGTTCAACCCTGAGCATGAATCATTGCTCGAGTATGAAATCAGCGGCGGTTGCAGAAGCTGAGTGCAACACGGTTATTGATTTGAAGCTGGAGCATGATGCCGCATAGCCATGGCTTCCTGCATCACCTCGCCCATGACTTCGATCGGGCACTTGAAATCGAAGCGTTTA
>NZ_JAENSV010000079.1:0-9523 GCF_016613265.1 Pseudomonas sp. MF6751
GGCTGAAGCCTTGAGCTTGACTGAGTTGAATGATGGCGCGCTCTTCGACGCTGAGTTCGGAATAGGACATAGGGGCAGCACCGTACCGGAAAGGTCAGGTGTTGCACTCAGTTTTCGCGGCCGCCGGTCATATTGGTGTCTGGCCGTTTATGACTGCGCCTTACCCCGTCTGGTTGAGGCTGCTGGGGAAAACGAACAAGGGCGATGATCATTCGCTGACGGTGTACAACGGGGCGGGCAGTGCAGCTGTCAATCCGACCTGGATCGCTAACGGAAAAATCGAACCAGGGATTGCTCGTAGTTATTTGAATGGATTGGGTGATGGAACCAAGCTGCAGATGGAGCTCAAGGCAGCGGTCAGCACAAGCAAGGATGAAACCCTGGCCATCAGCTTTCCGATAGTGGAGTACAAAGTCATCAACAAACCTCTCCCAATTGAGATCGAATTTACTAAGTTTGATGATAAAACGCTTAACGGTTGGCGTGCTGTCAACGCCGGGATTTATGGATTTAGTGCTCAAGCTGGAGGTTATTATCTGTGGCTAGTTAACTCCGGGGTCTCGGCTGAATTTGGACTGGAGAAGATTTATACGGGCAACCAGTTTTCTGCTGGCCAGAAATACGAGCTTAGTTCTGATCTTGCTTATGATCAGTCCGCTAATTTTTATGGGATTGCGTTAATTTTCTCTGGCAACAATCGAATTGCAATGGCAGATATCCTAGCTAATAATTATTGGAAAAAGCTTGTGGTTGAGTTTGTGCCGCCAGAGAGCTCTAATGTTTACCCTTTACGGGTTATGATTCTAAGCAAAACGCTGTCCGGTATGAAATTTTTTGTTGATAATATTAGAATTCGCAGGGTTTAATTTGATTTGTCTTGAAGTTGCGTGACGTGGGTTTGGGGTGCGGGCTTTTTATATATAAAGCTGCCTGCATTTCAAATCCCAAGACAGGTTTCAGATCACTTCCAAATACGAACTCTGCACCGCCCCCGCCAACTCCCGCACGCCCTCAATAAACTCCGTCAACCGCCTATGCAACCCATCCTCCAGAATCTCATCAATCCCCGTATACCGCAGCCGCGCTTCAAATTCCGCCGCCAACCGCTGCGCCGTGCGTCCATAGCTGCCGGGCAGGTCCGCAAGGATATGGCTCAACTCCTCGATACACGCATGCAGCGAGCGCGGCACGTCACTGCGCAACAGCAGCAGTTCCGACACCGAGCGGGCATTCAAGGCATTGGGATACAGCTCGGTATACGCCTCGAATGACGACAACGCGCGGAGCAGGGCGCTCCACTGGTAATAGCCGCGGGCCGACAGGTCGCTGACTTCTTCGGACTCTTCGCCGAACATCTCGTAGCGTGCATCCAGCAGGCGCAGGGTGTTGTCGGCGCGCTCGACAAAGGTACCCAGGCGGATGAAGCGGTAGGCGTCATTGCGCATGATCGTCCCGGAGGTGGCGCCACGGAACAGGTGCGAACGTTGTTTGACCCAGTCACAGAAGTGGCTGATGCCATGTCGCGCCAGGCCGCCGGCGGCAATGCTGCGCATTTCCAGCCAGGTGGCATTGAGGTTTTCCCACATGTCGGCGGTGATGCGTCCGCGCACGGCGTGGGCATTGCCCCGGGCGGCGCGCAGGCAGTTGTAGATGCTGGCCGGGTTTTCTTCGTCGAGGGCGAAGAAGTGCAGCATGCGCTCGGCATCCAGGGTTTGGTGACGTTCAAGGTAACTGTCCAGGGTGCCGCTGCTGAGCAACGACATGGCCAGTTCATCCAGCCCATCGCTGCGCCCGGCCTGGGGCATCAAGGACAGCGAATAACTGACTTCCAGCATGCGCGCCAGGTTCTCGGCGCGCTCCAGGTAACGGGACATCCAATACAGATCTGCAGCGGTTCTACTCAACATACTCAGCCCTCCACCACCCAGGTGTCCTTGGTTCCGCCGCCTTGCGACGAGTTGACGACCAGCGAGCCTTCCTTCAGCGCCACGCGGGTCAAGCCGCCGGGCACCAGGCGGGTTTCCTTGCCCGAGAGTACGAATGGGCGCAGGTCGATATGCCGGGGCGCAATGCCGTTTTCGACGAAGGTCGGGCAGGTGGACAGGCTCAGGGTGGGTTGGGCGATGTAGGCATGGGGACGGGCCTTGATGCGCTGGCGGAAGTCTTCGATCTCGGCGGCCGTCGACGCCGGGCCCACCAGCATGCCGTAGCCGCCGGAGCCCTGGGTTTCCTTGACCACCAACTGCTCGAGGTTGGCCAGCACATGAGACAGTTCATCGGGCTTGCGGCATTGGAAGGTCGGCACGTTCTGCAGGATCGGTTCCTCGTCCAGGTAGAAGCGGATCATCGCCGGTACATAGGGATAGATCGACTTGTCGTCAGCCACCCCGGTGCCGATGGCGTTGGCCAGTACCACATTGCCGGCGCAGTAAGCCGCCACCAACCCCGGCACGCCGAGCATCGACTCGGGGTTGAACGCCTGGGGGTCGAGGAAGGCGTCGTCAATGCGCCGGTAGATCACGTCCACGGGCTTGGGGCCGTCGGTGGTGCGCATGAACACCTTGAGATCGTGCACGAACAGATCGGCACCTTCCACCAGCTCCACGCCCATTTCCCGGGCAAGGAACGCGTGTTCGAAGAAGGCGCTGTTGAAGCGCCCAGGCGTCAACACCACCACATTCGGGTTATCGAGGCGGCTGGCGCTCTTGAGGGTCTTGAGCAACAGGTTGGGGTAGTGGTCCACGGGTGCAATGCGCTGCTTGGCGAAGACTTCCGGGAACAGCCGCATCATCATCTTGCGGTCTTCGAGCATGTAGCTCACGCCGCTGGGGGTGCGCAGGTTGTCTTCCAGCACGTAGTAGGTACCGTCGCCGTCGCGCACCAGGTCGACACCGGAGATGTGCGAGTAAATGTCGCGGTGCAGATCCAGGCCGACCATCGCCTTCTGATAGCCCTCGTTGCCCAGCACCTGCTCTGCCGGAATGATCCCAGCCTTGATGATGCGCTGGTCGTGGTAGATGTCGGCGAGAAACATGTTCAGTGCGTTGACCCGCTGGATGCAGCCACGCTCGATCAGGCTCCATTCACTGGCGGGAATGCTGCGGGGAATGATGTCGAAGGGAATCAAGCGTTCGGTGTCTTGCTCGTCGCCATACAGGGTGAAGGTGATCCCGGCGCGATGGAACAGCAAGTCCGCTTCACGGCGACGCTGGGCCAGCAGTTCTGGCGGCGTATTGGCCAGCCAGCGAGAGAAGTCCTGATAGTGCGCACGGCATACGCCGTTTGCGTCATTCATTTCATCAAAGAAAGATCGAGCCATTCCAGTACCTTGTCAGTGCCCAGTGTGGCTTTGGGTGGCACTGCCGCTTAAAAAAACGCATGTTTTTATGAGCCCGTGGCTGAAGGTGCCAACAGGCCTGGTCCTTACTTTCTTATGGGGGCGGCTCTGGGTCGGGGGGTAACGTATGCTCCTGTTTTCCGGGTGGTGAATGGATAAAGCAATGCCTGTGCCGGAATGCGAACTAGGCATCAATAACCTGTGGCGAGCGAGCTTGCTCGCGCCGGGCTGCGCAGCGGCCCCAATAAAAGCGGGAGCGCTGCGCACTCCAGCGCGAGCAAGCTCGCTCGCCACAGGAGGGGGCTCACCACAATGGGGCGCGGCGTGTTTCAGATTGGTGCGCCAACCCACTTGAACTTCACCGAACCCCGATTCTTCTAAGAAGTTTCGTCACCTTGTGGAGCACCGTCGTGTCCAGAATCATCTCCCCCCACACTCCGGAAGCGGCCCTGAACGACCACAGCGAACACAACGCCAAGATATTCGGCTCGCCCAAGGACCGCCTCGACTTTTACCGGCGCGAGATCCAGTACGAAACCAGCATCCTGGCCAACCGCACCGACGCCTACCTGACCGCGCAATCCTTCCTGGTGATTGCCTTTGTCTCCGGCATGGGCAACCTCAACCCGGAATGGGGCAAGCTGTTCACGCTGGTGGTGCCGATCTTCCTGGTCTCGCTGGGTATTCTCAGTTCGCTGAATGCCTGGCCCGGTATCCGTGCGGCGTATGAAATCATCGACCACTGGCACTACAAGCAAAGCGAATTGCTGCGCAGCGAGCCGGTGATGGGCATGGCCTACGATGAGTCGCCACTGTTTTCCGAGATGGAGTCGAGCCACAAGGGCTATCGCAAGTCGTTGTTGTTTTCCATGCGCGCGCCGTGGTTGTTCATGGTGTTCTGGCTGGTGTTGGGCATTTATGCGTTTTATATCCAAGTGGACAATCCACTGCGCTGACCACGCGGACGGAACTTCAGCCGTGGGCGTGACGCCTTAGCTCTATGCGGTACAGATTTTTCACCGGCCTGCAAAGAGGTGCCTCATGACCCAGCCTAAAGATCCCCAGACCCACAATCGCAACGACCCCGCCATCGACGGCGGCGAGCCGGCCCCTGGCACCGCCGCCGATGCGCCCAAGGATCCAACGCCTGCGAGCGACCCAAAGGCCAAGGAAAACGACTACAGTCCAGACTTCAGGCCCGAGCGCGAGCACAAGCCTGAAACCGATGCCGATATCGATACCCAAGGCGGTTAGAGGAGACCCACATGTCAAAAGAACTGGACGATGAACTCAACGACCCCGGCAACGAAGACCCGGGTTCGTTGATGGACGATGCCGAGGTGCCGCTGAACGACCTGGATGAAGCGGCGGACGTTGGCAACACTGAAAATCAGGACTGATCCGGCGGCGGGCCCGAGGGATTGCTGAGCTTGAAGTAGACGTCTTCTTCGGCCCCGCCGTCCAGCGACACCTCCTGGCCCACCACGCGGTTATCGATCAGCGCCTGCGCCTGATCGCGGCTGATATTGACCACTGTGCTGCGCTTGCCAGTGATCACATACACCACATCCACCCCGTGTTCGGCCAAAGCTGCCAGGTAGTTGGCATGGGGTAGGTCTTCGCCCAGTTCATATTGCCGTTGCTCGCGTGTGGTCACGCCGCCTGCCTGCGCCAGGTATTGCTGCGAATATCCCAGGCGTTGACGTTCCTCAAGCAATCGTTGGGCGATATTTTTCATTAGTTGACTCGCACTGTGGGTCCTGACTGTTTGAAACCCCGGCGCGGTGCAGGATTCAATTTTTTTGCGCAGCTTGACGCTCATACCACGCCAGCATGGGCTGGGTGCTCAACCCGTGGGCCAGGATGCTCAACGCGATGACCGACAATGTCAGGTTGACCGCCACCGCACTGCTGGTGCCCACCAGCCCGTGGTTGAGCGCATAGAACAGGTAGTAAATGCTGCCGATCCCACGGATGCCGAACCAACTGACCAGGCCACGTTGGCGATGGTTTAGCAGGCGGCCCCAAGGCATGGCGAATACACTGGCGGGGCGAATGACACAAAACAGCAACGGTGCCACCGCCAACGCGGCCCACTCCCAGTGGCTGACCAACACAATGCCCAAGACTGTCACCAGGAACACCTCCATGGCCCGCTCCACCAGGCTGCCGAAGGCCAGCATGTCGCCCATCATCACGCCTGCCGCGATCTGGGTGTCCTTCAACTGGCTGACGTCACCATGCAAGGCTTGCTCGGGCTCGATTTCAAGGTGGCCCACCACCGGTTGGGCCAAGTGCTCGGCGGGAGTCCGGGCGTTGCCGGTGGACTTCACCTCGGCCTGACGCAACCCCAGGCCCGCCGCGAATACCGACAGGAAGCCATAGCCGCCTACGGCTTCGGCGGTCACATAGGCAAGGGCGATCAATGCCAGTGTCAGGTAATCATTGGGCGAGAGGGTGCTGTCGGCATTGATCAGGCGCAGGCGCAACGTCACACGACCGATACCTCGGCCCATCCAGTAACCGATCAATAGCCCGACCGGCACCGCCCATACCAGGTTTTTCAGCACCCAACCGCCGACCCAGTCGCCATCGAAACCGCCGTGTTGCATGAAAAGCAGGCCGAAGATCACAAACGGAAAGGCGCTGCCATCGTTCAGCCCCGCTTCGCCGGACAGACCGAAGCGCAGCGCGTCGTAGTCCTGAGCATTGTTGACCTGAACCAGGCCCGCCAGCACCGGGTCGGTCGGCGCCAGGATCGCGCCCACCAGCAGAGACACCCCCCACGACAGATCAAGCAGGTAATGCAGCAACAGCCCGGTGCCGAGGATGGTCAACAGCATGACCGGGCCGGCCAGCCCAAAGGCGATGCGCCAGGTGCGATGCCTGAGCGGCAGGCGCAATTTCAAGCCGCTGACGAACAGCGAAAACAGCACCGCCACTTCGGTCAGGTGCTCCATCCAGCGCGCCGAGCCCTTGATGTCCAGGTGCAACAGGTCCACGCCCAGGGGGCCGATGGCGATGCCCAGCAACAGGCACACCGCCGAGGTGGTTACCGGCATCCAGCGCAAGTATGAGGAGGTGAGGGCCAGGGTAAGCAGTACGGCGCCCAATACGGCCAGCCATAGAATGAAAGTCATTGTGCGTGTTCCAGGGCCGTGGTCTTTGCAGCTTTGAGAACGGCGACCGGAAGGGGGTTCAATGTGATTGCCTGCCATGGGGACAAGGCCCTATTTAGCCATTGAACGAAGGTTTGCCATGCACTAAGTTGGCCTTTTGTCGCCCGCGCATCTACGGATCTGCGTCTTTCTTCTTTCATCAGAGGCTCTGGCATGAAGTTTTCTCCCTTCGTTGAGCGAATTGCAGGGCAGGGCGTTGCCGCCTGGGACATCCACCACGCCGCGTTCGACGCCGCCAGCCAGGGCGAAGACGTCATCATCCTCAGCGTCGGCGACCCGGATTTCGCCACGCCGTGCTTTATCACCGACGCCGCCGTCAATGCCTTGCACGCGGGAGATTCCCACTACACCGAGATCGCCGGTCGCCCCGCACTGCGCGAGGCGATCGCAGCCCGTTACAGCCGAACCCTTGCCCAGCCGTTGGCCGCCGACAACGTGATCATCGTGCCCGGTGCGCAGAACGCGCTGTTCATCAGTTCGCTGTGCCTGTTGCAGGCCGGCGACGAAGTGCTGGTGCTCGACCCGATGTACGTCACCTACGAAGCTACGCTCAAGGCCAGCGGCGCCACCCTGGTGCGGGTGCCCTGCAGTGCTGAAGCCGGCTTTCGCCTGAATCCGTCCTTGCTCGCCGCCGCGATCACCCCGCGTACCCGGGCGATATTCTTTTCCAATCCGAACAACCCCACTGGCGTGGTGCTTGACCTGCAGGAGCTGCAAGCCATTGCCGACCTGGCCATCGCCCATGATCTGTGGGTGGTGGTGGATGAGGTCTACGAAAGCCTGGTGTTCGACGGTCAATACCACAGCCTCGCGGCGTTACCGGGCATGGCGCAGCGCTGCATTGTGATCGGCAGCTTGTCCAAGTCCCACGCCATGACCGGCTGGCGTATCGGCTGGCTCATCGCTCCAGTGCAAATGGTGCAGCACGCCGAAACCCTGCTGTTGAGCATGATGTACGGCTTGCCCGGCTTTGTGATGGAGGCGGCGACCGCCGCGGTGTTGGCCCACGATGAAGTCACTGAAGGTATGCGGGAGACCTACCGACGCCGACGTGACCTGGTAGTGACCGCCTTGAGCACCTGCCCAGGCATCCGGGTGCAGGCGCCGCAAGCCGGCATGTTTGTGCTGGTGGATGTGCGCGGCACGGGGCTGGGGTCGCTGGATTTTGCCTGGCGCCTGTTTCGTGAAGCGGGCGTGTCGGTGCTGGACGCGGCAGCCTTCGGCGAGCCGGCCCAGGGGTTCGTTCGACTGTCCTTTACCCTGGGCGAGGAGCGCCTGGCGCAAGCCTGTCGGCGGATTGTGGGGTTTGTGGAAAAGCTGACCAGTGAGCGGGCCGTGCACTGGGCATGACCTGAACAACTCATTTAGTCAGCCAACGGCGGCAAACGCCGTTTCACCGGGGTTTTCTTGACGATAGCGGTGTTGGTTTCGGCATAGGTATTCAGCCGGTCCAGCAGCGTGTCGAGGTGCTCCATGGTGCGTACGTGCAGGCGTGCGATAAAGCAGTCGTCCCCGGTAACCTTGTCGCACTCTGTGAACTCGGGGATCGCCTGGATCTGACGCTCCACTTCCTGCAGTTTGCCGGGCAGGGGGCGGATGCGCACGATGGCTTGCAGGAGGTAACCGAAGTGTTTGGGGTCGATGTCGACGGTGTAATGGGTCAGCACGCCGCGTTCTTCCAGGCGGCGCAGGCGTTCGCTGACGCTGGGTGACGACAGCCCGGTGATGCCTGCCAGGGCCTTGAGGGACAACCGCGAGTCGTCCATCAAGGCGGCGATCAGTTGCTGGTCGATGGTGTCGATCATGGTCTGTGCCTAATAAGAAAAGGTGATTTCGGGCTTTTGCCTTTTTTAGTCGCTGTAGCCGTCGCCAACAGATTGCCATACTGGAGCCTCACTTGAGGAGCCTCAATCATGGATTCATCCATCCGTCGCGGGTCGTGGGAAATGGTCGCCGCCATGCTGATCTCGGGCAGCATTGGCTGGTTTGTGCTGGTGTCTGGCGTGTCGGTGATCGAGGTGGTGTTCTGGCGCTGCGTGATCGGTGCGCTGACGCTGGTACTGGTGTGCGCCTGGCTGGGTTACCTGCGCCTGGACCTGCTCAGTTGGGCAAAACTGGGGCTGGCCGTGCTCAGCGGCGTGGCCATTGTCGGCAACTGGTTGCTGCTGTTCGAATCCTATTCCCGTGCCTCCATCGCTATCAGCACCGCGGTGTACAACGTGCAGCCGTTTATCCTGGTGATGCTGGCGGCGGTGTTTCTCGGTGAAAAAATCACCGTGCAGAAACTGGCGTGGTTGAGCGTGGCGTTCCTGGGCATGTTGGCGATTGTCACCGCCCATGGCGAGCAAACGGGTGGAGGAGATTACCTGGTAGGCATCGCGCTGGCCCTGGGGGCGGCATTTTTGTATGCGGCCGCGGCGTTGATCATCAAGCGCCTCAAGGAAGTACCGCCGCATTTGATGGCATTGATCCAGGTGACGACTGGCGCGCTATTGCTGGCGCCACTGGTACCCTGGAATGGCCTGCCGGCATCCACCACGACGTGGGCGGCCTTGGTCACCTTGGGGGTGGTGCACACGGGTTTGATGTATGTACTGCTGTATGGCGCGATCCAGAAACTGCCGACGGCCATTACCGGCGCGCTGTCGTTCATCTACCCGATTGCGGCGATCTTTGTGGATTGGATTGCGTTCGGGCATCGCCTAGGGTGGCTGCAATGGCTGGGTGTGGCGGCGATTCTGCTGGCAGCGGCAGGGTTGCAACGGGGCTGGTGGTGGCCCAGTAACCTCGGTAGGAGCGAGCTTGCTCGCGAAAAACTCCAACGATAACGCAGCGCATTTGGTTAACACGCGGCGTCCTCAGGTTTTTCGCGGGCAAGCCCGCTCCTATGTATGGACTCGCCCCCACTTTCAACCCGCTTTTCAAACATTGGTACCCGGTTGCATCTATGTATCAGGCCTATCCGAGGAAGCTCCAAACAGCTTCTGGCCAACATTGGATCAGCTCG
>NZ_JAENSV010000008.1:0-185730 GCF_016613265.1 Pseudomonas sp. MF6751
CAGTGAAACGATGCATCGCCGATGGTAGTGTGGGGTTTCCCCATGTGAGAGTAGGTCATCGTCAAGATTAAATTCCAAAACCCCAATTGCGAAAGCAGTTGGGGTTTTGTTTTGGGCGCTCGAAAATTCCAGCGCTTTCAGCAACATTAAATAAGCTGCCGTTGAGGGAATTCGATACAAAGTGTTTCTGCATTTTTGCTATGGTGCAGCACATTTTCAAAAGGATTGATCTTTATCCGCAGGATGCGGCGTCGACCTTCTCCAACGAGATGCTGTAGAAATGCCTGAACCAATACCTATCAAAGATCACGAAAAAGAAAACCGTTTGGTCAACAAACGTTTGTTTGCCTGCGCATTGCTGGTAATTGGGATCACGTGCGCCTTGGTGGGGCGTATGTATTTTTTGCAAGTCGTGCAGTACGACTACCACTCAACAATTTCGGAAAACAACCGGGTCCACGTACTGCCCATCACACCGACTCGCGGCTTGATCTATGACCGTAATGGTGTGGTCCTGGCCGACAACCGCCCGAGTTACAACTTGACCATCACCCGTGAGCGCACAGCCGACCTCAAGGGTGAACTGGACGAAATCGTCAATCTGCTGCATCTGCCTGCCGAAGACCGTGCGGTGTTTGATAAGGCGCTCAAGCAGGCCCGCCACCCGTTTGTTCCCGTCACGTTGTTCTACGAGTTGACCGAAGAGCAGATCGCCGTTTTGGCCGTCAACGAGTTCCGTCTACCAGGGGTGGACGTGGAGCCACAGTTCGTTCGCCACTACCCCCTGGGCGCGCACTTTGCCCACTCCATTGGCTACGTCGGTCGTATTAACGAAAAGGAATCCAAGACCCTTGATTCGGTGGAGTACCGCGGTACCCAATCTATCGGCAAAACCGGAATCGAGCGTTTTTACGAGTCTGAACTGCATGGCCATGTCGGTTATGAAGAGGTAGAGACCAACGCACAGGGCCGTGTGCTGCGCGTGCTCAAGCACACCGATCCGATACCTGGCAAAAACATCGTCCTGAGCCTCGACGTCAAGCTACAGGAAGCTGCCGAAGAGGCTTTGGGTGACCGTCGTGGTTCGGTGGTCGCCCTGGACCCGCAGACCGGTGAAGTACTGGCTATGGTCAGTAAACCGAGTTTCGATCCGAACTTGTTTGTCACAGGCATTAGCTTCAAGGAGTACGCTGCGCTACACGACTCCATTGACCGACCGCTGTTCAACCGCGTGCTACGCGGGCTCTATGCGCCGGGCTCAACCATCAAGCCGGAAGTGGCCATCGCCGGCCTCGACAGTGGCGTTGTTACTCCACAAACCCGAGTGTTCGACCCGGGTTACTATCAGTTGCCAGACTTTGACCATAAATACCGCAACTGGAACCACAGTGGTGACGGCTGGGTGGACATGGACGCGGCCATCATGCGTTCCAACGACACTTACTTCTACGATCTGGCCCATAAGCTCGGGATCGATCGCCTGCACGACTATCTGGCCGAGTTCGGCCTGGGTCAGAAAGTGTCCCTGGATATGTTTGAAGAGTCTGCCGGCTTAATGCCATCCCAGGCCTGGAAGCGTGCAACCCGACGCCAGCCGTGGTTCCCAGGCGAAACCGTGATCCTCGGCATTGGCCAAGGCTACATGCAAGTGACACCGCTGCAATTGGCCCAGGCCACTGCATTGATCGCCAACAAAGGCGTATGGAACCGACCGCACCTGGCCAAGACAATCAATGGTGTGCCACCGGTGGATGAGCACCCAATGCCCAACGTGATCCTCAAGGACCCGCGTGACTGGGAGCAGGTCAACCACGGCATGCAATTGGTGATGCACGATCCCCGCGGTATCGCCCGAGCGGCAGCGCAAGGCGCGCAATACCGCATCGCCGGCAAGAGTGGTACCGCCCAGGTGGTTGCGATCAAGCAGGGTGAGCGCTACAACCGCAACAAGACGTTGGAGCGGCATCGCGATAACGCCTTGTTCGTCGGTTTCGCGCCGGCCGAACACCCGAAAATCGTGATTTCAGTCATGATCGAAAACGGTGAGGCCGGCGGCCGTGTAGCCGGGCCTGTGGTGCGACAGATCATGGATGCTTGGCTGCTCGACCAGGAAGGCCATCTCAAGCCGCAATATGCAGCGCCGGCCAAGGCACCCGGCGACCCAAGGGTTTGACTCAAACCGCCCACTCATCCCAGCGCGCTACGCCGTCATAGGCCAGCCAGGGCACTTCATGGGCCGTCCAGATGTGCGAGGTGGCCCTGACGCCCGGATCATCATCCAGCGTCGCCACCCGGACGATCACGTGGGGCTGATGCCCACGTTCAGCGATCAGATGTGAGCCGCAGCGTGAGCAGAAATGTCTGAATTTGCCCGGCGAAGACTCAAAGGACGACAGCAGCTCCTCACCGAGTGTCCAGCGAAAATGTTCACGCATCACCCCGGCCGTGGCAACAAACGCGGCCGCGTGCGCCTTGCGGCAGCTTGCGCAGTGGCAGTGGCTGATGGGCATGTCCAGGCTGTCCACTTGATAGCGCACACCTTTGCACAAGCAACTTCCATTCAGTGGGTCAGTCATAACCTATGGCCAGGCAAGGAGGGGGTCATCATCATCGCGCACAACGCAAGGTTGCGCATTGATTGATGTCGCCTACTGTTCAATGAAGGAGGTGACTTATGCACGTATTAGATCGCATCGAACGTAAAGTCCTGCTCAATGCGTCACGTAAACAGGTCTGGGAGGCTCTCACGCAGGCCGAGCAATTTGGACACTGGTTCGGTATCGCGCTTAAGGGTAAAACTTTTGTGGCTGGGGAAACCATCGAAGCGCCGATTACCTATCCAGGTTATGAACATGTCGTATGGAAGGCCAGGATCGAACGTATCCTGCCCCAAACGCTGTTTTCCTTCTGGTGGCATCCTTTTGCAGTGGAAGAGGGCGTCGACTACGACAAAGAGGCACCGACGCTGGTGGAATTCACGATTGAAGATCGCGCCCCAGGCATCCTGTTGCGGGTCGTCGAGTCCGGTTTTGACAAGGTGCCCGAAGCGCGTCGTCAGAAAGCCTTCAAGATGAACTCCCGTGGCTGGGACGAGCAAATGAGCAATATCGAAAATTATCTGAGCAAGCCCCCAATAAGGTGATGGGGCACACCGGAGGGCAGTCTTCACTCCGCTAGGCAGACAGGCCGCTGACGGGCTCACAAAGCACGTTCAGCTCGATGCCTTTTCTTGATTTGCTGGCCTTCATGCACACAGCGGTCGGTGGTGGCGTTTGCACGGATGCCGAGTAGAATCACGCCCTGAAAGCGATTCCTGAGGTGCGGTACGGTGGATTTACAGCAGGGTTTTGTCCTGACCCGGCATTGGCGCGATACCCCAACCGGTACGGAGGTCAGCTTCTGGCTGGCCACCGACCAAGGGCCAAGGTGCATTCGCCTACCCGTGCAGACCTCGGTGGTGTTCATCCCAGAGGCCCATCGCAAGCCACTCGATTGGCTGCTCAAGGGGGAGCGCGATCTCGAGTTGCGGCCCTTGCAGCTATGCGACTTTCATCACCGTCCGGTTCTGGGCCTCTATGCCCGCCAGCACCGTCAGTTGATGGACATCGAGAAGCGCCTGCGCGCTGCCGGGGTCGATGTGTACGAAGGTGACGTGCGGCCGCCCGAGCGCTACATGATGGAGCGCTTTATCACCGCCCCGGTGTGGTTCGGCGGCACTGCTGATGCAAGCGGTACCTTGCTCGACGCGCAAATGAAGCCAGCCCCCGACTACCGTCCTCCCTTGAAGCTGGTGTCCTTGGACATCGAGACCACCGCCCAGGGCGATCTCTACTCCATCGCTCTTGAAGGCTGTGGCGAACGCCAGGTGTACATGCTCGGCCCGCCGAACAAAACCGACGCCGTGGATTTCAAGCTCGACTATTGCGACACCCGCGCTCAACTGATCGAACACCTCAACCAATGGCTGGCCACTTTTGACCCCGACGCGATCATCGGCTGGAACGTGGTGCAGTTCGACCTGCGCGTACTCCACGAACACGCCCAACGCCTGAACGTGCCGCTGTTGCTGGGACGTGGCGGTGAAGCCATGGCCTGGCGCGAACACGGCAGCCGCAATCACTACTCTGCGGCGGCGGCAGGAAGACTGATCATCGACGGTATCGAAGCGCTGCGTTCGGCGACTTGGAGTTTTGAATCCTTCAGCCTGGAAAACGTTGCGCAAACCCTGCTCGGCGAAGGCAAGGACATCTCCACGCCGTACCAGCGCATGGACGAAATCAACCGCATGTTTGCCGAGGACAAGCCTGCCCTGGCGTGCTACAACCTCAAGGACTGCGAACTGGTCACGCGGATTTTCGAAAAGACCGAGTTGCTCAAGTTCCTGCTGGAACGGGCCAGCGTCACCGGGTTGCCGGCCGACCGCAACGGCGGCTCCGTGGCCGCCTTCACGCATCTGTACATGCCGTTGATGCACCGCCAGGGTTTTGTAGCACCGAACCTGGGAGACAAACCGCCCCAAGCCAGCCCTGGCGGTTTTGTCATGGACTCGCGCCCAGGCCTCTATGAGTCGGTGCTGGTGCTGGACTACAAAAGCCTTTACCCGTCGATCATCCGCAGCTTCCTCATCGACCCGGTGGGCTTGATCGAAGGTCTCAAGCATCCCGACGACAGCGATTCGGTGGAGGGCTTTCGCGGGGCGCGCTTCTCCCGCACCCGGCATTGCCTGCCGTCCATTGTCACGCGGGTGTCCGAAGGCCGCGAAGAGGCCAAGCGCGAACGCAATGCGCCGTTGTCCCAGGCACTGAAGATCATCATGAACGCCTTTTACGGTGTACTCGGCTCCAGCGGCTGCCGGTTCTTCGACACCCGGCTGGCGTCCTCGATTACCCTGCGTGGGCATCAGATCATGCGCCAGACCCGTGCACTGGTCGAGGCCCAAGGGTACGAGGTGATTTACGGTGACACCGACTCCACCTTCGTCTGGCTGGGCAGCGCGCACTCTGCGCAGGACGCCAATCGCATCGGCCTGGCGCTGGTGCAGCACGTCAACGACTGGTGGCGCGCGCACCTGAGCAACGAGTACGGCCTGCAAAGCGCCCTGGAACTGCAATACGAAACCCACTTCAGTCGCTTCCTGATGCCGACCATTCGTGGCGCCGAGGAGGGCAGCAAAAAGCGCTATGCCGGCCTGGTCGTGCGCGAAGATGGCAGCGAAGAAATGGTCTATAAAGGCCTGGAAACCGTGCGCAGCGACTGGTCGCCCCTGGCCCGGCAATTCCAGCAGGAACTCTACCAACGCATCTTCCATCGCCAACCCCATCAAGACTACATACGCGACTATGTGCGGCGTACCTTGAGCGGCGAATTCGATGAGTTGTTGATCTACCGCAAACGCCTGCGCCGGCCCTTGCACGACTACGAACGCAACGTCCCGCCCCACGTACGCGCCGCGCGCCTGGCAGACGAGTACAACGACCGCCTGGGCCGCCCGCGCCAGTATCAGCGTGGTGGCTGGATCAGCTACGTGATCAGCGTCAACGGCCCGGAACCGCTGGAAGTGCGGCAGGCGCCCATCGACTACGACCACTATGTCACGCGCCAATTGCAGCCCGTGGCTGACGCAATCCTGCCGTTCGTGAATGACGATTTCGGTACGCTGGTGGGCGGGCAGATGGGGCTGTTCTAGAACGTCGAGCAGCAGTGCTCTCAATGCCCGTGGCTTGCATCGTGTGCAGACCCGCTCATCGCAGGAAGGCCTCGTAACCTGAAGAAACAATGACTTCAGTCACCACCCAAGCCCTTGCGTAGCGGGCTTCCTGACCTACGCTTCTCAAAGTGGTGTAGGAATCATCCTTGAATTTGGCTGTCGCAGACATGAAACTCAAGAACCCTGCATGGAATTCAAAGGAGGTGCGCATGCTCATCCGGTCGCTGACCCTGGCTACCTTGATGGCTTTTACGGGGCCTTTGTTGGCCGCTGATGATAATCCGCTCAAGCAGGAATTGGGCAAGACGCGCCCACTGGTGGTCGTGGAGCTTGATGCTGGAAACCCGACACTGGCAACGCTGAAGAAACAACTGGAAGAGGCTGCCACCAAGCAGGCGTTCGAAGAGCGCAGCATGGTGTTCTACACCGTGAAGTTCGGCAGCATTGGTGCCGAAGGGGAGAAGTTCGCCAAGGATCCCAAAGACAGCAAAAAGCTCACGCCGCCTGAAACCAACGCACTGATCCGTGCCCTCAAGCTCGGCGTCGGCAGCGGCACCAAAGTGATTCTGATCGGCAAGGACGGCGAGAAGAAACTCGAGAAAACCGTGCCGCCGGACAGCCTTGACCTGAAGGAATTCTTCAGCGCCATCGACCAGATGCCGATGGCGGAAAAGGAGCTTGCCGCCCCTGCGGAACCGGAGCCTGTTGCAGCCGCTCCAGCCAAGGGCACCAAACCCGCCAAGCCCGGCAACAAAACCCCTAAGCCACTGGAGGATTGAACAGGCCCCCACCCACCGTTCTGGTGGGAAGCGGCCTCAGGCTTTCCACGGCTTGAGCCAAAGCCCCAGCCCCACCAACACCAGCGCGCCGGCCAGGCTACTTAACCCCAACTGCCACCCATCGTTGTGCAATGGATGCAGGGCCAGCGCCGCCATACCCAACAGAACCCCGCTCAAGCCCCACTGCAACGGCCAGCCCAGTTGGCCGAGCAGTTGCTGGCGGTGCATTAGCAACACGTTGGTCACCACCACGCCACCCAACGCCGCCAAGGCGATCCCCGGCAGGCCGAAACAATAGGGCAGCGCCACCAGCAAAGCGGCGTTGACCAGGCTGCCCAGCAGTTCGCAGTTGAGTGGCAGGCGCGTGTCGCCGCTGGCATAGGCATAGCGGGCGAGCATGGCGTTCCAGGCGCCAAACACCAGTGGCGTGGCGAACCAGGCCAGCAGCGCCGGCAGTGGGCCGTCGACGCTCTGGGCGGGCATCAGCAGATGGATCAGCGTGGGGCTGGCGCCAATCAGGCCGAAGGCTGCAGGCAGGCTCAGCAGGGTCGCTGCATCCAGGCCGCGGCGCAGCAGGGCCAGGCGCTGTTGACCTTGCTCGCCGCTCATCATGCCCAGCAGCACTTGGTTGAGGCTCATCAGGGCGATCAATGGCAGGTTGATCAGCTTGCGTGCGAGGTTAACCCACGTAACAGCGCCTTCCCCCAGGAAACTGGCGATCAATCGTTCCAGTAGCGCCAGGCCCTGGCTGGCCACGTTGCTGGCCAACAACGGCCCGATGCGCCCCAGCAATTCGCGGCCGGCCAGAGGGTCGCCGGTGACCTGCCACGGCCGCCAGCCGAAAGACCAGACCGGCGCCAGCAACGGCAGGCACATCAAGACACTGCCAGCAAAAAAGCTCATGGCCAGTTCGGCACTGTCGCTGGAACTGCCGCGGATAAACAGGTACAGCACCGGTGGCAGATTGAACAGTAAAGAGCCCAGGCCTGGCAGGACAAAACGTTGGCGTGCCTGCAAGGGAATACTGAACAGCCCATGCATCACCAGGCCTGGCGCACAGGCGGCCAGCCAGCGCAGGTTGGCGGCGGCTTGTGCATGGGCCGCGGCGTCCAGGCCGGGCCCGATCAGGCGCACCCACAGCGGCGCGCCCAGCGCCAGTATGGCAAACAGCGCCAGGCCCACCCCCAGCAGGCGGGGGGACAGGCTGGCCAACCAAGCTTGCTGGCGGTGTGGGTCGCGTTGCTGATAGAGGGGCAGGGCCGCCGCTGCGAGCAAGCCGGCAGCCAGGGTCATGCGCAATGCTTCGGGCAAAAACACCGCCACCAGAAACCCGTCGCTGCGACTGCCCGCGCCCCAGGCCGCCACCAGTAGCCATTCTCGGGCAAAACCGGCCACCAACCCGGCGAGCGTCGCCAGGGTCAGCCAGAGCGTGCTGCCGAACATCAGTGAAACAGGGTGAACAGGCCCTTGCCACCCACCTTATAGTTCAGGTCATGGCAACGCTCGCCCATGATTTTGGCACCACTTCCGCCAATGATTTTGTAGGGCGCAACGGCTTTGGCCACCACGGTATTGGCGCTTATCACCGAACCATAGCCCAGGTGCGTGCCGAAGCCGATCAACGCACGGCTGCCGATCCAGACGTAGTCGTCGATGTAAGTCGGCCCGGAAATCGACCAGAACTCCGGCGCCTGCAAATCATGGCTGCCGGCGATGAGCAGAACATGCGACGCAATCGCCACATGGTTGCCGATCACCAGTCCGGCGCGGGCGTCCACTTGGCAATGCCAACCGATTACCGAATCGTCGCCGACCACCAAATTGTGCATGCCCAGCACTTCGGTGTTACGCCACAAGCTGGAGCCCTTGCCGATCTTCGCGCCACCCAGGCGCAGCCAGGCAATGCGCACATGGTGGCTGGGGATCTTGTTGATCAAGATGTTGTAGGCCATGTCCCAGGCACTGCGCCAGCGGTCTTTGACGGTTGCCCAGTTTTTGCCGTAACGGGGCAGTAACTCGGCCGCAAGGTCCTGTTTCATCCGGCGGAACAGGCGTCGGGCCACCGGGTGTTCAATCGCAGTTTCCAGGTCGATGGAGCTGATCCAGAACCGCTTGTTGTCGCCTTCGCCTTCTTCAAATACCACGTCGTTGGCCAGGCACCAGTCCAGCGCCTCTTCCAGGTCTGGCAGGCTTACGCCTAGTTCACTGGCCAGCATGGGGAGACGGTCGCGCAAGTCGGTGGAGTGAATCATCCGGTGCTTCATGGTCGGTTATCCTTTGGCGCAGTAGCAGGAACGGTGGCGGTAACGGTGGGGCGCAGGCGCACCTGTTGCAGGCTCATGCCCATCAACAGCCAGAACAGCGCGATCAGTACAAAGGTGAAGCTGAAATAGTGGTCGAAAATCCCCGTCAGCAGCGCCGCTAACACGCCACAGATGCACCCCAGCCACAGCGCATTGTCGGCGGTGACCTTGCGCACCTGGCCCAGGGGCCGCACTTCGCGCCACCACAACAGGGTGACGGTGATAAACAGCAGCATCCCTGGAATGCCGACCTTGTAGATGAAGTTCAGCCACAGGTTTGAGATCCCCAACAGATTGGTGCCGGGCACGGGCGGGTCGATCTTGAAGCCGATCCCCAGGGGGAAGGTCGCCATGGCGGCGGGGAACTTGGCGTACTCGTCAAAGCGGATTTCGGTACTGGCGTTGGTGGTCGAGAAGATGGTCATCAAGCGGTCCTGCAACGGCGGATAGAACATCACCAGCGCAACGGCGAACGCCGCCCCGATACCGATGATGCGTCCGCTGTTCGGCACGCGCTTGTAGGCCAGCCAGATCAACACCAGCGCCAGGGCCACGATGGCACCACGGGAAATACTCAGCAGCAGGCCGGCACACCCCAGCACCGCCACCGCCAGGCCCAGCGCCCGGCGCCAGCCGCTGCGGGTCCAGCCATAAAACAGCGCCAGGGGAATAAACAGCACCAGCACGCCACCGGTCAGGTTGGGGTGCACCCAGGGCGAGGCCATGCGTGTGTAGTTGGCAGAGAAAATATCCTTCACCGCTTCCGGGTGGGCGTATTTGAGGTCGGTGAGAATATCGATCATCGACATCGCGTTGCGCGTCTTCAGGAACATGAAGATCGACAGCAGCAGCATCGCCAGGTTACCCAGCAACAGGGCGACCACCACCTTGTCGCGGTCGGCATCGGTGCGTAGCAGCAGAGGCACGATAAACAGCATCGACAGGTTCATCAGCCAGCGCACCCAGTTCACCGGCCCGTTGCCTTCGGCATGGATGATCAACATGCCCCAGATAAACGGAATGGTGCTGAACAGCATCAGCCACATCAGCGCCCGCTCGGTCGGCCGCCACAGCATGAAACCACGGGTCTTGCCGATGAACGATTGCCAGAACACTCCGACCCAAGTCAGCCCCAGCACCGCCTCGCTGACGGTGGTGCGGATACCCAGTTGCAAGGTGGTGTAGGGAATACTGGTGGCCAGTACCGCGAAAATCAGCAAGCCCCACAGGGGAAAGCGGATCAGCGTCAAAGCCACGGCTACACCGGCCACGACCAGCATGACCTTGATCGGCGACAGGGCCAATAGCAACCCGCCGAACACCAGGCCCAGCAGCAGACTGACGAATTTTCCTGGCAGCATTAGCGATCCAATTCCTTGAGCAAAGTGTCCAGGCGTGAGCGATAGGCCGGTTCGGCAAATTGCCGGGCCCAGGCGCGGTGTGTTTCGCCGTCTTGCGTGGCATCGGCGGCTGCCAGTTGTTGCATGACGTTTTGCAATTGCTCGGCATCATGGGGGGCGAAGCGCGGGGCGTTGGGCGGCGCGATTTCATCCAGGGCGCTGCCGCGTGCCACCGCGACCGGCGTGCCGACACTCAAGGCTTCCACCACTGGCAGGCCGAAGCCCTCGGCATAGGATGGCTGCCACAGGCACGCGGCATGACGGTAGAGTGCTTGCAGTTGGCCGTCCGACAAACCGGTGCACCAATGCAGGCCCGGCAGGTCACCAAGTGCCGCCGGTACATCGCTGGCGTGGCCCACCAGGACCATGTCCGGCACGTCAGGGTTCAGCGCACGGCAGGCCTGCCATTGGCGCAGGAAGAACTCCATGTTCTTGCGCGGCTCCCGCGTGCCCACCACCAGCCAGTAGTGTGTCGGCAGGTTGGTTGGCAACGGCTCTGGCGCTGCATTCAATTCGGGCACTAGGTTGTTCAGCACGCGGAACTTGGCCCGGGCCCAGGGGAACAGGCGCGCGGCCTCATTGCAGGAAAACTGCGAAGGGCACCACACCCGATCAGCCTGCCACACCGACCAGGCAATCGAGGCCCCGTCGATCAGGCGGTAGGCCAGGGCCTTGAGCTTGGATCGATGGAAGTTGCGGTGGGTGAGCTGAAACAGGTCATGCAGCACCAGCACATAGCGGGTGCCAGCGGGTTTGCGGCACAGCGGCAAGCCCATATTGGCCGTGGCGATGTACAGGTCGATCTGCTGCTCGTGCAAAGCCTTGGGCAAGAAACCGCGCTCGAACCGCAGGCGCACTTGTGGGCGTTGCAGGCCGTCCAGCGGGCTGGCCCAGGCCGGGCAAACGGCAGTCTGGCGTTGTGGATGGTCCAGGGGCGCCTCGGTGAACAGCACCACCTCGGTGTTGCCGCGTGCGCGCAGGGCGTCTTCCAGAGCCACGACCTGGCGGGCGATGCCCGAAGACGGCGCAACCGTGGCGGGGCGATAGTCCAGGGCTACACGCATGGCTGAGACTCCTTGGCGGTGAGCAAGCTGCGGTAGAGGTGCTCCAGTTCGTTAGCCGCCACCGCCCAGTCGTGGTAGTGACGCGCATAGTCGCGTGCGGCATCGGCCAGCCGCCCGGCCAGCGCCGGTTCATCCAGCAGGCGCACAACGGCGTCGGCCAGGGCCTCGGCGTTTTCGCCGGCCAGGTAATGCACCTGGGGCTGCACCGCCAACCCGGAGACACCCTGGGCCGTGCTGACCAGCGGCAAGCCGGCGGCCATCGCCTCCAGCACTTTGAGCTTGGAGCCGCCGCCATGGCGCAACGGGGCGACAAAACCGGCGCAGCGGCGCTGCAAGGCGCACAGGTCGGGAACAAAACCCAGCCACTCTATACGCTCATCTGGCCAACGCTCGCGCCAGTGTTCGGGTAAGCCATAGCCGACCACCGCCAGGCGCGCATTCGGGCACTGCAACCAGACCCTGGGGAAGATCTCTTCGAGCAGCCACTGCACGGCGTCCAGGTTCGGTGCATATTCGTAGTTGCCAACGAACAACAGGCGCTGGCTCTGCGCATCAGCGCTGACGTCGGCAAAGGCTCGGCTGTCCACCCCGTTGACCACCACGGTCACCGGCGTCGATGACAATGGCCGCATGGCCTGGGCGTCCGCCTCGGTCACGGCGACTACCTGGGCGGCGGTATCGAATGCCTTGCGTTCCCATTGTCGGCAGCGCCACTGGTCATACTGTACAAACGGTGCGGCCCACTTCGGGAAGCGGTCGTAAGTGGCGCCGCCGAGGCTCGATTCCAGGTTGTGCTCGGTCAGCACAAAGTCGCGCCGTTGCTGCTGCAGGGTGCGCAGGAACGGCTGCAGGCTGTAGCTGTGTTCCACCTGAATCACGTCCCAGCGCTCGTTCAACAGTTGCGCAAACTGTGCCTGCAACGGTGCCGATAGGCCGTTGACCGTGGTCAACAGCGGCCAGGGGGCGAACACGCCACCGAGCAGGGTCAGCGGGTGTTTCAGTGGCCGGCGCGGTACGACGATCAAGCGTTCGAGCAACGGCTCCAAGGCCGCATGCACCGCGTCATCGGCCAGCGTTTTTGATTGCGCCAGCAGCGTGATGCGATGCCCGCGCTCACTCAAGGTGCGCAGCAAATGGTACTGCCGCGTTTTGCCGCCGCTGGTGGTCGGCCACGGCAGGTAGGGCACAATCCATAGGATTCTCATGTACAGCTCTCCATGCCCAGGGCTACCACACCAGTATCTGCAAACTTGGCTTCACCACCGGGCGAATACCGTTGTCGTCGCTCAGGGTTTGCCGGGCGCCGGTCAGCGGGTCCAGCAGTTCTGCGCGTTTGATGCTGGGCAGGCTGATGTTGCTGCCTTCGGCACTCCAATACATCAGCAGGTGTTTTCCGTCAGGGCGGGTCCAGGCCACGCTGTAGAAGCTGTCTGGTACATCCTGCAACGGCGGCGTGTTGCCGGGTTTAAGCGTGGGGCCGGTGATCTCCAGGAATCGGGCGAGGGCGGTGTATACCGGCTTGGGTTCGCCATCAAGGTTCAACAGGCCGTAATGCTGGTCGCGTGGCGAGGCGCGTTGGTCGAGGTCAGACAAGGCGAACAGAAAGATCTTCTGGTAGTCCTGGGAAGCCATCAAGGCCAGGCGGCGCAAGGTGTAATCGGCTTGCCCGTCGATACCGATCAGGTCCTGCATTTCCTTGGGGCCGGCATAGCTGGACCAGCCCCATTCAGTGGCCCATACCTGCTTGATCCCGGCACCGTGGAGCATCGAATTGAGTTGATCGCCGCGCAGCAGCACTTCGTTCTTGCCTGGCTCATCGGTTTCCGGGGTCATCGAATAAGGGTGATACGCCGCGACCATGCCCAGGCTTTGCACGCCCAGCGCGCCGAGGGCTTCAAACATCAGGGTTTTGCCACGGGGCGGCATCTGGCTGTAATACGCCATGCCGCCCATGACTTGCAGTTTGTCGGGCGCAGCAATGTTCAAGGCCTTGTGACTGGCCAACAACAACTGCGCGTATTCCTTGGCGTTGACTTTAGGGCGCCAGTTGTTCGGCAGGTTCTGTTCATTCCACACCTGCCAGGCATCGATATTCGGGTAGCGCTTGGCCAGGACGGCCAGGCGCATCGCATAGATGTTGGCGTCCCGTGGCTGATACTGGTCTTGGAACGGCACGCCCTTGGGTGCGGTGGTGATGAAGGGCGCCGAGCCCACCAGGTAAAACACCGAGCGCAGTTTTTCGGCGGTCAGGGTGCGGTCTAGTTCGTCGAAGGTGCTCAGCTGATACTCGTCTTCCTTGGGTTCCAGGCGATCCCAGTGCAGGTCGACCCGCACCCATTGCAACCCTAGCTTTTTATATTGCTTGATCTGCTTGCGGTACTGCTCGGGTGTGAACCACAGGAAGTGCGCGTTCACGCCGAGGAAGTCCTTCCAGACTATGGTGCGCTCCGGGGCCAGGTTGACCGGCTGCGCATCAACTTTTTCACTCAACAGCAGGGCGCTACCGACGGCGATTGACAGCGCCAGCGGCAAGTAGCGCCACACTGGGCGAACGGATGACAGGTTCATCGCAACGGCTCCTCACAAGCATCCCGAAATAATTCAGCAAACCGCTGGGCCGTGTTGGCCCACTGGCGTTGGCGGCCGATTTCTCCCGCCCGGTCGGCCCATTGCTGCGCCTGTTGCGGGTCGAGGATCAAGCGGTTCAAGGCGTTGCTCAAGGACGCTGTATCGCCCTGCTGATAGGTGATGCCATTGCCGCCGGCCACCTCTTCGGCAAAGGCGCGGGCGTTGGAGGTGATCACCCCGCGCCCGCATGCATTGGCCCACGACAGCGCGCCACTGGTGCCGCGCATCTGCCCTAGGAAACTGAGTTTTTTCGATTCGCGATAGGGCAGCACCATCACATGGTGCGCCTGGATCGTAGAAGGGATCTGCGCCGAGGGCAGGTCCAGTTGCCAGTCCACCACATCCTCCAAGTGCAGCGCGCTGATCTGCTGGCGCAGGCCATCGAGGTAGTTGCCGGCGGGGTCAAAAGTCATTTCCGGCGCGGTGCCACCGGCCAAGGTCAGGCGTACCTGGCCTCGGCATTGCGGGTGGGCGGCCAGTGATTGGGCCAGGGCCTGGAGCAGGTCCTCAATGCCCTTGCCACGGTAGATAAAGCCGAAATACAGCAGGCGCAGTGGCGCCAGTGGCGGCAAGGCCTGGGGCGCGATGGGCAGGTTGCCATGGGCAATCACCGCCACCTGTTGCGGGCGCAGGCCCATGCGCTGGCGCAGGCAGTCGCCGCCCAGGCGGGTGAGGGTGATCAGCCGGCGCATACCTTTGGCCAAGCGCCGTTCTTCGTGCAAGGTCAGCGGGTCGGCCAACAGCGCGGCCGCTTGGGGCAGCGGGTGGGGCAGGCGTTCAAGTAGCGTCAAGGGGAAAAACAGCTTGGCCCGGCGCCAGATCAGGCGCTCCGGGTCATGCACCGTGGCGGTCAACGGCAGGTGCGGTTGCGCCCGGCGCAGGTACTCCAGCGCCTGGAACTCACCGAAGCGTCCACCTCCCAGTTCAGCATGCACCAGGTCCACGCTGCGCCAGTCAAAGGCCTGCAGGCGCTTCAACTGTTCAGGCAGCTCCAGGCAGCCGGCGAGCGGGGTCACCACCTCCAGGCCCTGTTCGATCAACGCGTTGCGCAAGTGCGCGGCGTAATCGGCGATCCCGGTCTGCTCCGGTGGCAGCGGCGCCAGCAATGCGATACGCATCAGGCCGCCCCACGCCAGCTGTTGAGTCGCGCCAGCACCTTGGCCGGCACTTCGAAGCGGCGGCGGTTGAGGATCATGCCATCGACTTTGCCGAACGCAGTGGTCAGCAACGACACGGCATTTTCGATCGTCGGTACGGTGCTGGTGCGGGCCTCGATCACCAGCACGATCTGGTCGGCGCGGCGCAGCGTCAGGAACGCCTGCGGGTTGGAGGACAGCGCCGAGGCGTCCAGCAGTAATACTTCACCCGGCGTTGGCGCGTTCGCCCCATCGACCGAGACGCGATGGCCACGCTCCTCCAGCAAACGCTTGAGTTGCGAGGCGATAAAGGTCACACCCTCGCCATGGCGCGCCGAGGTCAGGCCCAGGGCGAAACCTTCGGCGGCGATGCGATCCAGGGGCAGCAGGCTGTACAAGCGATAAAGGCTGGCGGTGACGGCTGCCGGCGTTGCGTCCTGTACATCGGGAATGCTGCTCCACAGCGGCACATGGAACATCTCCTGCAAGCGGGTGCCATCGTGGATGCGCTGGTCCAGCAGGTACAGCACATAGATGGTCAGCAAGCCCACGGCAACGCCAGCGGGAATGGCGAACAACAGCATCAGCAGGCTTTTGGGAAACACGCGTGCCGGGTTGAGGGTGGCGTGTTCGATCAGGGCAATGTTACTGATCTGGCTATTGTCCAGTTCGTGGTCGATTCGCGCCTGTTCAAGATTGTCCGAGTACAAGGCATAGCTCTTTTCGGCCGTGCGCAGTTGTTGGCTCAGGGTATTGAGTTGCGGTTCATCGGTCATCGCCTGGTCACGCTGGGTGCGCAGTTCGGCAAGGGTCTTGTCGTAGTTCTCGATTTCCCCGGCCAGTTTGCGCTCTTGCAACTGGGCGTCGATCATTTGCTGTTTGACGTTGATCACCAGGCTGTTGGGCGCGGTGTTTTGCGAGCGTTCCAGGCGTGTGGCTTCCTGAGCACTGAGCGCTTCCATGTCGCGGATGTTCTGCTCGATCTGATTGACCTGCGGCGTACCCGGCAGGTAAGTGCGCAACAGCCGTGCCCGCTCCACTTGCAGCGCATTGAGCTGGCGCTTGAGGTCGAGCTGGGTGGGGTTGAGGCTCGTTTCGCGCATCGTCACCACGTCTGCCGGCTGGCTCTTGATCTGCTGGCTGGCGTTGGCCAGGAGGCTGCGAATCCCTGATATCTGGTTCTGAGCACTGACCTTGGCGTCGGTGACGCGGTCGATCTGGTTGGTCAGGTTCTTCAGGCGCGCATCGACACTGATCGAGTCGATCTGCTTCAAGCGGCCTTGCAACTGATCTTTCAGGCTCTGGATATTCTCCGCCACCTTGGCGCGTTCGGTTTCATAGAAGGTGTGCAGGCTCTTGCGCCCAAGAATCCGCGCACGTTCTTCGAGGTAGGCGTTGACCCATTCCTCGACGATTTTTTGCGCCACCGCCGGGTCGTCCCAGGTGAAGGAAATCTCGATCACCGAAGAGCCCGGCTCGTGACCAGCGGTGAAGTTCTTCTCCAGTGAGGTCGCCAAGCGCTCCAGCGGGCTTTGTTTCTCGGCAAGGCCCACGAACTGCAGCACACTACGAATGCCATTGATGACTTCGCCAACGCCCTTTTTGATGTAGAACTTGGTGACCTTCCAGAAGCCTTGCGGCGGTTCGGCGGTCATTGCCATATAGCGCTCGGCAACGATGTGCACGATAGGCCGGCCCGTGAGCATTTTTTCTTCGTCGACAATCGGGTCGTGCTGGGTGCTTGGGGCAATCAGCGTCTGGCGATTGGCGGCTTCGATCGGCAAGGTGGTGTTGTCTCGCCCCGGCTTGACCAGCAAGCGTGCGTCCGACTCGTAGCGGGCCGGCAACAGGAAGGCACCCAGCACCGCGACGACGATTGTGGTGATCACGGCTAGTTTGAATTCGCGGCGGTAGATGAAAAACAGCCGCAGCAGGTCGCGAAGAGAGCGGATTTCGATCACAGGATCACTCCGTTGGATAGATGTTGTTCATCGAATAAAATCAGCGTGCTCAAGTGATATAAAGCCTGCGTCATAATCATTGTGGAGCGCTGATATAGGTATCGCCGGACTTGTTGCCATTGAGCTGATAATTCAAGCCCAGTCCAATCCCTTTGCTAACCGGAAACAGCTTTGTGAAATACATATCCACAGCCTCCACCGTCGCGCCGATGCCCGACTGCGGCACAAAGATCAAGTCGCCGCGCTGCAAGGCCACGCGCGGCTGATTGGGGTTGGTCAGCATGCTCTCCAGGCTGATGAAGTACGTCTTGTACTTGCCATCTGGCCCGGTGCGCAGCAAGGCCACGTTGGAGGCATCCGCCGAGGGCAATACACCACCGGAACTGAGCAGTGCCTGCTCGACGCTGACGTTGCCGGCCAGGTCGAAAAATGCCGGGTTAGGCACTGCACCGCCGATAAACACCTTGTTGCTCGGTGCGCTGGCGATGTTCACCGTCACCGCAGGTTCGCGGTAAATGCGCTTGTACTTCTCGGTGATTTCCTTGCCCAGGTCTTCGGGCGTGCGCAAGGCCGCCTTGACCCGGCCAATATTGGGCACTGAGATCACGCCGTCGGGGCGCACCACGAACACCGTCATGTCATCGGCCGCCGCCGGTTCCTGGGCATCACGCACGATACGCAGCGAGTCGCCGCTCTGGATCAGCACCTGCGGCGGCGGCAGGTCGGCCAGGGTCAGTGCCGCTTGATGACCTGCCTTGAGCGTATCGTTGTCAGGAAGCGGCACCCGCGCGGGGGTCGAACAGCCAGCCAGCCAGATTGAGGCGCTCAAGAGGCCGAGCAGGGTAAGACGGGAACGTCGGTTGATAGTCTTCATGACGGCTCAAGTCCAGTAGGTGGAAAACATGCCCAGGCGCCGTTTAAGCGCGTTGGGCAGGTGGCGTTCAAGGTGGCCGAGGCGGTAACCCAGCAATTTAAAGGCACTGCGCACCACCACTTCGGGGGCGCGGTACAGCGAGTTGGCCTCGCGCAATGCGTGCAGTTCGGCCAGCACATAACGTTTGCCTTCGCCGCCGGCGTCGCCAAACGCCTGGCGAATCCACGGCTCGCGGCCGTAGAACACACCGATATCGAAGTAGCGGCGAAACTCTTCCAGCAAGCGGTAATCGTGGGAGTGATAAACCTGCGCACTCGCGGCGTAGCGCACCTGGTAGCCGGCCAGCAGCATGCGCGCGGCCACATAGGCGTCTTCACTGCCAATCACATCCTGGGGGAAACCGCCCACCGCGCTCAGGGCGCTGCGTCGGTACACCGAAAATGAGTCGGAGCTGAAGCAGGTCTTGATGCCTAGTTGCGCTGCATCGTCCAGGCGCTTAGTGCGGCTGGCCGCCGGGTAATTGAAATGCCGCGACTGCGCGCCGAGCACGCCGGCACCGGGGTGCGGCAGCTGCCGTCCATAGGCCACGCCATTGAGCGGCTCCAGTTGCAGCTCGCTGATCAGGTTGGCGAAGGTCTCGGCGGTGGCGGGGATCGCGTCCTGGGTCATGACGATCAAGGCGTCGCCGCCCACCTGTTCACTGGCCCAGCGCCGGGTACCGCCGTGGTTGAAATCACGCGCATCGATCCGCTCCACGCGGGCGCCGAACTCGCGAAAGCGCGCCACGGTGGCATCGCTCGATGCGCTGTCGACCACCAGCATTTCGTCGGGTTGCAAGGTTTGCATGCGCACCGCTGGCAACAGGCGATCCAGATGGCTGGCCGCGTTGCGGGTGGGGATGATCAATGACGTACGCATCAGGGCTTCACTTCAACCGGCGCGCGGCCGTAGATGTCGTCATAGCGCACGATGTCGTCTTCACCCAGGTACTCACCGCTCTGTACCTCGATCATCACCAGGTCGATGATGCCGGGGTTGGTCAGGCGGTGTTTGTGCCCGGCGGGAATGTAGGTGGACTCGTTCATGTTGAGCAGGATCTCGCGCTCGCCATTGGTGATCATCGCTGCGCCGCTGACCACCACCCAATGCTCGCTGCGGTGATGGTGCATCTGCAGGGATAGCGAACCTTTGGGCTTGACCACGATGCGCTTGATTTTGAACCGCGTGCTTTCTTCCAGCACCGTGTAGGTGCCCCACGGGCGGGTGACGGTGCGATGCAGGCTGAACGCCGGGTGATTCTGGCGCTTGAGTTCGGCAACGATATGCCGCACGTCCTGGCTGCGATGGGCGTCGGCAATCAGCAGGGCATCCGGGGTGTCGACGATGATCAGGTCGCGCACACCCACTGCACCGAGTACTCGTTTGGGCGAGTCGATATAGCAATTTTGCACGTCGTGCAGGATTGCCTCGCCATTGACCTGGTTGCCATTGTCGTCACTGGGCGTGAGTTGGCGCAGGGCTTCCCAGGAGCCGATATCGCTCCAGCCTATGTCGCAGGGCACGACCGCCACCTGGGCGGATTTTTCCATCAGCGCCACATCAATGGAGATATCCGGCGCGCTGGCGAAACCTTCAGGGCTCAGTTCGCGTTGGCGACTGCTGCTGTTTTGCAGGCTCTGGCTGTGCTCCAGTGCAGCCTTGGCCGCCTCTAGAACCGCCGGGGCGTGGCTGGCCAATTCTTCCAGCAGGGTGGCTGCCTTGAAGCAGAACATGCCGCCGTTCCACAGGTGCTTGCCGCCGTCCAGGTAGCCTTGGGCGGTGGCCAGGTCGGGCTTTTCGACAAAGCGCTGCACTCGAAACCCAGCGCCCAGTGCCGGCCCTTGTTCGATATAGCCAAAGCCGGTTTCTGCTCGGTCAGGCTGGATGCCAAAGGTCACCAGGTAACCGGCCTCGGCCAGTGCGCGGGCTTTTTCCACCGCCTGGGCAAAGGCGCCTTCATCGAGGACCAGATGATCGGCCGGCATCACCAGCAACTGCGCGTCTGCGCCAAAATGCTCTTGCACGTGCAAGGCCGCCACGGCGATGGCGGCGGCGGTGTTGCGGCCAAACGGCTCCAGCAGCAGGTCGAGGCCCAGGCGCTGGGTGTTCACCGCTCGGTAGTCGTCCAGGGTGCGAAACAGCAGGTCGCGGTTGGTCACGGTCAGGATGCTGTCGACGCCCGGCAAGTGACTGGCCCGCAGGAAGGTCTTCTGCAACAGGCTCTGGTCGTCGCGCATACGCATGAAGGGCTTGGGCATGTTCTGTCGCGAAACCGGCCACAGCCGCGTACCCGAACCACCGGAGATGATGCAGGGAATCAATCCGTTAAGTGGGTTCATCAATAGACTTCCTTGGTGGAAAGAACGGCCGGGACCGTCATGAAAACGATGTAAAGGTCCAGCCACACGGACCATTTGGCGATGTATTCAAGGTCGTACTCGACCCGCTTCTGAATCTTGAACAGCGTATCGGTCTCGCCGCGGTAACCGTTGATCTGCGCCCAGCCGGTAATGCCAGGCTTGACCCGATGGCGCGAACTGTATTCGCTGACCGCCTCCTCGAAAGGAATCCCGGCGGCCTTGGTGGCCGTGGCGTGAGGGCGCGGGCCGACCATCGACATATTGCCCAGCAGCACGTTGAACAGTTGTGGCAGCTCATCGATGCTGGTCTTGCGGATGATCCTTCCCACCCGGGTGATGCGCGGGTCCTGGCGCGTGGTCTGGTTTTCGGCGTTGAGGTCGGTCTGCTCGACGTACATCGAGCGGAACTTGAACACGCGGATCAGGTTGTCGTTGTAGCCAAAGCGCTTCTGGCGAAACAGCACCGGGCCCTTGGAATCGAGTTTGATCGCGATGGCGGTCACCAGCATCACCGGCGACAGCAGCAACAGACCGATGCTGGCCAGCAGCAGGTCTTCGCAACGCTTGATAAAGGGCGACCAGCCGCGCAGTGGCAACTGCGAGGTGTTGAACATCAGGATGCCGCCCACATCGGTGATACGGTTATGGCCGTAGCGCAAGGCGGCCATGTCCGGCACCAACATGACGTTCACCGACATCTGCCGCAGGCGCTTGACCAGCCCATTGATGCGCTGCTCGGCGGCCCAGGGCAGGGTGATCATCACCTGGTTGACCTGTTCGGAGCGGATCAGCTTTTCCAGGTCGCGGGTATTGCCCAGCAACGGCAAGCGGCTCAGTTCTTTGGGAATACGCTCGGTACGGTCGTCGATAAAACCGATGAGGCCGGAGCGGATATCACTGTTGCGCGACAGGTGTTCAGCCACATGCACGGCGGTATCGGTAAAGCCCAGGATCACGGTGCGCTGGAGGAATTTGCCGTTGTCCATCAAATGGCGATACAGGCGCAGCATCAGTATCCGCTCCAGGCCAAACAGCAACAGGCTCGCGCAAAACCAGAACGCCAGGTTGCGAGGGCTCAACTGCGGGAACAGAAGCAGGATCTGGTACATGAACAACAGGATGCAAAATGCCGAGACCCAGGCCACCAGCATCACACGAAAACGCAGGCGATTGCTGAACAGGTCATCGGAGTAAACCCCCAAGGCCTGGAACAAAATAATGGTCAGGATCGCAAAGAACGCCAGCAGGCCCAGATAGTGAGAGCGCATGTGCTCAGCGACGGGATCCGGGTAGAACAGCAGGATGATCGCCGGCGAGATTGCGGTCAGCCCGTGAAGCAGTTTTACGAAAACGACAAAAAACTCAACGAAACCGGTGCGAGTTAAAAACAGGCTATCAACCGACGACTTACCGCGCATAAATCAGATCCTCAATACACCACCAGAACGTTCCTATTCGTCTGCTCATCCATAAGGCATGTGTGCTTTACAAGTGGTGCAAATCGAACGACTTCTGTTGCTGGGTAATCCGTAATGTCTGTCTACGCGCAGGCATTTACTGGGTGATGGCTAAATAGTGGCTCCTTTGAGGATTTGTGTCAATGATTTGGCTTTTTGTCCTTTTTATTTGATGTTCCTCTCAAGATCTCCATGTTATGACGGTTTGTTGACGTGTGTGGTGGGTATTTCAGAATAATCGAGAATCGATGATGGCTTTTTGGAGTGTAGGAATAAACGTAGGGATTTGCCTGCCAGCGACGAAAAGCTTTTTGATGGCGGTGCATGAGGAAGGGGCACAGCGAACCAGGGCCGGCGTACCGGCTCTGGTGGAGGAGAGGGGCAGCGCTTAGAAGTTGCCTTTGAGGCTCAGCGTAAGGTTACGCGGCTCCCCGTAGAGATTACCCCAGCCTGCTGTACCCACGGTCTGGTAGTAGTTTTTATCGAACAGGTTGTTGCCGTTGAGCGCCACCGTCCAGGTGTCGTCCACCTGATACGCCAGGCGCGCATTCCACAACGCATATCCGGCCTGTTCCAGCTTGATGGTTTGCAAGCGGTAGTTGCTGCTCTGGGCGTTGACCCCTGCGCCGACTGTCCATTTCGAGAGCGCACCGTCCAACTGGTAGTCGCCCCACAAGCGCAGCATATGCCGTGGTACGTAGGTGTTGGACACCGCGCCTTCGGCTGCGCTGTCGATGTTCTTCAGGTTTTTGGTTTGCGTGTAGGTATAGCCGCCGAACACTTGCAGGCGTTCAAGCAATTCGCCGCTCAGCTCGGCCTCGACCCCTTGGGCGCGAACTTTGCCCGTGTCGGTGTAGCAGTAGCCGTCGGAGGAGCTACCGCAGCGGGTCTCGAAATCGGTTTGGGCGGCGTTTTTTTCGATGGCGCGAAACACCGCCAGGGAGCTGTTCAGGCGCCCGTCAAACCATTCGCCCTTGATGCCCAACTCATAGTTCTCCCCCATTTTCGGCTTGAGGGCCGAACCGCTGACCGTGGCGTAGGAGCTTTGTGGCTGGAAGATATCGGCGTAGCTGGTGTACACCGAGAGGTTGTCATTGAGGTCATAGATCAACGCGGCAAACGGCGTGACCACCCCGGTTTCCTTGGTGCGTGCGTCCTGGTCGGCCCACTCGCCCCACGCCAGGTTCAGGGATTTGCGGCGGTTTTCGTACCAGCTCACGCGACTGCCCAGAACCAGCATCAGAGGCTCGGCCAGACGCAGGCGCAAGGTGGCGTAAGCGCCGTATTGGGTGGCGGTTTCGTTGACGGTGCCGCCACGGTACATGTTGGGCCAGAAGGTATCGTCGGCAGGTTCCGGGAAGTGGTGATTGGGGTTGAAAACGCTTTGGCGCTGGGGCAGGTTGCGGATCGCATAGACATCGTCTTGGGTACCACGACTGCCATTGGCACCGAGGATCAACTCATGTTGCAGGCCAAAGGCTTCAAATTGACCATCGATATAGGCATCCAGGCCGTAGTCTTTGTGGTCGTAGTCCAGCAATGCTGCGTAGCTGGTGAGGGTGGGGGCTGGGTTGCCATAGTCCACGGTGCTTTCGCTGGCAGCGTATTTGATGTCTTGCAGGTTGCGGCTGTGTACGGCGCTGACTTTGAGTTTCCAGGCGTCATTGAAGTGGTGAGTCACATCGGCGAACAGCGTGGTGCGCTGGCTTTGCCAGTCGTTCCAGGCTTGGCCCAGGCAGGTGGAGCGGCTCAGACCGAGGCTTTTGCCGTCGCGGTAACGCGGCAGGCCACTCCAGCACGGCGTGGAATCGACATCCTCATAGCTGGCACCGAAGCCTAAAGTGGTGTCAGGGCTGATATCCATGTCCAGGGCCGCGTAAAACGCCTGGTCCTGGCGCTTTGCAAGGTCCATGTAGGAGCCGCGATTCTGTTGGCTGACCGATGCACGGCCACGCACCGTGCCGCTGTCGTTCAACGGGCCGCCGGTGTCGAACTCGGCGTGGTAGTTATCCCAGGTGCCCGCCGATAGGCCAAGGCTGGTGGTGGGCTTGTCCTGGGGCCGCTTGCGCACGAAGTTCACCGCACCACTGGCCGTGCCGGCACCCTTGAGCATGCCAGCAGCGCCTTTGAGGACTTCTACCCGATCATAGATCGCCATGTTCGCGCTGAAACTGTCGGCTTGTATGTAGTCCTTGCCAATGTCCAGCGGTACGCCATCGAACTGGTACTGGCCGAGCATCTTGAAGCCCCGGGAGTAGAAATACTTGCCGCCCATGGGCGATTCGTAGCTGGTGATCCCCGGGGTGCGCTCCAGCAATTGGTCGATGGTGGTGATGTTCTGGTCATCCATGAGTTTGCGGGTCATCACGCTCACCGATTGCGGCGTTTGTCGCAGGCTGTGTTCGCCCTTGCCGATGGTCACCGCGCCGGTGGTGTAGGAGCCGCTGCCTTCGGTAGTAGCGCCCAGGCGTTCGCCGGTAATGGTGGTGGCGCCCAGGTTCAGGGTCGAGTTGGCGGCCTGTTGGGGCAACAGTAACCAAGCGTTCGGACCCTGGCTTTGAGCTTGCAAGCCCTGGCCTTGAAGCAGTCGGCTCAGGGCCTGTTGTGTTTCCAGAGCGCCGCTCAGCCCAGCACTGCTTTTGCCGGCTACGCTGCCGGCGTCATACGACACGCTGATACCGGCCTGCCGCGCAAATTGATCAAGGGCGCCGGCCAGTGGGCCGGGGGCGATATTCCAAGTGCGCGCCTGGCGTTCGCCGCCGGGTGGCTGGGCACCTGCGCTATACGGCAGGGTACTGGCCGCCAGGCACGCGCCGAGGAGGGTCGCCTTGATGGCGTGCCTGAGAGGTAAACGCAGTGAGGGGAACGCTTGCATGACCGCGGGATGCTCCTGAAGGAAGTGGACAAACCAGCCTGTTGATCGGCCTTTCCTTACAGGTCGAATGGCAATGAGAATTCACCTCATTTATTTTTGGCCGGTCATACCCGAGCGGAGACTGTCACCCAGTAGCGGCTGCGGTAGGTCACATCAATCGCTAGCGATTGAGCCACCAACTTGAGCACCTGGTCGGTGTCGTCCAGTTGGTAAGTGCCCGAAACCCGCAACCCTGCCACGGCTTCGCTGCAACGCACCAACCCATTGCGATAGCGGCCCAGCTCGGCCAGGAAGTCGTCCAGGCGCATGTTGTGGGCGCTGATCACGCCGTCACTCCAGGCCCAGGGGTCCAGGCCGTTGTTGGGGGAAGGGCGAATGCCGCTGCGGTTGAACATCACCTGTTCCCCGGGCTTGATCACCTGGCGTGCGGCGCTGTCATGGCGATCGGCAAACACCGCTACCGCACCCTGTTGCACGGCCAGCAGGGTGCCTTGGGGTTCTTCGCGCACCAGCAAGCGCGTGCCGAGGGCGCGCAGGTAACCGTCGCGGGTATGCACCCATAGCGGGCGGTGGTCGGCGCCGGTATTGATCAATATTTCACCCTGGCGCAGGTTCACCAGCCGTTGTTCGGCGCTGGCGGTAATGTCGACGGCGCTGGCACTGTTGAGCTGAACTTTGCTGCCATCCTCCAATGTTACCCAGCGCCGCTCGCCAGTGGCGGTGCGGTAGTCCGCCATCAAGGCAGGCAGGGGCGTGTAGTCGCGGCCCAGCCAGGCTAAACCTGCGGCGCCGGCAAACAGCCCGAGCAGTTTCAGGCTTTCACGACGGCTGATGTGCTGGCGTGCGCCGTCGAGTGCATGGCGACTGACATGCGCCGGCAAGTGGTTGAAATCGTCATTCAGGGTGGCGACCCGTTGCCAGGCTTGTTGATGCGCCTCGCTGGTGTGCAGCCACTGGTCAAAGGCCGCGGTGCTGGCGTCGTCGGCGGTGTTGTAGCGCAGCTTGATCATCCACTGGATGGCCTGGTCGACCAGGTGCGAGTCAGGAGTCGGCATAGCGCAACCGGTAACAGGCGTGCAGCGCCTTGGACAGATCGCGTTCCACCGTTGCCTTGGACACGCCCAGGCGCAAGGCGATCTGCGGGCAGGTCAGGCCGTCCAACTGGGCCAACAGGAACGCCTCGCGTACCCGCGGCTTGAGCTGGTCGAGCAAACGGTCAATGCGCTCCAGGCTGTCGAGGATCAGCCGCTTTGTTTCTTCGCTCGGCACCTCTACTTGCGGGAAGTGCGCCAGGCTCTCCAGATAGGCGCGTTCCAGTTCGCGGCGCCGGTATTGGTCGATCATCAAGCTGCGCGCGATGCTGCTCAGATACGCGCGCGGCTGCTGCAAGGTCTGTTGCTGACGCGCGTTGAGCAGGCGCACGAAGGTGTCCTGCGCGAGGTCAGCGGCGCGCTCATGGCAGCCCGTGCGCCGGCTCAACCAGCCGCGCAGCCAGGAATGGTGGGCTTGGTAAAGCTGGCCGATGGCAGCAGGGTCCAGTGGGTGATCGCTCGACATGGTCATCCTGGCGCAGCAGGCTTAATTGATAATGTTTCGCATTCTAGACGTTGGTCGTGGCATTCAGCAATCACTCGGTTCGCTGCGTGAGCAATGTATCCAGCACAATTTTTTGTAGGGCCTGCAAACGCCGATTAATCTGGATTTTTTCCAGCGGACGGTTCAACCATGATCAGCCTCGTCACACTCGGCGTTTTTTCCGGCGCTGTGTTGCTGTTGCTGCTGTCACCGGGGCCGAACATGGCGTTTGTCATCAGTCAGGGCGTCACCCATGGCTGGCGCGGCGGCGTGGCCTCGGCCCTGGGCATTGGCGTGGCCGACCTGTTGCTGACAGCGTTGACCGCCATGGGGGTGACGGCGTTGGTCGCCAGTTGGCCACCGGCATTCGATCTGATCCGTTATGCCGGCGTGATTTACCTGCTGTGGCTGGTCTTCAAAACCTTGCAGAAACGCCCCGGCCTGGGCACCGCTCACGTCGGCCGCGTGGCGTTGGGCCGAGTGTTTCTGCAGGCCATGCTCAACAGCTTGCTCAACCCCAAGGCGTTGTTGTTTTTCATGGTGTTCCTGCCACAGTTTGTGCGGCCCGAGGCGGGGCCTATCGCCTTGCAACTGATGGTACTGGGCGGCGTGCTGACGCTGATCGCAAGCGTGTTTCATGTATTGTTGGGCTTGTTTGGCGGAGCGCTCAGCCGCTTTTTCGCCAAACGCACAAAAAGCGCCTGGCTGCAGAAATGGGGCTTGGCGGCCGTGCTGATGGCGTTGGCTGTGCGCTTGGCGGTGATGTCACGTCCTGCCTGAAGCCACGCGGGAAGCCAAGCAAGTTTCTTTGTGGCGAGGGAGCTTGCTCCCGTGACGGCCCGACAGCCGATGCTCATCTACCTGACACCCCACAATCCGACACCCCACGCTCCAATTGTGGGAGCGGGCTTGCTCGCGAAGGCGGCCTGACAGTCGACACAGCTATACCGTGTACATATCCATTCCTGCGGTAACGGCCACCTAGGGTTCCGCTCTGACAGCGGCTCACTTTTGAAAAAAAGCGCAAAAGTGAGCAAAACGCTCTTGCCCCACCACTCGGCACCTCGCTTGGGCTCGGTGTGCCCGAACGCAGGCTTGAATCCGTGGGCCACGAATTCAAGCCTGCGTTCGGCCAGCGTGGTTTAACGGGGCGCCCAAGATCAAGAGCGACTCGCTTCGCATCGTGATTACTGTCGGCTACAGCTGGACGGCCGTTGAGCACTGAAATAATCAAAAGGAGTTTCGTACAGCGGTCTAGGACTTACCTCACGTTCAAGCGTTGAAACCGGTTCATTCCCACGGACCTTCCCAGTCGCTGCAAATTCAGCGACCGGACGTGAGAAATCCAAATTCACCCCAACCGCGCAGCCGCCCGCGCAACAATCTCCCCGCGCACTTTGCGTGACTCCACCGTGCGCTTGTTGGCTTCCTCCAGCACATGCCGGGGCGCTGTCTCCGGGCGGCCTGAGTCAAACGGTGGGGCCGGAGCGTATTCGATCTGCAGTTGCACCAGTTGCGCCCCCGCGTCGCTGTACAACTCCGCGGCCAGAGTCAGGGCAAAATCGATGCCGGCGGTGATCCCGCCGCCGGTAAACAGGTTGCCATCACGCACCACACGTTCCTGTACGGGGATGGCACCGAGCGGGGCGAGCAGGTGGTGGTAGGCCCAATGGGTGGTGGCCTTGCGACCGCGCAGCAACCCTGCCGCGCCCAGTACCAGTGAGCCGGTGCACACCGAGGTCATGTAGCGCACTGTCTGGGCCTGGGCCTTGAGGAAGTCCAGGGTTTGCGGGTCTTCCATCAATGGGCCCACACCGGCGCCGCCGGGTACGCAAAGCACATCCAGGTTCGGGCAGTCGGCGTAGGTCATGGTCGGCGTGAACACCAGGCCAGTGCTGGAGGTGATCGGCGCGAGGTCTTTCCACACCAGGTGCAGCTTCACGTCTGGCAGCGAACCGAGGACATCATAGGGGCCGGTAAGGTCCAGTTGCTGGATGCCGGGGAACAACAGAAAGCCGATCTGCAAGGTCATGATTCAAGCTCCGAAAAGGAATGGACGTGCTCACTGTAGAAGCCTAGGCTTTGGCGAATACGCCATTGAGCCCACTAATCTCGCCAATCATGCCTAAAATTATTCATGTACTCGCGTTTGAGAATGCCCAGGTACTCGATGTCACCGGGCCTCTACAGGTATTCGCATCGGCTAACGATTTGGCGCGCCAGCATGGTTTGCCATTGCCCTACGCGGTCAACGTCATCGCCGCTCAGGCTGAGCCGGTGATGACGTCCTCCGGCCTGGCGCTGCTGGCTGAGCCGCTGCCCGCCATTGACCAGCCCTGCGACACCCTGGTGATCGCCGGTGGCTGGGGCGTGTACGGCGCTGCCGAGGACCCGGCGCTGGTGCAATGGGTGCGCGATAAATCCCATTACACCCGGCGCATGGCTTCGGTTTGCACCGGGGCTTTTCTGCTGGCCGCCAGTGGCTTGCTCGATGGCTGCCGCGTGGCCACGCACTGGACGCGCTGTGAAGAACTGGCGCGCAAGTTCCCTGCGCTCACGGTGGAGGCCAATCCGATTTTCATCCAGCAAGGTGCGGTGTGGACGTCTGCCGGCGTGACCGCTGGGATCGACCTGTGCCTGGCCCTGGTAGAGGATGACCTGGGGCGTGCGATTGCCTTGGAGGTGGCGCGCCACTTGGTGGTGTTCCTCAAGCGCCCTGGCGGTCAGTCGCAATTCAGCGTGACGTTATCCCTGCAAAAGAGCGACAGCCGTTTTGCCGAGCTGCATGCCTGGATCGCCGATCACCTGACGCTGGATCTGAGCATCGCCACCCTGGCGGCCCAGGCTGGCATGAGCGAGCGCAGCTTTGTACGCCACTACCGCACCGAGACTGGCCAAACCCCGGCGCGGGCTGTGGAACTGATTCGCGTCGAAAACGCACGCCGGCAACTGGCAGATAGCACAACCTCCATCAAGCGTATCGCCAGGCAATGCGGTTTTGGCTGTGAAGAGACTTTGCGCCGCAGCTTTCTAAGGGCTTTGTCGGTGACGCCCCAGGCTTATCGAGAGCGTTTTTCACCGCTCCAGTAGTTCCAGCAAAGCTTGAAGCGTGACCTGAGGCGCTTCCTGGAAAACGTTATGACCCACGCCGGGCAACACCTGGCGGCGATAAAAACCGCTGAAGTGCTCCACGTCATCATCCTCCAGCGACGGTGGGCCCACGCCATCGTCGGCCCCGCACAGCGAAATGCTCGGTACTGATATCGGCGGTTGCGGCACCAGCGCCTGCTCGATGTATTCCAGCGCGGGATCACCCGGCGCATACATGAAGCGATGGCGATAGGAGTGAATCACCACCTCGACAAAATCCGGGTTATCAAACGACGGCGCGGTCAGGGCGTAGCGGCTTGGCCCTTCGGCCCAGGACGGTGACCACAGCGTCCAGAGCAATTGGCAGAGTTCACGCCGGTTGGCCGTCAACCCGTCGACCCCGCGCTGGGTGTGAAAGTAGTACTGATACCAGAGCCGGTGCTCTGTCTCAGGTGGCCTGGGCTTGAGCGACTGGCTGATGGCCTGGATGTTGTAGCCATCGCCGGTCACCAGGCCGCGCACCCGCTGCGGCCATAGCGCCGCTACAATACAGGCGGCGCGCCCACCCCAGTCAAAGCCGGCGAGGGTGGCTTGCGGGATCGACAACGCATCCATGAAGTCGAGCAAGTCCTTGGCCAGCGCTGCCTGTTGGCCAGAGCGCATCACTTGCGTGTTGATAAATCGCGTCGGGCCATAACCGCGTAAATACGGGACCAATACCCGATAACCACGTTCAGCCAGCACCGGCGCGATGTCGTCGTAGCCCCGTGGGTCGTAGGGGAAGCCATGCAACAGGATCACCGGTTCGCCATCGAGGGGGCCGTGGGTTTCGTAAGCCACATCAAGCAGGGTTGTGCGCACATACAGCAGCGGGGCGGGGGACGTCAGGGTTGCCATACGGTTTTCTCCCCGCTGAGTTTGCGGTCCAGGAACGTTGCCGCACTGATCAATGCCAAGTGGCTCAAGGCCTGGGGCGTGTTGCCCAGGTGCCGGGCCTGGCTGTCGAACTCTTCGGCGTACAACCCCAGCGGGTTGGCGTAACGCAGCAACTGTTCGAATTCCAGATGGGCTTTTTCGACTTGCCCGGCGCGCGCGAGGCATTCGACGTACCAGAACGAACAGGCGGCAAACGCGCCTTCGACGCCTTGCAGCCCATCGATCTGGCTATCGTCATTGCGGTAGCGGTAGACCATGCCGTCGCGCACCAGGCTTTTCTGGATCGCTTCCAGTGTCGTGAGCCAGCGCGGGTCCGTGGCGGCGACAAAGCGCACCAGCGGCATCAACAGCATCGAGCCGTCGAGGGCGGTGCTGCCGATATGCTGCACAAAATGCCCGCGTTCTTCGTTCCAGAAGTTAGTCCAGATGTCGGCGTAGATCGCCTGGCGCGTCTGGTCCCAGCGTGCGAACGGGGCCGGCAGCGAACGTTTGGAGGCCAGGCGAATGGCACGGTCCAGGGCCACCCAGCACATCAGGCGTGAGTGCAGGAAGTGGTGCTGCTCACCGCGCATTTCCCAGATGCCCACGTCTTTGTGGTTCCAGATCTCACACACTTGGTCGACCACTTCCACCGTGTGTTTCCAGCCTTGGTGGGAGATGGCTTCGCCGTACTTGTTGACCAGATAAACCGCGTCCATCAGTTCGCCGTAGATATCCAGCTGGATCTGGTCGAACGCTTCGTTGCCCACCCGCACCGGTTGGGCGCCGCCGTGGCCGCTCAAGTGGTCGAGGGTGGTTTCCGGCAGTTCCTGGCGACCGTCGATGCCGTACAGGATGTTGATCTTGGTCGGCTGGCCGCAGCAGTCGCTGACCCGGCCCCTGAGCCAGCGCATATAGGCGTTGGCTTCCTCGACGAAACCCAGGCGCATGAACGCATAGACGGTGAACGAGGCATCGCGGATCCAGGTATAGCGGTAGTCCCAGTTGCGTTCGCCGCCGGGCGTTTCCGGCAGCCCGAACGTGGCCGCGGCGATGATGGCGCCGTGTTTGCGCGAGGTGAGGAGTTTCAGCGCCAGGGCCGAGCGGTTGACCATCTCGCGCCAGCGTCCGCGATAGTTGGACTGGCTGATCCAACCGCGCCAGAACTTCAAGGTGCGCTCCAGGTAGAGGTCGGTACAGTCGTTGGTGACGCGCGCATCCTCCTGGCCACCGAGGACAAATTCGGCGCCTTCATCCTGGGCGAGGGTAAAGGTGGCGATGGCGGTATTGCCTTGGAGGGTCAGCGGCTGGCTGCCAATCAGGCGCAGGCCGGGCTGGCCGCTGGCGGTGAACACCACGCTGGCAGCCTCGGCCTTCGCCTCGGTGGGGGCCCGGGCATAGTCGTGGCGCACGGCGCAGCTCAGGTGGATAGTCGCCTTGCCACTGACCACCCGTACCCGCCTGATCAGCAAGGGCAGTTCATCGACGTTTTCGCTGACGGTCAGCAGGTCGGTGATCTCCACCACCGCTTCATCGCTCAGCCAGCGAGTCTGCAGCACATTGGTGTCGGGCAGGTAGATCTGCTCGCGGCGGGCGTTGGGTAAGTCCGGGGTAAGCTGGAACGTGCCGGCCTCGGGCGTGTCGAGCAGTGCGCAAAACACCGAAGGGCTGTCGAATTCCGGCCAGCAGAAGAAGTCGATGCTGCCGCGGTCGTTCACCAGTGCCGCGCTGCGCATGTCGCCAATGATCCCGTGGGCATCAATGGCGCTTTGAGGTTCGTTCTTGAAATCAACCATTGCCACGGAACTCCGGGTAGAGGCTCATACCGCCATCGATGAACAAGGTGCTGCCAACCACATAATCAGAGGCATCGCTGGCCAGCCAAACCACCGCATTGGCCACATCTTCCACATCACCGACGCGGCCATAAGGAATCAATTTGAGCAGCTCTTTTTCTGCCGCGCCTTCAGTGGCTGCGCGGTTGATCGCCGTGCGAATCGCCCCAGGCGCAATGCCGTTGATACGGATGCGCTGTTCGCTGACTTCCTGGGCGAGGGTGCGCATCAGCATCTCCACGCCGCCCTTGGACGCGGCGTAATTCACATGCCCGGCCCAAGGGATGACTTGATGCACCGAACTCATATGGATGATTTTGCCGGCGGCCCGTGACACACCTTCGCGAATACCCTGGCGATTGAAGGTACGCACCGCCGCGCGCGCGCAGAGGAACTGCCCGGTGAGGTTGACGCCAATCACCGTGTTCCAATCCTCAAGGGTCATATCGACCAGATTGGCATCTTTTTGCAGGCCGGAGTTGGCCACCAGAATATCCAGGTGGCCGAAGGCGTCGAGGGTTTGCGCGAACAGGCGTTCGACATCGGCCTCCTTGGACACATCGCCGCCAATCGCAAGCGCTCGGCCGCCGTTGGCATTGATCTGCGCGGCGAGGGCCTCAGCCGGTGCCGCCTGGGAGTTGTAGTTAAGCACTACCGCCGCGCCTGCCGCGGCCAGGGCTTTGGCCGCGCCCGCGCCAATGCCGGAACTGGCCCCGGTGACCAGGGCCACTTGTTGCTGCAAGGAAATCTGCATCGCCCACCCACCGTTTTATGAGAGTCCTTCTTGCTGACTGGCGGCTGGGAGCGGAAGTTCAGCCCCTGGCGCTTACGCCCAACTCGGGCAAAGCGCGACTTTATCGTATGATGCTGAAAACAAAGGGCAATACAGGAAGCGATGGAATGCATGCGTGGGCCGATACCCGATGGATGAAACTATTACTCAGCGGCGTAGTGGCCGCTTTATCACTGGCTCAGACAGCCTTGTGCGTCGCGGAAAACAGCAATGGTAAAGCGCTGTATCTACAGCGCTGTGCTGTGTGCCACGGGCCCGATATCAAAGGCACGGGCCCATTGGCAAAAAAAAGTAATCCGCCAACCCCCGACCTGACAACTGCCACCTTCAAGAAACGACTCCATGATTATCCGGGCGTTATCGTCTCCTCGGTCATCCTTCGCCCCAATGGCAACCTGATACCCAAGACGCTGCAAGACAATGGCGTAAAGATCGCGCCACATGCCTGGAGCGTTAAAGACTTTCGCGATTTGCATCAATACATGAGTGAGATCATTTCAAACAAATAGTGGGGGGCGATGAGCTGCAATTGCCCTGCTTAATAGGAAGCATTACTATTCACGCCCCGCCTTCCCAGTGCTCTCGCGATGACTCCTCAGCCGCCCCGCAGAACAGGCTTTTTCGAGCACTACGAAGAGTTGATCGGCACCTGGACGCGCCGCCTGAGAAACCGTCAGCAAGCCGAAGACCTGGCGCACGACACCTTCGTGCGGGTGCTTGAGTCCGCTGCCTGCGAGGTGGCGCAACCGCGCGCTTACCTGCATCAAACCGCGCGCAATATTGCGGTGGATGCCTACCGCCGCGAAGACCGCCGCGAGGCGTTGACGCTGCAGGCGGCTGATCACAGCACGCCTCACAGTAGCGACCCGGAGCATTACATGCACGCGATCCAGTTGGCCGACGCCATCGAGCGGGCGCTGGCCGAGTTGCCGCTCAACTGTCGCAGGATTTTCATCTGGCAAAAGATCGAAGGGCTCACCCAGCAGGAAATCGCCACACGCCTGGGGCTGTCTAAAAACATGGTGGAAAAGTATATGATCCGCACCCTGCGGCATCTGCGTGATCGTCTGGATGCGAGCGCGCCATGACCGGCTTTGAAACAGGATCTTCCACGATGGATAACCGTGTCCGTGATGAGGCCGCGCAGTGGTTTGTACGCCTGCAAGACGGCCCATTGAGCGCCCAGGAACGTCAATGTTTCGATGCCTGGCGCAGGTCGCAGGCCGCGCATCAGTACGAAATCGATGTGCTGCAAGGGCTATGGAGTGCGACGGATTTGCTGCCCAAGGCCCGCTTGCAGGCGCTGGGCGATGCGCCGACCGAGCGCCTTGGACGGCGTGCGCTGCTGCGTTATGCCGTGGCCGCCAGTGTGGTCGCCGTTGCAGTGGGCCTGGGTGCGTACAGCGGGCAGGGGCAGCCAAAGCCCTACAATGCCGAATTCAGCACGCGGTTAGGCGAACATCGTCAGGTGACCTTGCCTGACGGTTCCGTGATGGACCTCAACAGCCGCAGCGTGGTCTCGGTTCATTACGAAAAGGGCCGTCGGGGCGTAGAGCTCAAGCAGGGCGAGGCGATGTTCAGCGTGCAGCATGACGCCGGGCGCCCGTTTGTGGTCGCAGCCGGGGCAGGGCAGGTGACCGTCACCGGCACGCGCTTTGATGTACGTCGGGAGGCGGACCAGACCCGCGTGGCGGTCGAAGCCGGCACGGTCAAGGTGCAGGGCCGGGCATCCGATCACATCGTCACGCTCACCGCCGGGCGTGGCACCCATGTCGATCCCCAAGGCCAAGTGGCGGCGGCCTACGCGGTGAACCCTGAAGAACTGACCGCGTGGCGCAACGGTAAACTGGTGTTCAACAACGCCACCCTGGTCGACGTGGCACGGGAAGTGTCGCGCTACCGCGAGCAACCGCTGCGTGTCGGTACGGCAGCGGTGGGCAATCTGCGCTTGACCAGTGTCTTCAACTCCAGCGATACCGATGCCTTGCTCAAGGCCTTGCCTCACATCCTGCCGGTCGCCTTGCGCACTCTGCCGGACGGTAGCCAGGAAATTATTTCGCGCTGACATTCAGGTTTTTTTCGAGTTCTTCGTCTTCTCCTGCAACTGCAACTGGTTTGCATTAACGGCCGCGCATGCTTGCGATCACAGGACTAGGTTCGACGTGAAAAAACTTGCCCCCCACAACAATAAAATTTCCCGCTGGGCGCCCTTGGCCCTGGCCGTTGCCATCAGTACCGCACAGGCTGCCGAGGGTATCCACATTCGTGCGCAATCCCTCGGCGCAGCCTTGAGCCAATTGGGCCAGCAGACCTCGCTGCAAGTGTTCTTCAGCACCGATATGGTTGCCGGCAAGCAAGCTCCTGCGGTCGATGGCAACCTCTCGCCCGAACAAGCCCTGCGGCAATTACTGCAAGGCAGTGGCCTGGATTACCAGATTGACGCCGGCTCCGTGACCTTGCGTCCGGTGAGCCGCGGCACCGGTGAAGCGGGCTCACCGCTGGAACTGGGGGTCACCGATATCAAGGTGGTGGGCGACTGGCTTGCCGACGCCGATGCCGAAGTGGTGCAGAACCATCCCGGCGCACGCACCGTCATTCGACGCGAAGCCATGGTAGAGCAGGGCGCGATGAACATCGGTGACGTCCTGCGCCGCGTGCCTGGCGTGCAAGTGCAGGAATCCAACGGCACCGGCGGCAGTGATATTTCCCTCAACGTCGGCGTACGCGGCCTGACCTCGCGCCTGTCACCGCGCTCCACCGTGCTGATTGACGGCGTACCGGCTGCGTTCGCTCCCTATGGCCAGCCACAGCTGTCGATGGCGCCGATTTCTGCCGGTAACCTGGAAAGTATCGACGTTGTCCGCGGTGCGGGTTCAGTGCGTTATGGGCCACAGAACGTCGGCGGCGTGATCAACTTCGTGACCCGTGCGATCCCGCAAGACTTCTCCGGTGAAGTCGGTACCACCCTGCAAACGTCTGCCCACGGTGGCTGGAAGCACGTAGAGAATGCCTTCATCGGCGGCACGGCCGACAACGGTATCGGTGCCGCGCTGCTGTACTCCGGGGTCAATGGCAACGGTTACCGAAACAGCAACAACGGCAACGACATCGATGATGTGATCTTCAAAACCCACTGGGCGCCGACCGATCAAGACGATTTCTCGCTGAACTTCCACTATTACGATGCCAGCGCCGCTATGCCCGGCGGCCTGACCCAGAAGCAGTTCGATGCCAACCCGTACCAATCGGTGCGTGACTGGGACAACTTCAGCGGGCGCCGCAAGGACGTGTCGTTCAAGTACATCCGCCAGATCGACGACCGCACCCAGGCCGAAGTGCTGACTTACTATTCCGACAGTTTCCGTGGCAGCAACATTGCCAACCGCGATCTCAAGACCCTCAGCTCCTACCCGCGCACCTACTACACCTTCGGCATCGAGCCGCGTGTGTCCCATGTGTTTGACCTGGGGCCCAGTACCCAGGAAGTCAGTGTGGGCTATCGCTACCTCAAAGAAGGCATGCACGAGGAGGCCACCAGCCTGAACCTGGTCAACAACGTACCGACGCCGGGCGGGCAGAGCGACGGTCACGTGTATCAGGACCGCACGGGGGGCACTGAAGCCAACGCCTTCTATATCGATAACAAAATCGATATTGGCAAATGGACCATCACCCCGGGCATTCGCTTTGAAGATATCCGTACCGAATGGCATGACCGCCCGGTCGTTGCCCTGAACGGCAAGCGTACCGAGGAAAAACGCCGCGAGGTCCACAACAACGAACCGCTGCCGGCGCTGAGCGTGATGTACCACGTGTCTGACGCCTGGAAACTGTTCGCAAACTACGAAACCTCCTTCGGCAGCCTGCAGTATTTCCAACTCGGCCAGGGCGGTACCGGCGACCAGACGGCCAACGGCCTGAACCCGGAAAAGGCCAAGACCTACGAGGTCGGTACGCGCTACAACGACAGCGTCTGGGGCGGCGAAGTGACGCTGTTCTACATCGACTTCTCGGATGAACTGCAATACGTCAGCAATGACGTGGGCTGGACCAACCTCGGCGCCACCAAGCACAGCGGCATCGAAGCATCAGCCCATTACGACCTGTCCAACCTCGACCCGCGCCTCGACGGCCTGACCGCCAACGCGGGCTTCACCTACACCAAGGCCACCTCCGAAGGTGATGTGCCCTTCAAGGGCCGTGACCTGCCACTGTATTCCCGCCAAGTGGCGACCCTGGGCCTGCGTTACGACGTCAACCACTGGACCCACAACCTGGACGTCTATGCCCAGTCCGGCCAGCGTGCGCCCGGCACCGGCACCACCTATATCACCCAAGGCACTGCTGATGGCCAATACGGTGATATCCCCGGGTATGTCTCGGTCAACCTGCGCAGCGGCTACGACTTTGGCGCGCAACTGTCGAACCTGAAACTGGGCGTGGGCGTGAAGAATGTCTTCGACCAGCAGCATTACACACGCTCTAGCGACAACAATGCAGGGTTGTACCTGGGTGAGCCTCGCACGTTCTTCCTACAGGCAAGCGTAGGGTTTTGAGCTTTAGCCGATAAAGAAAAATCGCGATCTCAAAGGTCGCGATTTTTTTTGGCCCGGGGCCAGGGGCACCGCCCATACATCGCGAGAAGATCGCCGCTATCCAAGCTTTCCTACACCTTGATCACATATTGTTGCTGGATCAGGAACTGATTCCGACGCAAAACCACACATGGGAAAGCTGATGGGCTTCGACATTGCGTTGGAGCGACAAGCTGAAAATCGCCCACTGTCATGGAGAAACTTATGTCGGTATCGATGTTGGATACACCCGTCTCTGCTTCAGCAACGTCTGACCTTCCACCGGCCAAGGTCGACATCAAAGTCGCTAACGAGGCTGCGGCTGCGCGTTCTTTCAATGGCCAGAATGCTGCCCATGTTAATTTCCAATCCAGGGAGAACAAGGATGGGCCGGTATTTGGTAGTCCTCAGGCGCCGACCACCACGGCTGACGCGCATGGGCGTCACCACAGCCCGCAGGGGGCGCAGAGTTTGCTGAGCCAATTCAAGCAGTGGGTCGGTCATTGCTTCAGCGGACATCGGCCGCCCACGCATCCTGGTTGTGAACATCGGCCGCCAAGGCCGAACCCAGGTTGCAGCAACCCGCCCCCCAGACCGAATCCTATTGAGAGCAATCCTCCACCACGACCGGACCCCACCGCAGGTCGACCGTATCCGCCCGCCCCCGGCAGGCCGGATCCGCAGTACGCGTTGAAGAACCGCGAAGAGTTGGCCCAACAACTGCTCGACAGCTTCAATGCCTTCAGAGACCCGAAGAAGCCTGGCTACGTCAGCGTTGACAGCATTCTTGCGATGGCGAAAAGAGGGTGGTCGCCTAACCCCGTCATGAACGAGAACATCCGCCTGGCCAATGAGCTGCTACGACGCCCGGAACTGATGGCAGCGATGGATCGGCACAGTTCCACCGGCGCCCTGGATGGTCTTATCGACCGGCAAAAACTGAATATGGTGATCAAAGGAGAAAACTACTTCAAGTACAAGACTGACAAGGAACTGGCCGGTGAGCTGCTTGATCATTTCGACGAGTTGAAGAAAAGGAGCGGGGGCTCAAGCCTGAAAATCAGCGAGCTGAAAGAGTGGGCGCGCAAGCCGCTCACTGGCGATGCAGCCAAGGACCATCTGATTCAGTTATCCCAGGAAATACTCACGCGCAGTGACGTGCTCGAAAAAATGGATAACCACTTCAGTAAATACGGCGATGGGAAGATCAGCCGTAGAGGGTTGTACTCGTTGTCCCGCTGACCGCTCTTGCGGCGCCACCTTTTTGAGGTGGCGCCAGTTTTATATGTTTCAAGGAACGAATTATTCCCGGTTGCCACATAGGTGGTACCTGCGGTAGTGATTTGGCATGCCGTTTTTTCAGCTTTCGAATGAGGGAAACATATGACTTCAACCTCGTTTAATTCCCCCAAACCTGGCCCTCTCGAGCTTTTGCACAACACCCGGCAAGCGAGTCTGGCAATGCCAGAGGAGTGCGCAGCGTCGCAAAGTCTTCCCTTTGAGTCGACCGAATATGAGGCCGAGGCGCGGCGCATGAAGGCTTATGCCGGCGAGCGCAAATTCCAGGCGCCCGTTTCGGATGATTTTTCCCGGGGCCTGCTGGCGGAGTTGCAGACGCCGGGGGCCGGTGGCGATTCATTGAAAGACACCGGCTTGATCAACAGCCTGGCAGGCTGGTGGCGTAGGCGAAAGCTGGATGAGGGTGGTTGACCACGGTTTTACATATTGTCATTGGTATTAGCCTTTTACTCGGAACTGTCGAGCCCATCCAACCACACATGAGGTACCTGCCTGAGGAGAGTCTATTCGTTGATTTTGCCCATCACGGCACAGACCACCCAGCGGATATGCATCTGAAAAGAGTTGGAGAAAACCCATGACAATTAAGGGTGCAGTACCTTCCGGCCGGCCGCTTCCTCCCGACAGGCTGGCCGCACAATCAACCACTCCACCACCGGTCTGCCAATCTGAAACCTGGTATGAAGCCCCATCCGCGCCCTCGGCTGGAGGCTCGCACAAACCCTTTCTCTTGCGTGGGACCTTATCCGCTCTGCGCTATCGAGACTTGCAGAACTCCCCTGTTGAGCGGGCCAGTGGTTCCCTGCCGAGTGCGACTACAAAGGATAGCCAGTTGGCAAAGGCCTTGGAAAAATCCTTCGGCGCAGTGCACCCGTTCCTGAATGACGGGCGCTTGACTTGGACGTCCTTGAAGCGGATCGCTGCTCAACCGACGGGTGAAAACGAGGTGTTGGACAACGCGATCCAGGTCGTCAGAGAAATTCTCAAACGCCCTCGGCTAAGCGACGCTATCTTCAGCCGTGATGGCGATATCACACGTGACAGCCTCCGTGCGGCTGCCCAGACCTTGCAGGGCAACAGCTCTCCAAGTGTTTTCAGCCAGGATCCGTTTCATGCCCAAAGCAATGCACAGGTGGTGCAAGCGCTGCAAAGCCAGTTTGCGCACCTGCGAGACGAGACCATGGATCGAACCTATCTCTTTGAAACGCATCAGTACGTTGAAATAGCCAAGCTTCGGTCGGTTATGCAAGACCCGTATGAGGTAGATCAACACGGCGCGCCTGTGCTGGATACGTCTACAGGCATGCCCAGGTCCCAATACAGCGAGCTCAGTGTCTACACAGCGAAGAATATTCTTGACCGTCCGGGTTTGCTGTCGTCATTACAGCGAGCCAATGGCACACGACTGTTTGGCCCGCCTCACAAGGACGGTTGGCTCAGCAACAAAAGCCTCGAACGTTGGCGGGAGCAGGACGATGCTCGCAAAGCGCGTTGAAGCTTGGACTTATACCTTGAGGATTTTTCCACTGATGGCTACTGCAGCCAGCAATACCGCGATCAGGATGAACGCAGTACTCAAGCTGCTGCCATGGGCGATAAAGCCAATCATGGCGGGGCCGGCGAGAATCCCGGCGTAGCCCAATGTGGTGATGGCAGGCACTGCAATATGCTCTGGCATCACCGTTTGCTTACCCACGGCGGTATACAGTACCGGTACGATATTCGAACACCCTGCACCCACCAGCGCGTAGCCGAGCAGCGCCGTTTCCCACGCTGGCAATAGGGTCGCGAGGAGCAAGCCGGCACAGGCCAGCGCGCCACCGATCACGATTACGCGAGTGGGCCCCAGGCGTCGAACAATGGCATCGCCGGTCAGGCGTCCAGCAGTCATGGTCAAGGCAAATGCCGCGTACCCCAGGCCGGCGTAAGCCTCATCCAGGCCGCGCTCGGCGCTGAGGAACACAGCACTCCAATCCAGCACGGCACCTTCAGCCAGGAATACGATGAAACACAGGCAACCGATAAACAACACCACGCCATGGGGCACTGCAAATGCCGGTCCCGAGCTTTTGCTGCCATAAGGCAACAAATGCGGTGCGGCTTTCAACAGCGCCGCCACCGTGATAACGACGACCACCAGAGTCGCCTGCAATGGCGACAGGCCCAGCCCCAGCAACCCCGCAACCCCCGCTGCGCCGACAATGCCCCCCAGGCTGAACAACCCGTGAAAGCCCGACATCATGGTTTTGCCACTGGCGCGCTCAACGATCACCGCTTGCAGGTTGACGGTGGAGTCCACGGTGCCCAGGCCCGCGCCAAACAGGAATAACCCCGCGATCAACAGCGGGATCGAACTGACAGTGGCCAGCATCGGCAGGGCCAGGCAGATCATCAGCGTCCCTGCGGTGAGCACGCGTCGGCAGCCAAAGCGAGATGCCAGCACGCCCGCAGCGGGCATCGCGATGATCGACCCCACCCCCAGGCACAACAACAGCAGGCCAAGGGTCCCTTCATTCAGATTTGCACGCGCCTTGGCGTACGGCACCAAAGGCGCCCAGGCGGCGATACCAAAACCTGCGATAAAAAAAGCGATGCGGGTCGACATCTGCTCCAGCCGCCCGGGAACCACGGGGGCAGGGGTGGGAATGGCAGTCATGAAAAATCCTTGGTTTGGCGTTCAACGAACGATGTCCGGCGCGACATCCTTGCACATCAGGCCCTGTCGAGCGAGCTGGGTTCCTTTTGTGATCAGGATTAAAAACGCAGATTGCGAGCTTTTTTTTACAAAAAATGGAACGCTTTGGCGTCGGGTAACCACGTAGGAATGGTCGAACCTGTAGGAGGTGGTCCGGAAGGTGTGTACTCCCAGCAGGAGTGGCTGAACCCCAGGTTCTTGCAGTGGCTTACTGCCTTTGCGCCCACCTCCCACAGATCGACCGTTCTGTAATACGCTGCTGTCCCGATGGTCGATAAGTGAGCGGACGAACCGATGAAAAATCTCTGGCTGGCGTGGTCATGACTCGGTTCTACGATGCACGCGGAAATATCTATGGGGTGGTCAGCCCGGCCCATTTGCGCGTTCTGGGTATCGATGTGCCCGACAACGCCCGCTTGGCTGCAAGCACGCGCAAGATGTGGGCCGCGTCGGCCATTGCGTCCGAATGTGGCTGGGGTGCATTACCACCACCGGCCGGTGCAAAGGCGTATCGCTGTGATGGTTTGTTAGTCGGGCCATTTCAAGCACGGCCACCGTTTGATCTGCTGATCATCAATACTGACAGTTCTCTCGCCGAACGCAGTGGTAATGGCCTGACCATTTTTGCTCAGGCGTTAACCGACCAGGGGTTAATGGTGCACGGTAGCGAGTTGCGGGTGTATCACGACAAGCCGGATGCGGTATCGCCCGTGATCACCTATGTCGAGCCGGCGAAGCATGAACAGGTGCCAGGCTTCTGGCTGGCGTTGGGCAGGCCCGAGTTTGGCCCCTTGGCGGTGGGGGCGGTCGGTGTGAGCCCTGTGGTCGCGGCACATCATGAATTCAGTCGCGTGGCGGCATTGGCGTCGATCAATGCGCAATGGGGAAACAGCCAATTTGTCCGGATAGGCAACCCTCATTGTGTGACGCTGGTTGAGCATGTGTCGGCGTTGCCGGGTGATGACACGATGCACCAGTTGGCACTTTTCAATCGGTTGAAGGCCATCGCTTTTGCACCGCCGGCAGGGTGCGGGCAACTCTGTGTTGGCGGGGTCAACCTGCAATGGGTTGCTCGAGACGCTGGCAATCGAGTCATCGCGCGCGTATTTGAGCGAGGAGAGGGGCCTACGGCGTCTTCGGGGACCAGCGCCAGCGCAGTAGCATGCGCGGCATGGCGCGCGGGTTGGATTGAGGGTGACGACGTAACGGTGGTGATGCCGGGTGGCACGGCGCCAGTGCGATTGCAGACCGAGTCTGGAAATGTGCTGAGTGTGAGTCTTTTCGGGACGGCGCGACTAATTATTTAGACCTCGGAACAGCAGGCGCCTTGAATTAGTGTCAGTCGTTTCCTTAAACCTTAGTTGTAAAGAGACAAGCAACAGTCCGCGTTTTCTGTTTGTTATGGAAAGTATTAATATTTTGTTAAAAGACACTTCCGTCCTCGTTGTACGAAACTTCTTTTTTATTCGGTGCGGGCCGAAAATCGCCTGAAATCGCTAAGCTTGAGCATGTTCAGGTGCTTTTTTTCCAATCCAGTTGGCGTTGGCGAAAGAGAGTCGTTCAATCGAAAAGTTGATGGCGGGTAACAAAGGATGGTTAACAAGTTTCTTTCGTCATGTTTCAAATTGATCCTTTCAGAAATAAATACAGATTTTCAGGTAGTAGCGTTCAAAGGCAGCGAAGCCCTCGATCAACCTTACTTCATACAGGTGCAGTTAGTCAGCGAAGATCCTTCTCTTGACCTGGAGGCATTGCTTCATAAACCCGCCTATCTGGACTTCGGGGAAGCAGGGCAGGGCCTGCATGGGTACGTCTACGCCATCGGTCGGGACGATCCCGGTGCGCGACTCACCCGTTATCACATCACGCTGGCTCCACGTCTGGCATCCCTTGCCCATCGTTGCGACCAGCGGATTTTCCAGCAGCGCAGCGTACCGCAGATCATTGCGACGGTCCTCGAACACCACGGCATCTTCTCTGACGCCTATGCCTTTGAACTCGGGCCGGTGGTGTATCCGCCACGCGCGTTTTGCGTGCAGTACAGGGAGTCCGACCTGCATTTTATCCAGCGGCTGTGTGAAGAGGAGGGCATCCACTATCACTTTCGTCACAGCGTGGACAATCATCTGCTGGTGTTCGGTGATGACCAGACAGTATTTCGACGGTTGCCGGTGCAGCGGTATTGTTCGTCGCCTGATCCGGCGCTCCAGAGCCGTGTTGTACAGCGTTTCGACCTGCGATTGGAGACGCGCAGCCGGCGCACTGTACGTCGTGACTATGACTTCGAGCACCCTTCATTTCGCCTGCAAAAACATGCCGGTGCCGGGCAGGCGCAAGCTTTGGAAGACTATGCCTACCCTGCCGGTTTTAAGGGGCATGCGCGCGGCGCGCAGCTGGCGCGACGCGGCCTGGAGCGTCACCAGCGTGATCGCCACAGGGTGTTGGGCAAGAGCGACCAGCCGGCATTGTGCAGTGGTCACTTCCTTGAGCTATGTGATCACCCCGACCCACTCTGCAACGATTTATGGCTGCTGACTTCGGTGCGTCATGAGGGTTACCAGCCGCAGGTGTTGGAGGAGTCGATAGTTGAGTCCAGTGGATTCCAGGGCTATCGCAACCGATTCACCGCGACACCCTGGCGTGCAGTGTATCGACCGGCCCTCAAGCATCCCAGGCCAACGATCAGTGGCAGCCAGACCGCGACGGTAACCGGGCCTGCGGGCGAAGACGTGCATTGCGATGCCTATGGTCGGGTGAGGGTGCGCTTTCATTGGGATCGTATGGACAACCGCGAGGGGGCGAGCAGTTGCTGGCTGCGCGTGGCGTCCGGTTGGGCGGGGGACGGGTTTGGGGCCATGGTGATTCCACGGGTAGGCATGGAAGTGCTGGTGAGCTTTCTGGAGGGCGACCCGGACGACCCTCTCGTTACGGGTTGCCTGCCCAATGCATCACACCTGCCAGCCTATCCCTTGCCACAGCACAAGACACGCAGCGTGCTGCGTAGCCGCAGTTCACCGGATGGCGGAGGGGCTAACGAGCTGCACGTTGAAGATCGACGCGGCGAAGAGCTCATCTACCTGCGCGCCCAGCGTGACTTGGAACAACGGGTGGGTCATGACAGTCGCCTGGAGGTAGAGGGCGATAGCCTGACTCGCGTTGGCCAGAGTCTGGTGATCGAAGCTGGGCAGCAGGTTCACCTCAAGGCCGGTGCCAGCCTGGTCATTGAGGCCGGTGCGCAACTGAGCTTGATGGCTGGCGGGGAACACTTGGTGATGCAAGCGGGCAGTATCTCAAGCAGCAGGCCCCTCACCCAGGCCGGTTCGTCGGTCGCAAACAGTTCGGTGAGCCCGGCTTTGCTCGCTGGCGCGCAGTTATCGGCAGTGCAAAGCATTGTCATGGACTTGGCCAGGCAACTGGACGCGGACTTTTGCCCCCTGTGCGAGCGCTGCCGCGAAGGCCTGTGCGATATCACGCAGAGGGCGGCTTGATGGACAGCTTGCCCCATCGTTGGATGGCCCAACAGCTGCAGAACGGGCACCGATTGTGCCTGATAGTGGAGGGTAGCCACGAGACTCGCCAGCCTCTATTGGCAGGTTGCACCCCGTCGCACTATTGCAATCTCTATAGCGATACCGCCGCGGCGGAGCTGGCGGGTTCTGGCCCGATCATCCTCTTGCTTGAGCAGATCAATGAACCCGCCCTGGCTGATCTGTTGCAACACCCGGAGTCAAACTGGGGGTGGCTCGCGAGCTTGTCGGCTACCGACTTGGCGGATGTGGCGCGCCATTGGCGCGAAAGGCTCCTGATAGGGCCGGAGGGCCAGCAGGCGCTTTACCGCATTCACGACAACCGCACCTTGGCCCGCGCCTTGGCCTATCTGGCCAAAGAGCATTGGCCGGTCTACCTCGGGCCGCTGATCAGTGTGTGCTATTGGCACGAAGGCCATTGGTGCCATCACGAAAACCCTGCGCCGGGCGATTATCCAGCGCCTCGGCTACCGCCTTGGCTCGATACACCCAACCCCCAGGCCGAAGCCATCCTGAACGCCAATATCCTGCGTTACCTGTTGGCGGAACACAGTGAAGACCTGGCGGCATTGGTCGAATTCCAAGACCCAAGGATTTGGCTGGCCCAGGTACTGGCGCAGGCGCGCGCCTGGCAATGGCGGGAGCCGGAGAAGCTCGAATTTCTGGTGGTGCGTCGTTTGGCAGAGGCGACCCGAAGCAGTGTTATCCATTGGCAGCCGAGGGCCGGTGAGGCGCCAGGGGAGCATTTTGAACGAGTGGTGGAGCAGTGGCACAGGGAGGTAGGGAAAAGTGAATAGGTGGATAGGGTGGGTGTTGCTGGTTGTTGCGGCTGCGTGGCTGTCGGGGTGTACGGGGAGGACGGTGGAGCGTTTTACATTGGAGGTGGATTTGCCGGCGCAATTTGAACTTAAAACGGCTGCCAACTACCGCCCCGCAACGGGTGAGACCTGCACCTTGCCTCGGCGGCGAGGCAAAAGACCTGAGCGGAAAGTCTTTTTTACAGACTACAAGCCTGTGGCGAGCAGTGTGAGTTACGAGTTGCCACTGACTGAAACGGTAGAAGGATGTCCGTTGGTCCTGCGCAGCGTGGAATTTGACTTCTATGCGAAGTGGGGGACGCGGAGTACGGATGTGGGCGGGAATTTCGGGAGTATTTCCATTCGAGACCGTTTGGAGGCCGAGCTACCGGGGATGCCCGACTCGGGTGTGCAGGAAATACTTGGGCAATGTAAGTGGCATTTTCGGACGGTAGGGCCTTTGCATGCGATTAGAAAACTCCTGATCTGCAATTCATTGGATTCGATGGGCAACTTGCAAGAGTCGCGGGTAGGGGGCGTTGTACAAAGAGATCAACTGTCGGGAAGAAAGCTCAAGGTTGTGTTGAATTTGACTGATGAGGAACGACCCGCCTTTGACGATAATTGGATAAATGTTCCAGGTGGATGGAAGCGATGTAGGGGTAAAAACTTTGCCGATCGGGACGCTTATTGCAACGGCAATACCACCGACTTTAAACCGATAAAAATGCCGGATGGCCGCATTTGTAATATTTATCCATCGTGTGAGTAATAAGGAGTAAGCCATGTATTTGGACGCAAGGAAGCGACCCTTTTTCAGTGACAGCACGCCAGCTTGTTCATTGCGAGGGCAATGGGTGAGTTTTTGCTTGGTCGATGAAACTGGAGTTGGGGCGACGTACGGCGGCCTGTCGTATACGGTCCGCGACAGCGCTGGACGAGAGTACAAAGGTAGATTGAACGGGGAAGGATTCGCCAAGCTAAAAGATATTTACAGCGGTCCTGTGGTACTCGTTTTTGACGATCTGTATTCAGGAACCGAGCAGCCATATCGTCGGTTAATGATGCGGCCGACTTATCAGCTACCTATCACCGAGCTTCAAGTTCGTGCTGAGCAAACCAGATTTGCTGCGGTCGACGGACGTCGTATTGAAGCCAATCTCGCTCAACATCAACCCAACAGATTTTATCAAGTCGAAGTTAGAGATTTAGTTCGTCATGTCGCCCATTTGCCTCCGACAACGCCTCGAGTCCACTCTCCCAAGCGTCACGCACTGAAAATGATGGCCGATCTGGGCTTCGGCCCGCCTCAGCCTTCATTGGTGGGTATCGTACTGTTCCCCAACAAGCACACCGTTCTGGAAGTGCGACCACTACGGGCCTTACGCCCCATCTTATCCACCGAAGACGGCTTCTGCGCCCTGAACCTATACCAACTGGCATTGTTTGCTGCGTTGAGTTACTGCGATTTTGGACAGGCCCCCGCCGAAAAACCATTAGACGAAGTCCGGTTTCCGTTGGATCCGAGCGTTGGAAATTTATTCGCTGAACAGCTTTCGGTGTATCACGAAGCCTGGCGAATTGATCCGAAGCAATCACACCGTTTTTACCCGATCTACGAAGATATCCCTTACTCCCAACGCTTCGAAATCCTGCCGTTCGATCCCGTGTTGTATCCCCAAAATCGCCCGGAACGAAACGAAGAGCAGGAGCATCCCGCACGTCTGCACTTTTTCGATGATGAAAAATTCGGTACTGACACCCAGGCCTTCATCACCCACCACGATGAAGTCATCCTGATTTCTGTGCGAGGAACGGTCAGCCGTGCCGACGCATTACGTGACGCCGACGCCCATCAGGTGTCTTTCGACGACGGTGTTGGAAAAGCGCACGGTGGTTTTTACCAGGCCTACCGGGCTATGCGTGATTTCGTATTGCAATACCTTGATCAGTTTCATGTGGGCCAGCGCATCGTAATTTGCGGCCACAGCCTCGGAGGCGCCATTGCATTGCTGTTGGCCGAAGGGCTGCGCCGAGCCCAGGATGCCCATTACAACATCCTGCTCTACACCTACGGCGCCCCCCGCGCCGCCGACTCTGAATTCACCGCCGGTGCCTCTTCCCTGGTCCACCACCGCATCGTCAACCACAACGACCCTGTCCCCAGCGTCCCGGCGCCCTGGATGAATACCACCGCCAAGCTCTGGATTCCCGGGGCCATCACGCTATTCAGCAACCCTTTACCCGGTGGCCTGTTGTTCGCCGCAGGGCTGGTGCGCGTGGGTGGTAACCCCTATCGACATCATGGCGAGCAATATCATTTCATGCCGATCACGCTCCCGGATGGCAGCCATTCTTCGGTGTTATGGAAGCCTGGCTGTGAATCCCTCCAAGAAGCGGGTTGCAACCGCGCATTGCAACTGCAGGGCGACATGCCCGACCGCGATAATGTGCTGAGGCAGCTGTTTCAAGCCGACCAGCACTTCATGACCACCAGCTACATCCCCGCGGCGTGGGCGACATTGCGCCGCTGGCAACAAACCCTGGAGAGTGAGGGCTCGTTGGTGACCCAGAGGGAATTCGAGCTGCTCGACCGGGCCTTTGAAGACATGCGCGAGCAACTACGGGCCAAGCGGCGTGAACTTGCTCTGCGGCGCCCTGCCAATGATCGTAGCCATGAACCTACTGATGCCTTGAACGCAGAGATCGACCGTTTGCACACCAGCCGCGAGCGCTTGGCAAGCCTGCGCTGGCGTCGCCTGCAAGCCCGCGATGTCTACGGCAGCCATGCCTCTTCTGCACATCTGCAAGCGAGCCTCAAGCGTTGGTTCCGCCATCGCGAGAATCGTGAGCCGGCCCAATTCACCAGCGTCCCGCCGCCTTCCCACGATGAACAGGCACGGGTGCAAACGTTGGACATCGACTCAGTCGTCTAACCCACGCGGTTACATAAACTCTACCTGTGCCGGTTGCCGTTTCATCAGTACCTTGCCGTTGCGAATCGAGTACAACGGCAGGCCCTGGCTACGTATGACTTCGTAGTCGCTGTCGGCCGACAGGATCAGCAGGTTGGCTGGGCGACCTGCTTGCAACCCATAACGATCGCCCAGGGCCATGGCTTTGGCACTGTTGTCGGTGACCAGGTCCAGGGCGTTTTGCAAATTGCGGTAACCGAGCATATGACAGATGTGCAGACCGGCCTCCAGTACTCGCAGAATGTTGCCGTTACCCAGCGGGTACCAGGGATCGACGATGGAATCCTGGCCGAAACACACGTTCATGCCGGCCTCAAGCAGTTCGTTCACACGGGTGACACCACGGCGTTTCGGGAAGTTGTCGAAGCGGCCCTGCAGGTGGATGCTTTCGGTGGGGCACGAGACAAAGCTGATGCCGGAGTGCCCTAGCAGGCGAAACAGCTTGGCGCAGTAAGCATTGTCGTAGGAACCCATGGCGGTGGTATGGCTGGCGGTCACGCGGGCACCCATGTCGCGGCTGCGGGCTTCTTCCGCGAGGACTTCGAGAAAGCGTGAGTGGGGGTCATCGGTTTCGTCACAGTGCACGTCCACCAGGCAGCCAGTACGCTCGGCCAGATCCATGAGGAACTTCACCGAACTCACGCCTTGGTCGCGGGTGTATTCGAAGTGGGGGATGCCACCGATCACATCGGCACCCAGGCGAATGGCTTCCTCCATTAACTCGCGACCATTGCGGAAGGACTCGATGCCTTCCTGGGGGAAGGCAACGATTTGCAGGTCGATCAGATGCGAGCTCTCTTCACGTACCTCCAGCAGGGCCTTGAGTGCGGTGAGGTCCGGGTCGGTGACGTCGACATGGGTGCGCACATGCTGGATGCCATGGGCGGCGAGAGCCTGAATGGTTTTTTTGGCCCGGGTCTTGGTGTCTTCCAGAGTAATGGTGGCCTTGCGTTCGCCCCAGCACTCGATGCCTTCAAACAGCGTACCGCTCATGTTCCAGCGCGGCTCGCCGGCGGTGAGGGTGGCGTCGAGGTGGATGTGGGGCTCGACAAAGGGCGGTATGACCAGGTTGCCGGCGGCGTCCAAGTCGCCGCCCATCAGTATGGGCGCTCCGGTTTGCGCAGTGATGCTGGCGATCCGGCCATTTTCCAGGTGCAGATCATGCAGGCCTTCACGGTTGCGCAGGCGGGCATTGATGATGTGCATGGGCAAGTTCCTCTTGGCTAAAAACAATCAGGCAGACAGCCGCCAGATCCTCAGGGCGATACCGATGTCCGGGCGGTCATGACGCGTAGTATGGCGCTGAGCAGCACATAGGTCAGCGATGCGGCAAAAATTCCCACCAACGGTGCGACCCACGGCGAGTTGAACGCGACCACGGTGCCCACCCCATACGCGATCAGACCTGGCCAATTGAATGCCGGTAAGTGAGCCTCTGCCAAGCGCGGATATTGGCCGCGATAGCGATAGAAGAAGTCCGCCATGATCACGCCTCCTATCGGCGGGATGACCGTGCCTAGCAGGATCAGGTACGGCACCAACAGGTCGTACATGCCGAACAAGGCGAGCAGGGTGCCGATCACCGCGCCGGCCAGGGTCACGCTCTTGCGACGTTGGGTACGTAGCAGGTTGCAACCGGCGACGGCGAAGTTGTAGATGGTGTTGTCCTGGGTGCTCCAGATATTGAGCAGCAACATCGCCATCGCCGCCGTGGCGAAACCTTGCAGCAGCAAGACTTCCACTACATCCGGTTGCTGATAGACGATGGCGCCATAGGCCCCGATCAGCACCATCAAGCCATTGCCGACAAAAAAGCCGATCAGGCTGGCCAGCACCGCAACCTTGGCCGAGCGCGAAAACCTCGTCCAGTTGGTGGCCTGGGTTGCCCCGCTGACAAAGGTCCCGAACACCAGGGTGATGGCGGTGGACAAGTCCAGCTCAGCGCTGGGCACCACCGCCAGCAGCCCCTCCAGCCCGCCGACCTTCACGGTGGCGACCCACATCGACAGCATCAACAGGATGCCCATGGCCGGCACCGCGATGTAGGACAGGATTTCCAAGCCGCGGTACCCCACGTAGGCGGTGGCGCAGAACAGTAAGCCAAATACCACCATCAGCCCCAGCACACTGCCCTGGCTCAATTGGAAATACTTGCCCAATACCACCGCAGCCGTGGCCGTGCCCCAGGCATACCAGCCGATCTGGGTAAAACCGAGGATCAAGTCACTGAGCTTGCTGCCCACTTCGCCAAAGCAGAAGCGCCCCATCAACACCGAGTTCAAGCCGCTCTTGAACGCGATGTAACCCAAGCCTGCGGCGTAGATACCCAACAACAGGTTACCCAGGGCCACGACGCCGAGCATGTCGATGAAGCTGAACGCTACCCCCAGCTTGCCGCCGGCGAACATGGTCGCGGTAAAAAAGGTGAACCCCAGCAACACCATGGCCGTAGAGGCCAGACCCTTGCGCGCGTGCAAGGGGACTTCGCTGAGAGGGTAGTCGTTGCCGGGGTCTTGCTGCGTCATGGGGGCTGCTCCCTGAGTGGTGACCCAGGTCGTGTGCATCCTGCGTGCCAATGCAGGTGCAGGCAGGTATGCGCTGACGGAGTAAGCCCTTTATAAGGCCGTCCCCTCCCAATCAGCGCAAAAGCAGTGCAGCGGTGAGCCAAACTGGCTCAGTCGATCGGCGTCTGTGCGGGTTTTCCTAATGGATCAGCCCGCCGCTTCGAAAAAAACACCTACAGTTGGCAATGTCAGCCAATTAAGAGCTAGAGCGAACAAACAGTGACCTGTGGCGAGGGAGCTTGCTCCCGTTGGGCAGCGTAGCAGTCCCATCTTTTGGGGCCGCTTCGCGACCCAGCGGGAGCAAGCTCCCTCGCCACAGTGACATTCCCCGCAGGTGGTCTTTTCATCACTCGATCACTTACTCGCCGCGATAAATGCACCCACTGGTGCAGGTCTCGTGGATACGGATCGCACTAAGTTCCGGCAGCAAGGGTTTCAGTTCATTCCAGATCCACTTGGCCAGTACTTCGCTGGTAGGGTTTTCCAGGCCGGGAATGTCGTTGAGGTAGTTGTGGTCGAGGCGTTCATAGAGCGGCTTGAAAATCGCCTTGATCTCCGAGAAGTCGCGAATCCAGCCGGTATGGGGATCCAGATCGCCGCTCAGGTGGATGGCCACCTTGAACGAATGCCCATGCAGGCGCCCGCATTTGTGGCCTTCCGGTACGTGGGGCAGGCGGTGGGCGGATTCGAATGTAAATTCCTTGAAGATTTCCACAGTGTTTTCAGCTCGGTCAGGTGTCTGGCAGGCGGCGAGTTTAACAGCTTGATCAACCTCTGCGCATACCGCCCCTCGGCCGCAGGCGCCCATGCGGTCAAAGGGCTAGCAAACGGTCGCCGAGCTTGCCGTTATCCGCCAATGCCAAAAACTCATCCCCCAGCCGTTGGCTCTCGCTCATGGCAGTTTGCCAATATTTGTTGCGGCCAGGGTCATCGCCCATAAAACGCTTGAAGTCGCTGCGGTCTGGCAGCTTGCCGTGGGGCAGGCGGGCCAGGTAGTCCCTGGACGGCGCCAGCAGTAATACATCCTGCAAACCTTGCTGGTTGCTGCGCCGCCATGGCAGGCCCTTGTCGAACCAGCCGGGGATCACCCGGTCGGTAAAATGCGGGTACAGCACGATGTCATCGCCGTGGTAGGGCAGGTCGAGGTGGTAGTCCAGCAGGCCGCCGTCGCGGTAGGTGCCGGCCCCGGCCCCGGGCAGGTCGCGCACGCCTTGCATGACCATGGGGATCGACCCGGACGCGAGCAACGCCTGGCGCAGGTTGCCCACGTCCAGGGTGAGGAAGCGCGAGGGGAAGTCTTTCAGGGGGTGTACCGGTGGCGCCTGGCGCGGGTCGTGGATGATCAGCCGTTCGAAATGCCGCGACAGCCGTGCGCGGCCCCGCAGGTTATCGGCAATCACCGACGACAGGCCCAGCCCCAGCCGCCCACGGTGGTCATCGGCGAGCAAACCGTGGCTCTTGACCACCATGATGTTCAGCCGATAGTCGGGGTTGTCCAGCACCCGCGCATCGCGCCCGGCCAGCAGGTCGTCGAGCATGCGTTGGCAGCTCTGGCTGACTTGCGCCATGGTCACACCTTTGGCGAAGCGCTGTTCGTTGTACAGCCGGCCCAGGTCGAGCAAGCCTTGCACCGGGTCGGGCAGGCAGGCGCTGGCAAACCGCCAGGAGCCAATGGACGCGCCGATCAGCGCACGCTCGCGCGGCGCACGGGGCAACCAATCACCGAACAGCGCCAGGTCGAGCCCTTGGATACCAAGAGCCTTGGGGCCGCCCGCCGCGCCGGGGAGGATACCGACGTCGGCAGGCGCAAGGCCCTGCTCGCGGATGCGGGTGATGGCGCGTTTACCGGCCTTGAGTGTCAAGGCCGGGAACTTGATATGGATGGCTGTCATACCGGTCTCTGTTGAGGCGAGCGGGGCAGTATAGGAAATCTCGCAGGCAGTGGGAAAAATGGCTTGACTGGAATTGCCATGGTGGCAATTCAGTTTCAGTTAAGTTGCGGCGCGTACCGTGGCCGGCGTAGGAAAACATCATGTAACGGAGACTTATAATGAAGCGCCTCACTGGCCTGGGCGCCGCCGCTATCATCCTCGTTACGGCGACCCCGGCCGCCGCCGTGGACCCCGACAAGCCACTGATCGTGCCGGCCACTGTTACAATTGTCGCTTTCGATCAATTGGAAGCTACGGCCCTGGCCCTTCACCCTGGTTCGACGCTGCTGGACACCGATTTGGATGAGGAATACGGCAAGTACGTCTATGAAGTCGAGCTACGAGATGCAGACGGCATTGAATGGGACGTTGAATTGAACGCGCTCACCGGGCAGGTTCTCAAGAATCATCAGGATACGTAATGAACGTAAATTTACGCGTCGGCAGTCGCGTGGCGCTGGTGCTCATGGTGTTCTGTTCCAGCCTGGCGGCCCGCGACCTCAACCAGGACGAAGCCCTGGCCCTGCGCCAACAAGGCGTCATCCTGCCATTGGAACAGCTGTTGCAGCAGGCCATGGCGCGATACCCCGGCTCACGGCTGCTGGAAGCCGAACTGGAAAAGAAACACGGGCAATACGCCTATGAAGTGGAACTGGTGACCACCGAGGGCGTGGTGCGCGAGATCAAGCTGGATGCCACCAATGGCGACCTGATCAAAGATGAGGAAGACTGATGCGCCTGCTCCTGGTGGAAGACAACGTGCCCCTGGCCGACGAACTGATGGCCGGCCTGCAGCGCCAGGGCTACGCGGTCGACTGGCTGGCCGATGGCCGCGACGCCGTGTATCAAGGACGCAGCGAGCCGTATGACTTGATCATCCTCGACCTTGGCTTGCCCGGTTTACCCGGGCTTGAAGTGCTGGCGCAATGGCGCGCTGCCTCGTTGGCCATCCCAGTGCTGATCCTCACGGCCCGCGATTCCTGGGCCGAGCGTATCGAAGGGCTCAAGGCCGGCGCCGATGATTACCTGAGCAAACCCTTTCACCCTGAAGAGCTGTACCTGCGCATCCAGTCGCTGCTGCGCCGCTCCCACGGCCAGACGAACCAACCCACCCTGCAAGCTGCCGGCCTGCATTTGGATGAAGGTCGCCAGTGCGTGCTACGTGACGGCGCCGAGATCCAGCTGACGGCTGCCGAGTTTCGTTTGTTGCGCTATTTCATGCTGCATCCCGAACAGATTCTGTCCAAAAGCCACTTGGCCGAACACTTGTATGACGGTGAGACCGAACGCGACTCCAATGTGCTGGAGGTGCACGTCAACCATCTAAGGCGCAAATTGGGCCGCAGCGTGATCGAGACCCGGCGCGGCCAGGGCTACCGTTTCGGCGCCACCCCGGCATGAGGTCGATCCAGCGGCGCTTGAGCCTGGGGTTGATCAGCGTGATGGTGATCGTCGGCGTGGTGCTGGCGCAAACCAGCCTGTGGTTGTTCGAGGCGGGTTTGCAGCGCTACCTTGAAGCGGGCTTGCGCAACGACAGCGAAAACCTGCTGGTGGCGCTGGTGCGTGGGCCCAACGGCGTGCAGTTGGATGAGCAACGCCTGTCGCCGGCGTACCAACGGCCATTTTCCGGGCATTACTTTCGTATCGACTTTGCCGATGTGCATTGGCGCTCCCGTTCATTGTGGGACCAGGAACTGCCCCGGCTCCCGGTGGCGGGGCTCAAGGGCAACCTGCAACTGGGGCCCGAAGGCCAGCAACTGTTGGTGCTGCGCTCGGACTACAAACGCTTCGGCCAATCGATTTCCATCAGCGTGGCCCAGGACTACACGCCTGTGCGCGAAAGCTTTCGCCTGATGCGCCAGGTCGGCCTGGTGATGGGGCTGGCGGCGCTGCTGTTGGTGCTGATCCTGCAACGGGTCACCGTGCGCCGTGCCCTGCGCCCCCTGGAGACCGCACGCAACCAGATCGCCCAACTGCAACAAGGCCAACGCTCGCAACTCGATACCCAGGTGCCGCTTGAGCTGGAGCCCCTGGTGGCGCAGATCAACCACCTGTTGGCGCACACCGAAGACAGCCTCAAGCGCTCCCGCAATGCCCTCGGCAACCTGGGGCATGCGCTGAAAACCCCGCTGGCAGTGTTGTTGAGCGCCGCTTCCAGTGACGCGCTCAAGGATCATCCGCAACTGAGCCAGTTGCTGCGCGAGCAATTGGAGCAGGTGCAGCAGCGCCTCAACCGTGAACTCAACCGTGCGCGCCTGGCGGGTGATGCCTTGCCGGGCGCGTTGTTTGACTGTGAACAAGAGCTGCCCGGTTTACTGGCCACCCTGCGCATGATCCACGGCGAACACCTGGACCTCAGCTATCAGGTGGCGCCGGGCCTGCAATTGCCCTGGGACCGTGAAGACCTGCTGGAGCTGCTGGGCAATCTGTTGGACAACGCCTGTAAATGGGCGGACGCCGAGATACGCCTGAGCGTCAGCGAGACGCCCCAGGGCTATCGGCTGGCGGTGGAAGACGACGGCCCCGGCATTCCCGAGGCCCAGCGCGACCAAGTGTTCAGCCGTGGCGCACGCCTGGATGAGCAAAGGGTTGGCCATGGCCTGGGTTTGGGGATCGTGCGCGACATCGTTGAGGTGTGGGGCGGGGTGTTGCAACTGCAAGAGAGCGAGCTGGGTGGGCTCAAGGTATTGATCCAGTTGCCACGCCGCTGACACTGGCACACCACCGCTCAAAATGTGGGAGCTGGCTTGCCTGCGATAGCATCGACTCGGTTTATCTGAAATACCGAGGTGTCTGCATCGCGGGCAAGCCCGGCCCCCACAGAAAAGCCTTGCTACATTCAGACCCGAAACTGATCCATCAACCCCTGCTGCTGGTTCGCCAGGCTGTTCAACGCCTGGCTGACCCGCGCCGATTCATTGGCCTGCTCCGACAACGACTCGGTCACATCGCGAATGGTCGCCACGTTGCTGTTGATCTCTTCGGCCACGGCGCTTTGCTCTTCCGCGGCGCTGGCGATTTGCAGGTTCATATCACTGATCACCGTGACCGCATCGCCAATCTGGCGCAAGGCGGTGACGGCCTGACCGACCTGTTCGACGCTGCCCTGGGCCTGGCGATAGCTGTTGCCCATGGAGCCGACCACGTCGCTGGTACCGGTTTGCAATTGTTCGATCACCAGGCGGGTTTCTTCCACCGATTCCTGGGTGCGCCGTGCCAGGTTGCGCACTTCGTCGGCGACCACGGCAAAACCGCGGCCGGCTTCACCGGCGCGAGCGGCTTCGATGGCGGCGTTGAGCGCCAACAGGTTGGTCTGCTCGGCGATGCCGCGAATCACTTCGAGCACCGAGCCGATCTGTTCGCTGTTGGCGGCCAGGCCTTCAACTTGGGTCATGGCGGTGCTCATGTCGGCGGCGAGCTCGCCAATGTTGGCGGTGGTGCGGTCGATAACCGTCAAGCCTTGGCGAGTCGCCTGGTCGGCATCTCGGGCGGCTTGGGCCGCCTGGGCGGCGCTGCGAGCCACATCCTGGGCGGTGGCGCTCATTTCGTGGGATGCGGTGGCCACCTGATCCACCTGACGGTACTGCTGCTCCATGCCGGCGCTGGTTTGCGTGGCAATGGCTGCGGACTGGTCGGCGGTGCCGCGAGCGTCCTGCACCGAGCGTTTGACCTCGGCAATGATCGGCTGCAGCTTGTCGAGGAAGCGGTTGAACCAGCCGGCCAATTGGCCCAGTTCGTCCTGTTTGGCATAGGCCAGGCGCCGGGTCAGGTCGCCTTCACCGCTGGCGATATCCTCAAGCATGTGCGCCACGCCGAGGATTGGCCGGGTCACGCTGCGCGCCATCAGCCACACCAGGATCAAGCCGACCACGGCGGCGAGCAGGCCCAGGCCCAGTTCCAGCAGGGTGCCTTTGGCGTTGTCGGCGTCCAGCTGGTTTTTCAGCGCTTCGGCGGGGGCGACCAGGACTTTTTCCGGTACATCCAGCAATACGCCCCACGCCTTACCGCCGGGAATGGGCGCAAAAGGCGCGAGTACCTTGAGTTGGTGGTCGGTGCGCAGGCTGCGGGTCTGGGTACTGCTGGCCAAGGCACTAGTCAGCTGTGCGCCGCTGGCCGGGTCGATCTGCTCCAGGCGTTGGCTGAGTTTGCTGGCATCCGGGCTGTAGCCAGCCAATAAGCCAGTGGCGCTGAGGATGCTGACCTGGGTCTGGCCGTCGTACAGTTTCTGGCTGGCCTGTTGGCTGACCGCCTGCAGGCTGTTGAGGTTGATATCCACCGACAGCGAGGCGATGACTTTGCCATTGACCATCAGCGGGAACACGATGCTGGTCATCAGCACGTTCTGGCCGTCGATCACATAGAAGTAGGGCTCGATCACACAAGGCTTGAGAGTCGTGCGCGGGCAGGTGAACCAGGCGTTGGCCTTTTCGCCGCTGGGGCCGATGGAGGTGTCGGCCATGTCGCTCTCGGGCAGCGCCATCGAGGTGATTTTCCCCGGCGTCGGTTGCGACCAGTACAGGGCGAAACGGCCTTTGTCATTGCTGCCCAGTTCCGCCTGGTTGGCGAACAGTTCGTCCTTGCCGTCCAGCGCATTGGCTTCGAACACCAGGGACAGGCCGAGGAGGTCGGGGTTGGCCTGCAGGGCGGCCTTGACCTGGCGCGTCAGGTCTTCACGGGTGTCGAAGGCATCGAGAAAGCGCTTCTCGGCCTGTTCGCGCAAAAACAGCACCTGGCGGGAAAAGCCATGGCCGTACTGGTAGGCATCCATGAACTGCTGGCGAATGCCCAGCGCTTGCACTTCGCCTTGGGCCTCGATGCGCGACTGGGCGGCTTCGTCGAGCATCTGCATGCTGGACGCCTTGACCTGCTGGGAGCTCTGCGCCATGCGATACAGCGACAGACCCACCAGCAGGGTCACGATCCCCAGCAGGCAGAGACCCGCCAGCAGGGTGATTTTCCATTGAATGGAGAGCTGCCTGAGCGACATCGGGACATCCTTACCTGAAAGCACATAGAGACAGCGTATCGGCCAGTGCCGGTATTTCTTTATCTGTGCAGAGGGCTTTGTCTCACCACAGTTTTTGACATGACAGCCCAGCTCCTGCAAAGTGCGCGCCCTCTAATAAGACCTCTTTCAAGCCTGCACGCCGGCAGCTGTTCCCATGGGCCGCGCGCGGGCATGCCTGTCTTTTTTGTTTCTGCTTGAGGTAACCATGATTAACGCAGTCATCGCCGCGGTCGGCACCATGCTGGTACTCAGCCTGTCCCGCGTGCATGTGGTCATCGCCATTATCGTCGGCGCCCTGGTGGGCGGCTTGACCGGTGGCCTGGGTATCGAGGCCACGCTCAAGGCCTTCAACGGCGGGCTGGGCGGCGGCGCAACCGTGGCCTTGTCCTACGCATTGCTCGGCGCTTTCGCCGTGGCGATTGCCAAGTCCGGGCTGGCCCATGCCTTGGCGGACAAAGCCTTGCTGCTGGTGGACCGCCAGGACGCCAGCGGTGGCAACCACGTCAAATGGCTGCTGATCGGCCTGTTGTGGGTGGTGGCGATTGCCTCGCAGAACATCTTGCCGATCCACATTGCGTTTATTCCGCTGCTGGTACCGCCGCTGCTGTATGTACTGACCAAGCTGCAACTGGACCGTCGCCTGATCGCCTGCGTGATGACCTTCGGCCTGATCACCCCGTACATGTTTCTGCCGGTGGGCTTTGGCAATATCTTCCTCAATCAGATCCTGCTGGCCAACGTCGCCAAGAGCGGGGTGGATATCAGCGGGGTCAATGTCACCCACGCCATGGGCTTGCCGGCTCTGGGCATGGTGGTCGGCCTGCTGGTGGCGGTGTTGATCAGCTACCGCAAAAAGCGTGTGTACGACCTGAAGAAAATCGAGCGTGTCGAGCAAGTGGCGGTGCAGTACAACCCGCTGACCCTGCTGGTGGCCGGCCTGGCGATCGCCTCGGCGTTCATCATCCAGTTGTGGCTGGACTCGATGATCATCGGCGCCCTGGCCGGGTTCCTGATCTTCTCGGTGTCGGGCATCGTGCGCTGGCGCGACACCGATGACCTGTTCACCGAAGGCATGAAAATGATGGCGATGATCGGCTTCATCATGATCGCGTCCTCAGGTTTTGCCGAAGTGCTCAAGGCCACCGGTGACGTGAACTCGCTGGTGCAAACTTCGGCGGCGTTCATCGGCCATAGCCGGGGCGTCGGCGCGTTGTTGATGCTGCTGGTGGGGTTGTTGGTGACCATGGGCATCGGCTCGTCGTTTTCCACGGTGCCGATCCTCGCGGCGATTTTCGTGCCGCTGTGTGTGCAGTTGGGCTTCAGCCCGGTGGCCATCGTGTGCATCGTTGGTACCGCCGGTGCCTTGGGCGACGCCGGTTCGCCCGCCTCGGACTCCACCCTCGGCCCCACCTCCGGCCTGAACATCGACGGCCAGCACCACCATATCTGGGACACCGTGGTACCGACCTTCCTGCACTACAACCTGCCGTTGCTGGCCTTCGGCTGGCTGGCTGCGATGACGCTCTGATCCAGGCGAGAACCTCTGTGGCGAGGGAGCTTGCTCCCGCTGGGCTGCGAAGCAGCCCCAAAAAGCTTGCGGGCGCTGCGCACCCGAGCGCGAGCAATCTCTGGCCACACAAGCTCGCGCCTACAGTAATCGCTCACATGGCCGTTAACCTCTCAAGTCGCCACTAACAAGAGAGAAAAGCCATGCGTCTGAGTTTGAAGGCCAAAGTCCTGGCCCTTGCTGTCGTGCCGGTGTTGTTGTTTGCCGTGGTCATCAGCCTGACCACCGTGTGGATTCTGCAGGGCCAGGCCCGCAACGAGGTGGATGAAACCCGTCAGCGCCTGCTCAACGACGCCAAGGCCACCCTGCAAAGTTATGTCGAGGTGGCCATGACCACCATCAAGCCGCTCTACGACGCAGCAGCCCCCGGCGACAGCGCGGCGCGGGCGCAGGTGGTCAAGTTGTTATCCAATACCAGCTACGGCAAAGACGGCTATTTCTTCGGCTACGACTCCGAGACCATCCGCCTGTTCAAGGGCAACAGCCCGGACGGCGTGGGCAAAAGCTTCAAGGACAACCGCGACCCCAACGGCGTCTACGTCAACCGCGACCTGGTGAAGGTCGGCAAGGACGGCACCCACTACCTGCAATACAGCTCGACCCAGCCCGGCCAGACCGAGCTGGTGCCCAAGCTCGGCTATACCGAGTACCTGCCCAAGTGGGACATGGTGATCGGCACCTCGGTGAACCTTGATGGCATCGACGCCCAAGTGGCGGTGGTGCAGGCAAAAGTCGAGAAGCGCATGCAAGGCGTACTGTTGAGCATCCTCGGCGTGGCCGTGGTGGTGTTGCTGGTGATCGCCGCCGTGGGCATGCTGCTGGCCAATACCATCCTGCGCCCGCTGCACCTGATGAAGGCCAACCTTGATGACATCGCCGCGGGTGAAGGCGACCTGACGCGCCGCCTGGCCATTACCAGCCAGGATGAACTCGGCGATCTGGCCGGTGCATTCAACCGCTTTGTCGATAAAATCCATGGCCTGGTGCGCCAGATCACCGACATGACCGCCCAACTCACCGGGCTGGTGAGCCAGGTGTCCGAGCAGGCCCAGCGCTCTGAACAGGCCATGGAACGCCAGCGCCACGAGACCGACCAGGTGGCCACCGCGATCAACCAGATGTCCTCGGCTGCCCACGAAGTGGCACGCAGTGCCCAGGGCGCCGCCGTCGCTGCGCAGCAGACCGACGCCGAAGGCCAGGCCGCCAAGCGGGTGGTGGACGGCAGCATCGCGCAGATCCATGCGCTGGTGAACGACATCCGCAGCAGCGGCGTGTCCCTGGACAGCCTGCAGCAGGATGTGTCGTCAATCGTCAGTGTGCTCGGCGTGATCCGCTCTATCGCCGAGCAAACCAACCTGCTGGCGCTCAACGCTGCCATCGAGGCCGCACGGGCCGGGGAGGCTGGGCGTGGCTTTGCCGTGGTCGCCGATGAAGTGCGTGCCCTGGCCAGTCGCACCCAAACCAGCACCCAGGAAATCCAGGGCATGATCGATCGCCTGCAAAAAGGCACCGAGGCGGCCGTGGACGCTATGCGCCGCTCCAGCGATGCTGGCGACGGCACCTCGGCCCAGGCCAACCAGGCCGGCGCGTCCCTGGACACCATGGCGCAACTGATTGGCACCATCAACTCAATGAACGCCCAGATCGCCAGCGCCGCCGAAGAGCAGACCGCCGTGGCGGAAGAGATCAACCGCAGCGTGCATCAGATTGCCGTAGCGGTAGACAGCGTGGCGGACGAAACCCAATTGGGCGCTCAGACGTCTCGCAGCCTGGCAGACCTGGGCCAGCGCCTCGGGCAGTTGGTAGGCCAGTTCAGGATCTGATCCATCCAACCCACGGCAGGGTTTAAACGTCGCGCATCAGCAGGCCAAAACGCAGGTCCATCTGCGCCGGAATCGGCACATACACCGTATGCCCGTCCCCCGGCGCCACCTCAATGCTTTCGCCCTTGGCGTTATGCAGGCTCGGCAAGTCAAAATGAAAATTGCCGGCGGGCGTCATCAACTCCAGGTGGTCGCCCAGCACAAAGCGATTCTTCACCTTCACTTCGGCCAACGCGCCACGACGTTCGCCAGTCAGCTCCCCGACGAACTGCTGGCGCTCGGAAACCGAGCTGCCGTTCTGGTAGTTCTGGTATTCATCGTGCACGTGGCGGCGCAGGAAACCTTCGGTGTAGCCACGCTGGGCCAGGGACTCGAGGTTGGTCATCAGGCCGCGGTCAAATGCCCGGCCGGCCACTGCGTCATCGATGGCCTGGCGGTACACCTGGGTGGTGCGCGCGCAGTAGAAGTGGGACTTGGTGCGGCCTTCGATCTTCAACGAATGCACGCCCATCTGTGCCAGGCGCTCCACATGCTGCACGGCCCGCAGGTCCTTGGCGTTCATGATGTAGGTGCCGTGTTCGTCTTCGAAAGCGGGCATGGGGGAATCGGGGCGATTGGCCTCTTGTAGCAGGAACACCTGATCGGTGGGCGTGCCGATGCCCAATGTGGGTTGGTATTCATGGACGATATCGCCAGTGGTATTCTCCACTGCCGGCGTGGCCTGGTATTTCCAGCGGCAGGCATTGGTGCAACTGCCCTGGTTGGCATCTCGTTTGTTCATATAGCCCGACAGCAGGCACCGCCCGGAATAGGCCATGCACAAGGCGCCATGTACAAACACCTCCAACTCCATCGTCGGCACCTGCTGGCGGATTTCGCCGATCTCTTCCAGGGACAGCTCCCGCGACAGAATCACCCTGCAAATGCCTTGTTGCTGCCAGAACGCGACGCTGGCCCAGTTCACCGTATTGGCCTGTACCGACAGGTGGATCGGCATCTGCGGGAAGTGCTGGCGCACCAGCATGATCAGCCCAGGATCGGACATGATCAGCGCATCCGGGCTCATGGCGATCACGGGCGCCAGGTCCTTGAGGAAGGTCTTGAGCTTGGCGTTGTGCGGCGCAATGTTCACCACCACGTAGAAGCGCTTGCTCTGGTCATGGGCTTCCTGGATGCCGAGGGCCAGGTTGGCGTGGTCGAACTCGTTATTGCGCACCCGCAGGCTGTAGCGCGGCTGGCCGGCATAGACCGCGTCGGCACCGTAGGCGAAGGCGTAGCGCATGTTTTTCAGGGTGCCGGCGGGAGCGAGCAGTTCGGGGGCAGTTATCGGGCGCATGAGTGTGGGTCGCAAAAAGGCGCGAGGGTAGTGCTGGAGCGATAACGGGATATTGACCCAGGTCTAAATAACGCGATCTATGCTTGTTCGATAAACAAGGGCACTCCCACGTTTGGCTGCGGACTAAGCAACAGGGCCGCCATCGGCCCTGTTTTTCTGACATGGACCGGACATGAATCAAACCAACCTGCAATTCAAAACCCTGTTGCTGCTACTGGCCTTGGTCACCGTGGCTTTTATCTGGATATTGCTGCCGTTCTACGGTGCGGTGTTCTGGGCCGTGATCCTGGGCATTATCTTTGCGCCGATGCAGCGCCGCCTGCAGCAACGTTTTAGCTGGAACCGCAACCTGACCTCCCTGACCACCTTGATGGTGTGCCTGGTGATCGCGATTCTGCCGGTGATCATCACCAGTGCGTTGCTGGTGCAAGAGGGGGCCACGCTCTACAAAAACATCGAGAGCGGCAAACTCGACATAGCGGGTTATATCGAGCAATTCAAGAACGTCCTACCGCCGTATTTCCAGCAGTTGCTCGACCGTTTTGGCATGGGCAACCTCGAAGGGCTGCGGGAAAAGGTCGTCAAGGGCGCGATGCAGGGCAGTCAGTTCTTTGCCTCCCAGGCGTTCAGCTTCGGCCAGGGTACGTTTGATTTCCTGGTGAGCTTTTTTATCATGCTGTACCTGCTGTTTTTCCTGCTGCGCGATGGCCCGGAACTGGTACGCAAGGTGCGCACGGCAGTACCGTTGGCCGAGCCGCAAAAGCGTCGCCTGCAGCTCAAGTTCAACCGCGTGGTGCGCGCCACGGTCAAGGGCAACGTGCTGGTGGCTGTGACCCAAGGTGCGCTGGGAGGCTTGATCTTCTGGTTTCTGGACATCCCGAGTGCCTTGCTCTGGGCCGTGCTGATGGCGTTCCTGTCACTACTGCCAGCGGTGGGTGCCGGGCTGGTCTGGGGGCCGGTGGCGGTTTACTTCCTGTTGAGCGGTTCGATCTGGCAGGGCGTGGTGCTGGGGCTGTTCGGGGTGTTCGTGATTGGCCTGGTGGACAACGTGCTACGCCCGATCCTGGTGGGCAAGGACACCAAGATGCCGGACTACCTGATCCTGATCTCGACCTTGGGCGGCCTGTCGGTGTTCGGCCTTAACGGCTTTGTCATCGGGCCGCTGGTGGCAGCGTTGTTCATGTCGTGCTGGGCGTTGTTCGTCGAAACCAAGCCGCGGGTCAAGTTGCCATTGCCGTAGCTTTCAGGCCTCGAGCCTGAAGTCGGTTGCCATTCGGCGCTGTGTTTCGGCATCGGATAACGAAGTGAGCGGGCCGCTGATCGGCTCGCCATCGCGCACAACGTACCAGCAGGCGAGCAAGCCCAGTTTGCGCAGAGGGGCGGGGACGGCGCTGCCGATGACGGACATGATTTGAATAGTGGGCATAAGTACCTCCAAACGTTATGGAGGTCACCTTACGGTTTGCCGGTGCCTGGGAAAAATCACCTGGCTCGATAGTCGACATCAACGGCAGGCGTTAATCCACCACCTGGTCGAGCATGTTCACCACTTCGTGCTCACTGAGCAGGCCCTTGCGCACCAGGTTTTCTGCCAGCAATGCCAGGAACTTGGCGCTGCGATGGCCTTCGAGGTGCTTGAGTTCAGTCAAGGCGCTGTAGACCTTGCTGGAGGTGCAAAGGCCGGCGGTGCGGTGCGGGTTTTGTGTGGGCATGGTCAATCGTCCTTAATTGTTATTGGTTGGACTGGGTCGATAGTGCGACTGTTTTGTGACGCAAACATGACAGCGCAGCCCGTCATCGATCAAGAGGATATTTGACGCTTATCATGTGGGATTGCCGCTCGTACGTTGTTCTCACAGCGACACTGGCAGGATTAATCCGGACTTCCCAGGCAAAAAAAAGGCCCCGCGTGTGGGCGAGGCCTGTGGCTGTCAATGGATTAAAACTTACCAACCATGGCGGTAGTAGCCGTGGGGCGGGCCGTAGTAGCCGCGAGGTGGCCCATAATAACCGCGCGGTGGGCCGTAATAGACGGGCGCCGGGCGATAGTAAACCTGCTGTTGCACATACACTGGTGGCGGTGGCGCGTAGTAGACCGGCGGCGGCGCGGCATACACTGGCTGCGGCTGCACATACACCGGTTGTTGCACATACACCTCACGCGGCTGGCTGGCAACCACAGAGCCGACTACCGCTGCGCCGACAAGCGCACCGAACACGGCCGGGCCACCCCAACCACCACCGTGGGCGGAGGCTTGGCCGGCCATCGCGAGTGCGCCGATAAGCAAGGCGATCCTGGGGAGTTTACGCATGATGGTCTTTCCTCGGTTAGCCCCTGCGCTTGTGGTCTGCAATCAATAGACTCAAGGATTGTCGCGGGGATACTTTTAAGACAACGTATTTCGAGAAAACAGCACGGCCAATGGGTAAAGGTTGTGTAAGGTCTGTACCGATTTGCTTACTTCAAGGAGTTATCCATGCAGATGCACCCCAACAAGGACACCCAACTGTGCATGTCGCTGTCGGCGCGCCCTGGGAACTTTGGCCTGCGTTTTCATAACCACCTGTATGAACAGCTGGGTCTGAATTTTTACTATAAAGCCTTCAGCAGCCAGGACTTGCCCGGCGCGATCGGCGGTATCCGCGCCCTGGGTGTGCGGGGTTGCGGAGTGTCCATGCCGTTCAAGGAGGCTGCCATTGCCTTGATGGACGAACTCGACGATTCGGTTCAAGCCATCGACTCCCTGAACACCATCGTCAACACCAACGGCCACCTCAAGGCTTACAACACCGACTACATCGCCATTGAGCAATTGCTGAAAAAACACGCGGTGCCCAAGGACTCCAGCTTCGCCCTGCGCGGCAGCGGCGGCATGGCCAAGGCGGTCGCCAGCGCCTTGCGTGACGGAGGGTACGCCAATGGCGTGATCGTGGCGCGTAATGAGGTGGCGGGCCAGGCATTGGCCAGGAACCTGGGGTATCAGTGGCAGGCGGATCTGGGCAGCCAGCGGCCACAGATGCTGATCAACGTGACGCCCATCGGCATGACCGGCGGGATCGAGGCGGATGCGTTGGCGTTTGACGCCGAGGCAATCGATCAGGCTGAGACGGTCTTCGATGTGGTGGCGATCCCGGCGGAAACGCCGTTGATCGTGCGTGGTCGTGCCCAGGGCAAGCGGGTGATTACCGGGCTGGAAGTGATCGCTATCCAGGCGTTGGAGCAGTTTGTGCTTTATACCGGCGTGCGGCCTACGCAGGAGCAGTTCGAGGCAGCGGTGGCCTTCGCCCGCAGCTAAAGCCTTACGCACAACCATTCGGTGATCTAACTGACGCACACGCGATCCAACTGTGGGAGCTGGCTCGCCTGCGATGGCGGCCTGCCAGGCGACGGCTATCTACCTGACACCCCACGATCCAACTGTGGGAGCTGGCTTGCCTGCGAAGACGGCCTGCCAGGCGACGGCTATCTACCTGACACCCCACGATCCAACTGTGGGAGCTGGCTTGCCTGCGATGGCGGCCTGCCAGGCGACGGCTATCTACCTGACACCACACGATCCAACTGTGGGAGCTGGCTTGCCTGCGATGGCGGCCTGCCAGGCGACGGCTATCTACCTGACACTACACGATCCAACTGTGGGAGCTGGCTTGCCTGCGAAGACGGCCTCACAGTCGACGCCGTAATACCGAGTACATATCCATTCCTGCGGTAACGGCTACTTAGGGTTCCGCTCTGACAGCGGCTCACTTTTGAAAAAATGCGCAAAAGTAAGCAAAACGCTCTTGCCCCACCACTCGGCACCTCGCTCAGGCTCGGTGTGCCCGAACACAGGCTTGAATCCGTGGGCCGCCGCCACGCGCCATCCATGGCGCGGGGCGGCTAACCCGGCGTCCTGCCGGGTTACCCACGAATTCAAGCCTGCGTTCGGCCAGCGTGGTTTAACGGGGCGCCTAAGATCAAAAGCAGAGCAAGATCAAGAGCGGCTCGCTTCGCATCGTGGTTACCGTCGGCTGCTGCAACCTACAAAGTTGTGTCGATACCAATGGCTATCGCAGGCAAGCCAGCTCCCACATGTTTATCTGCGTTATGCCTGTTCCAGCTGCGCCAGCCGTTCTTCCAGTGCGGCAATCCGCGCTTCCAGCTCTTCAATCCGCTCCACCGAAACAGCCCCCGCGCTACGCTCTACCGGATTCCCCCTCGCGGTCATAATCGCCTCAATATCCGCTGGGTCCCCCAGCGCATGGGTGTATCGGTCTTCACGCTGCCCCGCCTGACGCGGCACCAGCAGCGCCAACCCCCGAGCAATCAGGCGTTCGAGCTGATGCACGACCTGTTCGGCATCCTCGAAATCATGCATGCGCCCGCTGCGGGTGAGCAACTCGTTGACCGTCTGCGGCCCCCGCAGGAACAGCAGCCCGGTCAGGATCACCTGGGCCGGCACCAGTTCCAGGGCCTTGTCCACACGGTGCTCCCAGCGGTCGGCGCGGCTGCCCATCACCAGGCGCGTGAAGCCTTGGCCTTCGAGCGCGCGCAGGCTCTGGCCGACCTGGCCTTGGCTGAGGTTCATCACCGGCTCGCGGCTGGTCTTCTGGTTGCAGGCCAGCACCAAGGCGTTGAGGGTGAGGGGGTAGGTTTCCGGGTTGGTCGCCTGTTTTTCGATCAGGCAGCCCAGGATGCGGATTTCCGTGCTGTTCAGGCGCGGCTCAGGGGTGTCGGTGTCGTGCTCGGCGGTCATCGCGCTTTCCCTATGCAGTGAAGCCCCTTAGCCTAAGCTTGAAAAAATAAAAGACAAGCGCCAGGCATGGCTATAATCGCGGCTGGTTCCAACCCCGCCATTACCGTGAGACTGTCATGACTATTTCCCTGTACGCCGCTTCCATCCCGGTCTTCAAGCAAATGCTCAACGCCCTCAGCGATGTGCTGAACAAAGCTGAAGCCCACGCCAGCGCCAAGAACATCGAGCCCAACGCCTTGCTGCAAGCGCGCCTGTTCCCGGACATGTTCCCGTTGGTGCGCCAGGTGCAGATCGCCGTGGACTTCGCCAAAGGTGTGTCGGCACGCCTGGCCGAGATCGAAGTACCGAAGTACGAAGACAGCGAAGTCACCTTTGCCGACCTGCAAGCGCTGATCGCCAAGGTCCTGGCCTTTGTCGACACCATCAAGCCCGAGCAGATCGACGGCAAGGAAGGCATCGAGATCGTCACGCGCCCAGGCACCCCGAAAGAGAAGCGCTTCAGCGGTCAGTCCTACCTGCTGACCTACGGCCTGCCGCAGTTCTTCTTCCACGTCACCACCGCTTATGCGCTGCTGCGTCATAACGGTGTGGAAGTGGGCAAGCGCGATTACATGGGCGCGTTCTAAACCCGCAAGCACAAAAAAGCCCGGTGCCGTTCTCTGCGAACGGCACCGGGCTTTTTTATGGGGCTGTGTTAAGCGGCCTGTTCTTCCTTGCCCAAACACGCCGCTGCGGTAAACAGCACATCGGTAGACGAGTTGAGTGCGGTTTCCGCCGAGTCCTGCAGCACGCCGATGATGAAACCGACGGCCACTACCTGCATGGCGATTTCACTGGGGATGCCAAACAGGCTGCACGCCAGGGGAATCAACAGCAGCGAACCACCCGCCACCCCCGATGCACCGCAGGCACACACCGCAGCGACCACGCTGAGCAGCACGGCGGTCGGCATGTCCACGGCAATGCCCAGGGTGTGCACGGCCGCCAGGGTCAGCACGGTGATAGTGATGGCGGCGCCGGCCATGTTGATGGTGGCACCGAGGGGGATCGACACCGAGTAGGTGTCTTCATGCAGGCCCAGGCGTTTGCTCAGCGCCAGGTTGACCGGAATGTTCGCCGCCGAGCTGCGGGTGAAAAACGCGGTGATGCCGCTTTCGCGCAGGCACATCAGCACCAGCGGGTAAGGGTTGCGACGCAGTTTCCAGAACACGATGGCCGGGTTGATCACCAGTGCCACGAACAACATGCAGCCGATCAGCACGACCAGCAGGTGGGCATAGCCGAGCAGGGCGTCGAAACCCGAGGTGGCCAGGGTGGAGGCCACAAGACCGAAGATACCCAGCGGGGCGAAGCGGATCACCACGCGTACGATCAGGGTGACGCCGTTGGACAAGTCGTCCAATACCGTACGGGTGGTCTCACCGGCATGGCGAATAGCGATGCCCATGCCGATGGCCCAGGCGAGAATGCCGATGAAGTTGGCGTTCATCAGTGCACTGACCGGGTTATCCACCACACTGAGCAGCAGGCTTTGCAACACTTCGCCAATGCCTCCAGGAGCGCTCACCGTGGCGTCATGGGTAGCCAATACCAGGAACGACGGAAACATCATGCTGGCAACCACCGCAACCACGGCGGCGGCAAAGGTGCCGAGCAGGTACAGGAACAGGATCGGGCGGATATGGGTTTCCTGGCCATGCTTATGGTTGGCAATCGAGGCCATGACCAGCACAAACACCAGGATCGGCGCGACAGCCTTCAGCGCCGTGACAAACACCTTGCCGATAAAACCGGTGGCGCGCGCGGCCTCGGGGAACAGCAGGGCCAGCACGATCCCGGCAATCAGGCCGATGACAATTTGGGTGACCAGGCTGACGCGCATTAAACGTTGCAACAGGGAAGGGGCAGCAGTCATAAAGAGTTGTCTCTAGTTTTTTTAGTAGGGCACAGCATTGCAGGCAGAAAGTACTGTAGGAAGTAGGCGCGAAGTCTAGCATGCTGTAGGACACGTCTCGTTTGCTGCGGCATTCCGTCACCCGTTTCAGTCGGGCTTGGTCAAATCCGGACATGTTCTGTTAAGATTCCTCCCTCTCATCTTTCCTCTCCGTCAGCGGGCCCTTCGGGCTGTCGTTGATGTCGTCGTTTCTGGAGTTTTCATGTTGTTTCCTATCCTGCTGCTGTCAGCCGCTGGTTTTACCGTGCTGACCACAGAATTCGTCATCGTCGGCCTGTTGCCGTCGATTGCTCGGGACCTGAACGTCAGCGTGTCCCAGGCCGGGCTGCTGGTGACGCTGTTCGCGTTCACCGTGGCCGCGTTCGGCCCGTTCCTCACGGCCTACTGCGCGCGCTTTTCGCGCAAGCGCCTGTTTATCAGCATCCTGATCATGTTTGCAGCGGCCAACACCGTGGCGGCTTTGGCGCCGAATATCTGGGTGATGGCCGTGGCCCGTTTGATTCCCGCCCTGGGCTTGCCAGTATTCTGGGCCCTCGCCAGCGAAACGGCGGTAGACATTGTCGGCCCTGAGTTCGCCGGGCGTGCGATTGAAAAAATCGGCTTTGGCATTGTTTGCGCCACCGTATTTGGTATTCCGGTGGGCACGCTGATTTCCGATATGTTCGGCTGGCGCACCGCGTTCGCCGTGCTCGCTGTGATTGCCCTGGCCAAGGCATTGCTGCTGTATGTCTACCTGCCTATTACCCAGGCCAAGCATCAGCAGGCCAGCTTGCGCTCACAATTCAAGATCCTGCGCAGCCCGGTGATGCAGGGGCATATCCTGCTGTCGGTCCTGGTGTTCAGTGGCATGTTCACCGCCTATACCTACCTGGCAGATATCCTTGAGCGGCTGGCCGGGTTCGACGGTACGTTGGTGGGCTGGTGCCTGATGGGCTTTGGCGCGGTCGGGCTGATTGGCAACTCCCTCGGCGGACGCGCCGTGGATCGTCACCCATTGATCGCGTCCATGGTGTTCTGCGGGTTCATGATCGCGGGCATGGTGGCAGTGGTGCCGGCGATTCACTCGACCATCGGCCTGGCCGCGGCGATGGCAGTGTGGGGTGTGACCCAGGCGGCGATGTTCCTGGTCAGCCATGTGCGCTTGATGAAGGCCGCGCCCCATGCACCGGCGTTTGCCGCGTCGCTGAATATCGCCGGCGCCAACCTCGGCATTGGCCTGGGCGCGATGGTGGGCGGGCATGTCATCGACACCCTGGGCCTGGGCAGCCTGGGGTTTGCCGCTTCGGGGTTTATCCTGGTGTCGATCCTGCTCGCACTGTGGCTGATGACCGCCAAACCCACGGCGCTCAATGCCTGAGCGATCAGGGCAGGGCGGTAAACAACTCCCGCCGGGCACCCTCGGTAATCGCCACAATGCCGGGGTGCTTGACCTTGCGCTCCACTGAGATCGCATAAAACGACTCGGTCACTGCATCGGTCTGGCCGATCAGCGCCACGCCGTATTGGCGCACCACCTCGTCGGCGATCACGCTGGGCGCGATAAAAATCCCGCTGCCGGATTGCCCGAAGGCCTGCATCAAGGCGCTGTCGTCGAACTCGCCGATGATGCGGGGTTGAATTTGCTGTTCGGCAAACCAGCGCTGCAAACGGCTGCGCACCACGGTCTCAGCGCCCGGAATCAACAGCGGTGCGCCCTGCAAACACTGTGGGAAATCCCCACCATGCTGGTCAGCCAACGCCTGGGTGGCGAAAAAACTGATGCCGCATTCTCCCAGCTTCTGGCTGTAGCCCTTGATGTCCAAGTGCGTGGGCATGGGGCTGTCGGAAATCACCAGGTCCAGGCGCTGGATCGCCAGGTCGGCCAGTAAACGTTCGAGTTTGTCTTCACGGCAGGTGATGCGGATCGGTTCGCTCAACTCCATGGTCGGCGCGATCAGCCGGTACACGATGGATTTGGGCACCACATCCGCCACCCCAACGCGGAACGGGATCTGCTGCTCGTCAGGCTGGGCGCGCAGCATCGCCTCCAGTTCATTGCCGGTCTGGAACATCTGCTCGGCGTAGGGCAGCGCCTGGCGCCCGGCTTCGGTCAGTTCAAGCTGGCGCCCGACCCGCTGAAACAGGGCAATACCGAAGGTCTGCTCCAACAGGCTGATCTGCCCGCTGATGGTCTGCGGCGTGAGGTTCAATTGCTCACAGGCGCGCACGATGCTACCGGTCTTGGCCACCACCCAGAAGTAATGCAGTTGTCGATAATTGAGCATCACGGCCTACACTTCGTAAAAATCGAAGTATACGCGAGAAAAATACGAATTTTCCTGAACTGTTCGCCTGCATAGAATGCCTCGCTATCGAGGGGCCACTACTTGGACCCAATGGTTCTAACGAGGAATACATCATGAAACTCAATTCCCTGGGCGCGGCGTCGTTGCTTGCGCTTTCATTGATAGTGGTCAGCGGCTGTGATCAAGTCGAGAAAAGCGCGCAACAGGTGCTGGGCAAAGCCACCGAGTCGGCCAAGCAGGCCATCGACGAGACCCACAAGGCCGCCGAGCAGGCATTGAGTGAAGCAACCCAGGGCTTGATCAGCCCTGAGAAGCAGGAAAAAGACGCCGAAAACGCTGCTGAATCCGACACCAAAGAAACCTAATTCCCCAGCACTACCACGTCAGGACTGACCTATGGATTACCTTCTACAACTGGCCGCCAGCCCCACCGCCTGGGTCGCACTGGCGACCTTGATCGTCATGGAAATCGTGCTGGGCATCGATAACCTGATCTTTATCTCGATCCTCACCAACAAACTGCCGGAGAAGCACCGGGCCAAGGCGCGGCGCATTGGTATCAGCATGGCGTTGATCTTGCGCCTGGGCCTGCTGAGCACCATCGCGTTCATCGTGCAATTGACGACACCGGTGTTCGAAGTGTTCGGCCAGGCGTTCTCGTGGAAGGACATGATCCTGATCGCCGGCGGCCTGTTCCTGGTGTGGAAGGCAACCACCGAGATCCATCACAGCATGGACCCGGAGCCTGAAGAGAAGGCAACTGTCAGCAACACCGTGACCATCGGTTTTGCCGCCGCCATCGGCCAGATCCTGATGCTCGACCTGGTGTTCTCCATCGATAGCATCATCACCGCCGTGGGCATGACCGAGCACTTGCCGATCATGATCATTGCCGTGGTGGTCTCGGTGATCGTGATGCTGGTGGCCGCTGAACCGTTGGCCAAGTTCATCAACGACAACCCTACCGTGGTGATGCTGGCCCTGGGCTTCTTGATCATGATCGGCATGACGCTGATCGCCGAAGGCTTCGGCGCCCACGTGCCAAAAGGCTACGTGTATGCGGCCATGGCATTCTCGGCGGCGATCGAATGCTTGAACATCGCCCGGCGTAACCGGCACGCACGTTTGCTCGCTGCGCGCCAGTAACCGCTGAACAAACAGGCCGGCTGTGCTCACAAGAGCCCAGCCGGCCTTTTGCTGTCTGCTAGAATCGGCCCACTTGATAGCTTGAGGTCCCCCATGAACGAGCCGATTCGCCTTACCCAGTACAGCCACGGTGCGGGTTGCGGTTGCAAGATTTCGCCCCAGGTCCTGGAAGTGATCCTTGCGGGCAGCGGTGCACAGAACCTCGACCCCAACCTGTGGGTGGGCAATGCCTCCCGCGACGATGCGGCGGTATACGCCATCGACGACGAGCGCGGCGTGGTGTCCACCACGGACTTTTTCATGCCGATTGTCGACGACCCATTCGACTTCGGCCGCATCGCCGCCACCAATGCCATCAGCGATATCTACGCCATGGGCGGCGATCCCTTGATGGCCATCGCCATTCTCGGCTGGCCGGTCAATGTGCTCGCGCCGGAGATTGCCCGCGAAGTGATTCGCGGCGGTCGGGCGGTGTGCGACGCAGCTGGCATTCCGCTTGCGGGCGGGCATTCCATCGACGCGCCGGAGCCGATCTTCGGCCTGGCCGTGACCGGCATCGTGCAAAAGCGCCATATGAAGCGTAACGACACGGCCACTGCCGGTTGCCGCCTGTACCTGACCAAGCCCCTGGGCATCGGCATCCTCACCACCGCCGAGAAGAAGGGCAAGCTGCGCGAGGCGGATATCGGCCTGGCGCGTGACTGGATGTGCACACTCAACAAGCCGGGCAGCCGTTTCGGCAAGTTGGCCGGTGTGACGGCCATGACCGATGTCACCGGTTTCGGCCTGCTCGGCCACCTGGTGGAAATGGCCGATGGCAGTGGCCTGACTGCCCGCATCGACTATGCAAAGGTTCCGCGCCTGCCGGGGGTGGAGTATTACCTGGACCAGGGCTGCGTGCCGGGTGGCACCTTGCGCAACTTCGAAAGCTACGCCAGCAAGCTGGGGCGTGTGCAGGAGCTGCACAAGCGCGTGCTGTGCGACCCCCAGACCAGCGGTGGCCTGCTGATCGCCGTTACCCCGGAAGGTGATGCCGAGTTCCACGCCGTGGCTGTCGAGCTGGGCCTGGCCCTTGAGCCTATCGGTGAACTGCTGGAGCGACAGACCAACGCGGTTGAGGTGATTTGATGGCGACGGACATCACCGATTACCGCGACATTTTCCTCAATGACCGCCCGATGATGGATACCCGCGCGCCGGTCGAATTCACCAAGGGCGCGTTCCCCGGGGTGATCAACCTGCCGCTGATGACCGACGATGAGCGCCAGCGGGTCGGCACCTGTTACAAGCAGCAAGGCCAGCAAGCGGCGATCGTGCTGGGGCATGAACTGGTGTCGGGGGCAATCAAGGCCGAGCGCATCGAACAGTGGGCGCAGTTTGCCCAGGCTAACCCCAATGGCTACCTGTACTGCTTTCGGGGCGGTTTGCGTTCGCAGATCGTGCAGCAATGGTTGAAAACCGAAGCAGGCATCGAATACCCCCGCGTCGGCGGTGGCTATAAGGCCATGCGTACCTTCCTGCTGGAAACCCTGGAGCAGGCGACTGCCCAGTGTGATTTCGTACTGCTGGGCGGCATGACCGGCACCGGCAAGACCGAAGTGCTCGGCCAACTGCGCAATGCCCTGGATTTGGAAGGGCACGCCAACCATCGCGGTTCCAGCTTCGGCAAGCGTGCTACGGCGCAACCCTCCAATATCGACTTCGAAAATCGCCTGGCGGTGGATTTGCTGAAGAAGCGCGCAGGTGGTATCGAGCAGTTTGTGGTCGAGGACGAGAGCCGCATGATCGGCAGCTGTGCGCTGCCGCTGCCATTGCACAAGGGCATGCAGACGTTTCCTATGGTGTGGCTGGAAGACAGCGTCGAGGGCCGTGTCGAGCGCATCCTGAAGGATTACGTGGTGGATCTGTGCGCCGAGTTCATTGAGGTGTTTGGGGAAACCGGCCAGCGATTATTTGCCGAGCGCCTGACGCAGAGCCTGGCCAATATTCACAAGCGCCTGGGCGGCGAGCGTTTCCAACGGTTGCAGGCGGTGTTGCAGGAGGCCCTGGCCGAACAGGCACGCAGCGGCGCAGTGGAGTTGCATCGGGTATGGATTGAAGGCTTGCTGCGTGAGTATTACGACCCGATGTATGCGTTCCAGCGCGAGAGCAAGGGCGCGCGTATCGAGTTTGCCGGGGAGCAGGGTGCGGTGGTGGAGTATTTGCGCGAGCGAGCAGCTCGGGTGGGGTGACCTTTCGGACGCCATCGCAGGCAAGCCAGCTCCCACCTTTTGAAGTGTGAATACATACAAAGGTGGGAGCTGGCTTGCCTGCGATGAGGCCATCAGCCCCACTGAAACTCTAAAGAATCACCGCCCCAATCAACCCACACACCACCCCCACGAGCATGGTCAAGCCGGCCACCGTCACCAGCACCCGCGCATCGAAATCCTTGCGCAGCATCAACAGCGACGGCAGGCTCACGCTCGGCAGGGTCATCAGCAAGGCCACGGCCGGGCCGGTGCCCATGCCCAGGGCCATCATGGTTTGTACGATAGGAATCTCTGCCGCTGTCGGAATCACGAACAGCGTGCCCACAATCGCCAGCGGCACCAGCCACACCAGGCTGTCGGCCATCGCCCCGTCCACATGAGGGAACAGCCACACCCGCGCCGCGCCGAGGATCAGCACCGCCAGGATATACACCGGGATAGTGCTCCAGAACAGCTGCCACAGCGTGCGTAACCAGCGGCTCAGGAACGGTTGCGACTCCACTGTGCTGACGTCGGCAACGGCTTCAAGTGCTGCTTCCGGCACCTGGTCCGGGCGCGCAATGCGCTGTGCCACCAGGGACACGCCCACCACCAGCACAATCCCCGCCACCAGCCGCAGCGCGGTGAAACCCCAGCCCAGCACAAAGCCCATGAACACCAATGTCGCCGGGTTCAATACCGGGTTGGCAATCCAGAACGCCAGCGCCGCGCCGACCGACACCTGCTGGCGGCGCATGCCCGCCGCCACCGGGGCCGCGCAGCAACTGCACATCATCCCCGGCAGGGCGAACAGCCCACCGCGCAGGGTCGAACCCAGCCCGGCGCGGCCAAACAGGCGTAGCAGCCAGTCGCGGGGGATCAATACCTGCAGCAATGAACCGAGGATCACTGCCAGTACGGCGGCTTTCCAGATGGCCAGGAAATACACCTGGGCATAGGCCAGCGCCGCCGCCAGAGGCGAGCTTTGCTGGTCATTGAGAATCGAGGCGCCAATGCTGTGGTTGTCGGCCGCTACAAACGCCTTGAGGTAGTAGGGCGACCACTTCACATAGTAGAGGCCGATGCAGGCCACCAGGAGAAACAGCGCAGGTTTGCACCAGAATGCCCAGCCGCGGTTGGGCTGGGTGGAAGCGAGGTTGGACATGGAGAGGATCCGCAGGTGAGTCGATAGCCCGGCATCATACGCCCCTGCGGTCCAAGCTTCAGATATCTGCGCTGACCTGGGTCGGGTCCGGGCAGTTTTCCTCACCGTTATTCAGCCCTTGCTTGTAGTTGCGGCTGAGCAGCGAAGCCTTGCCGTTGTGCCAGGTCAATGTCAGCACGTACAGGGAGTCGTAGTCATTTCCAGACCAATCATCGGTAATGGTGTGTTTTTCGCCTGCGGCTTCGCTGGCGACTTTGTTGATCAGTTCCGGCAAGTAACCATGAGACCAGGCCGTGTAGATGGTCGCGTTGCGGTACTTGTCCTCGACCAGTTCTTCGGCCAGGGCACTGGTGTCATTCGCTGAGAACTCGATATTCACCGGCAGGCCGAGCTTGATCGCGCTGGGGCTGATGGTGATCAGTGGGCGAATGTAGCTGTAGGAGTTATCCAGTTCGCCTTCCTCGACGTTACGCGTCGGGTTGGCAGCGAACACATAGTTGGCTTTGCCGAACTTTTCCGGCAACAGAGTCGCCAGGTTCATGGCGCGGTTCAGGCCCTGGCAATTGAGTTGGCCCAGGCCTCCGGCCGGTTTTTCGCCGTGGCGCAGGAATACCAGGGTTTGTACGCCATCGACCGGTTGCGCACGGCTTTCACGGGCGTCCAGGGCGGTGACGATGGCAGCGCTGACCAGCAGCAGCGGCAATACCATGTAGGAATAACGTTTGAGTCGTGGCACAAGGCGCAGAGGCTTGATCTTCATGATAGGTTCGAGTCTTCGTGCGTCGGGTTAAGGCGGACAAGCCCGGCCCCAGTGACGCATCAGCGTCCTGCGGTGTTCCCTGTCGATATAGCAAGCAGCCTCCATTCATTGTTCGGGCGTTCTTAAGAGTGCATTCGGGCGCTTTGGTTCGCCCACGCGGGATACTAGCTGGCAAATGTTGCGCAACGATGACCCATGCACGATGGCAGGCAGATGACTATCATGGGGACTTTCCGACCAGGGGGTTCTCGATGAACGCACTCGCCGCTTTCCCGATCAACAGCAAATGGCCCGCCCAGCACCCGGAACGCCTGCAGTTGTATTCGTTGCCTACGCCCAACGGCGTCAAGGTGTCGATCATGCTCGAAGAACTGGGCCTGCCTTATGAGGCGCACAAGGTCAGCTTCGACACCCAGGACCAGTTGTCTCCCGAGTTCCTGTCCCTGAACCCCAACAACAAGATCCCTGCGATCATCGACCCCAACGGCCCGAGCGGGCAGCCGTTGGCGTTGTTCGAATCCGGCGCGATCCTCATTTACCTGGCGGAAAAGACCAGCCAGTTGCTCTCCGAAGACCCGGCCACGCGCTATGAAACCCTGCAATGGTTGATGTTCCAGATGGGCGGCATTGGCCCGATGTTTGGTCAACTGGGGTTCTTCAACAAATTCGCCGGCAAGGCGTATGAGGACAAGCGCCCGCGTGATCGCTACGCCGCCGAATCGCGACGCTTGCTGGGCGTGCTCGAAAAGCGTCTGTTGGGCCGCACCTGGATCATGGGCGACGAGTACAGCATCGCCGACATTGCGACCTTTCCGTGGGTTCGCAACCTGATCGGGTTCTACGAGTCCGGTGACCTGGTAGGCATCACCGATTTCCCTAACGTACTGCGCGCGCTGGACGGCTTTGTCGCACGTCCTGCGGTGATCCGTGGCCTGAACATTCCGAGCTAAAGCATGCCGACTTTCGATTTTCAACAACTGGATGTATTCAGCAGCGTGCCGCTCAAAGGCAACCCCTTGGCCGTGGTGCTGGGGGCCGATAGCTTCACCGACCAGCAGATGGCGGACTTTGCCAATTGGACCAACCTCAGCGAAACCACGTTTTTACTGACGCCGCGCGACCCACGTGCTGACTATCGGGTAAGAATCTTCACCACCCTCAAAGAGCTGCCGTTCGCCGGGCATCCGACCTTGGGCAGTTGCCACGCCTGGTTGCAGGCTGGCGGCGTGCCACGTGGGGAGGAGATTATCCAGGAGTGCGAAATCGGCTTGGTGCGTATTCGTCGCCAAGCTGACCAACTGGCGTTCATCGCGCCGCCATTGTTGCGTACAGGACCCGTGGAGGCGCCGTTGCTGGAGCGCGTACGCCTGGCATTAAAGCTGGCGCCCGAGGAGATTGTGCGCAGCCAGTGGGTCGACAATGGTGCGGGTTGGCTGGCGGTGATGCTGGCTGATCGTGACGCGGTGCTTGCGTTGCAACCGGACTATGCGCAACTGCTGGGTCTGGCCGTAGGGGTGATCGCTCCCTGTGATCCGACGCGTGATGCGGTGGACGCGCAATTTGAAGTGCGCGCTTTTGTCGCTGGCGATGGCGCCGCCGAAGACCCGGCCACCGGCAGCTTGAATGCCGGCGTGGCCCAATGGCTGCTCGCCGAGGGCCTGGCGCCCAGCCGTTACGTGGTCAGCCAAGGCACGGCGATCGGGCGAGCGGGGCGTATTAATATCGAGCGTCAGGGCGATGAAATCTGGGTGGGCGGCGCCGTAGCGTTGTGCATCGAAGGGCGTCTACAGCTGTAGATCAATGAATTGTTACGCACCCGGCAATACACTATTGGCCCCTCGGCATTTGTGTTGCCGGGACTTGGGGGCATAAGCTTTCGCCCCAAAGTGTTCAGCCATTTTTCAGGATTGCCATGACCAGCCAGTTCCCCCAAGCCCGCCCACGTCGCCTGCGCCGCTCCCCGGAGCTGCGTGGCTTGTTTCAGGAAAGTGAGTTCACCCTCAACGACCTGGTACTGCCGATTTTTGTCGAAGAAGAAATCGACGACTTCGTACCCATCACCAGCATGCCGGGTGTGTTGCGCATTCCTGAGAAAAAACTCGCCGGTGAGATCGAGCGTTACGCCCGCGCCGGCATCAAGTCGGTGATGACCTTCGGCGTATCCCACCACCTCGACGCCAGCGGCAGCGACACCTGGAAAGAACGCGGCCTGGTTTCGCGCATGTCCTCGATCATCAAGGACGCCGTGCCGGAAATGATCGTGATGTCCGACACCTGCTTCTGCGAATACACCGACCACGGCCACTGCGGCGTGATGCACGGTGCCCATGTCGACAACGACGCGACCCTGGTCAACCTCGGCAAACAAGCCGTGGCCGCCGCCCGCGCCGGCGCCGACGTGATCGCCCCTTCAGCCGCGATGGACGGCCAGGTCCAGGCCATCCGCCGCGCCCTGGATGACGCCGGCTTCACCCACATCCCGATCATGGCCTACTCCACCAAATTCGCGTCGGCCCTCTACGGCCCCTTCCGCGAAGCCGGCGGCAGCGCGCTCAAGGGCGACCGCAAAAGCTACCAGATGAACCCGATGAACCGCCGCGAAGCCGTGCGCGAATCGCTGCTGGACGAACAGGAAGGCGCCGATGCGCTGATGGTCAAGCCTGCCGGTGCCTACCTCGACATCATCCGCGACATCCGCGAAGCCTCTCGCCTGCCGGTGGCGGCGTACCAGGTGAGCGGTGAGTACGCGATGATCAAGTTCGGCGCACAGGCCGGGGCGATTGATGAGAATCGAGTGGTGCGCGAGACGTTGGGGTCGATCAAGCGGGCGGGGGCGGATTTGATATTTACGTATTTTGCGATGGATTTGGCGGTGGCGGGGATTTAAGGGCGTCGCTGAACCTGTGGCGAGCTTGCTCGTCACAGGTGCAAACTTGAGAGGTAGCGCTTTATTGGATGTTATCAAGCAATCAACGAAGCGGTGTTTTTTTGAAGTTCTGTGTTAATCGATATTTGAGCGAGCAGCAGTAGTTTGCTTAGCGCCCCAATTGACTGCGCGGTAAGCGTTAAGGTGGGATAGTCCCATTCATAGTCTTTGACGACCTTGATTTGGAAGTGTCCTTTTGCATCGAATGAAGGGTACCAACCTACGTCAATGAGGAAGCCGTCTGGATACTCCACCTGAAGCATATCCTCCTTCAGGTTGTGGGCTTGATGTTCAATCCCTGAGTCCTGCAACGTCGATAGCTCGTCGTAAGTGATTTTGCCTTGTAGGAAATCTAACGAGATCATTTAGTTAATCTCCGAAATTCTTGCTCTGAAATAGGGTGGCCGTGAATTGTTTTCGCACTCAATTCAATGCGTATCCAGCGGCTGGATACTCCTTCGCTAGCGCCAATGGTCTCAGGATACTCCATCACTTTCCACGGCTTTCCATTGGTAGTCGTTCTGCCATTTTTATAGGCTTCTCTTTCTATATTTTCAATATTTATACCTGGCTTGTACTTTGCAGGACCAGACTTAGTTGTTGCCAAAATATCTTTCCAAGGCATTTTCTTTGAAGGGCTGTGCTTATAGCCATGAGCTGTCCACTCAATTTCATCAGGTGCAGGCAGCGCCGGCTGGCTGTCTTTGGTTTTTGCGCTGGTTGTCGAATCTTCAACGCCTTCAATGGAGCCGCATTCGCCGGGGCATTTACTGAGTCCTAGCGGATCCACCCATCCAGTAGGGTTGGGCACGTACTGGTACCCATTGATCCCACCCGCCAACTTCACCGGGTCCGGTGTCAGGTAGCGACCAATATCCGGATTGTAGTAGCGATGGCGGTTGTAGTGCAGGCCGCTTTCCGCATCGAAATACTGCCCTTGAAACCGCAGTGGGTTGTCGACTTTGCCCACGTCGAGCCGGGCGATCTGGCCGTAGGCGCGGTAGTGGGCGGACCAGACGATTTCGCCTTCGGGGCTGATCATTTCCTGCGGGGTGCCGAGGTGGTCGAGTTGGTAGTGGTAGGGCTTGGTTTCTTTTGGGCCGAAACCTTCCAATAGTGCCAATGGGCGGAAGCTGTCGGGTTCGTAGAGATAGCTGCGATGGCGCTCTGCATGGTGTTCGGCTATCAGCTTGTCGCCTTGCCAGAAAAACTCGGTGGTTTTGTCGTCCACGGTTTTGCTGATGCGGCGTCCAAATGGGTCATAGCGATAGCTGGCGGTTTGGCCGTTGGGCGTTGTAACCCCGACCAACCGATGCTGGCAGTCGTAGCGGTACTCAGTGACGAGTTGCTGGCCCTTGCCGCGCCGTTCGCGGATGAGGTTGCCGAAGGCGTCGTAGTGGTAATGACGGTCGCCCTGGATCATCAGACGATTCGCCGCGACGATGTCCGGGCCGGGGCGGTCTTGCATCAGCAGGTTGCCGGCCGGGTTGTGGGCGAAGCGTTCTTGTACGTCCTGGGAGTGATCGGCGTGGGTCAGGCGGTTTAGCGGGTCGTAGCGGTAAAGGTGTTCGCCTTTGCGGGTGTCGAGCAGGCGGGTGAGGTTGCCGGATTTTTCGTAGTCGTATTGGCGTTGGTAGAGGTGGTTTTGTTGCTGCGTTACCGCGTGGGCGTGCAGGCGATTCTGGTCGTCGTAGTGATAGTGGTTGAGGAGTTGGCCTTGCTGGCGCTGATGCTCTCGGCCGCTCTTGAATAGATGTGAGGTGAGCACTTCACCGTTGAGTTCGACGGTAGCGAGGTGGCCGCCTTTTTCGTGGGTGAAGGTGAGGCGGTTGTTGTCCGGCAGGCACAGGTTTTTCAGTTGCCCGCAGGCGTCGTAGCCGTAGCGCAGGGTGCCCCAGCCCTGGTGTTCGGCGGTGAGGCGGTTTTGGCGGTCGTATTCGTAGGCCAACGCCCAGTGGCCATCCTCGACGCTGAGGAGGTTGCCTTGGCGGTCGTAGCCATAGTCGACAACGCTGGTATCGGGCAGGGTTTTTCGGACGAGGCGACCGGCGTGGTCGCGCTCGTAACGGGTGATTAGCTGACTGTTATCGTCGCCGTATTCGGTCTTCTCCAGCAGGTTGCCGTTGAGGTCGTAGGCGTAGGCGGTGCGCTGGCCGTCGAAGCCGGTTTCCTGGCGGATCAGGCCGTTGGGGTGGTAGTCGAGTTGGTAGGTTTCGCCGGCTTCGTTTTCGATCTCGGTGAGCAGCAGCCGAGAGTTGTCGTAGCGGTACTTGACCTGGGTGCCGTCTGCGTTGAGGCGGCGGCTGATCAGGTGCAGGCCATCGGCGTATTCGTAGCGGGTGACGTGGCCGAGTTCGTCGCGTTCGGTGATGATTTTGCCGTAGGGGTTGTAGCTGAATTCTCGTGTGGCGCCGCCAGGCAAGACGAGGCGAGTCAGCCTACCGACGCTGTCCCATTCATAGGCTGTCTGCGCGCCGTGCTCATCCTCACAGGCAACTTGCCGCCCCAGATCGTCATAGCGATAACGCTTGATCCCACCATGGGGCAATTGCTCTTCAAGCAGTTGCCCACGTTCGTTCCACACCAGTCGATGGCAACTGTGATCCGGGTACCAAACTCCAGTCAGTTGCCCGTGCTTGTTGTAGCTGTAGTCAGTAACCTCTCCATCGGGATCGGTCCTACGCGTAACATCGCCTTGCTCATTACGCTCGTATTTCCAGACCGCCTCCCCACGCCTGACAACCCGTACAAAACCGTTGTCATGCTCGTAGGACGTTGGCTCATCATCCCCCGGAAACAGTGCCACCAAGCGTCCGGCGTCGTCATATTGATAGGCCGTCACCGCGCCCATCGGGTCTTGCTCGACGGTCAGCCGGCCCTGGTCGTCGTAGGATTTAAAGTGCGTGGCGCCGTCCGGATCAATCCTCTGCACCAGCCGCGCCCGCTGGTCATGGACATACACCTCCTGGCTACCATCGGCGTTATGCACCGTGACGCGCCCGTCATCCCCCCAGGCATAGCGCGTGTCCATCTGCGAAAAACTCGCCCAATGCCGCACGCAGCACGCCGCCTTGCCCGCGTGTTCCCATTCCCAAAAGAAACTCGCGCCACCGGCCAGTTGGCGTTCAAGAATGACGTGCTGGTCGTCGTACCGATAACGCTCACTTTCACCGACGGCATTGGTCGCGCAAACCAGTCGTCCGTGTTCGTCATAGGCGTAGGAAACAAGGCTCTGCTCGGTCTCCCACACGTAGGGCTCACGCCCTTTGGCGCGATGAACCTGGTAATCCACCGCAACGATGCGATCCCGCTCATAACGCAACAGCAACGAGCGACCAGCACCGTTATCCAGCCGCTCAATCCGCCCAAAACGATCCCGGCAAAGGCGCAGGCGGTTGTCATACGCATCGCTGATGGTTGTCAGCACACCGTCGCGAAAGTGGTAGAAACGCGAGGCCTGGGCCAGCACCAGTTCATCAGGCGAGGCTCCCAAATAGATCGCCGCTTCGGCCAGGCTATTGGTGATCGCGGGCCGAGAGTCGGTGGGCAAGGGCAGGGTAGTCGAGCGGTTCTCATGGTCGGTCCACACCACCGAATCGCCCGACACCACCAGCCGATGGGCCAGCCCATGACTCCAGCCAAACCCCAGCCCACAATCCACATCCACAGCACTGGTGCGGTACAACCGCGTCCACTCAAACGGCAAGATCCCATCCAGCGCGCCGTCGGTAAGGGTCAGCAATTCCTCGCCGGTGACCATCGACACCGGGCAACCATTGGTAACGGTCTTATCCGCAGGCGCCGCCGCATCCCCCTTCGGGTTCGACGCCACAGCCGGCACATCATCGACAGGCTCCTGACGAACCAACGTCGTGCGCTGGGTCTTGCCGCGCACCATCGGCACCGGGTTCGAAACCAGCGTGTCGCCTGCCTTCAACGGCACCACTGGCACCGCCTTGATCGGCGTCGCCGCACTGCTCAGCAACACCGGCTTGGCGGCCTCCACATGGGACTCCAGCCGAGGCCCCGTCACCTGCTTGGCCAGCAATTCCAACAACGCCCGCGCCCGCCCGGATTTAACGTGACTGAGCACACGAGCCCCCAATCGCACCACCACGCCCATCGCACCCAAGACGCGAATCAGCAGTAGATTGATCAGCACCTCACCGGTAATTTCACCCCACAGTTCCGCCATCTCCGGCGGCGGGAGCATGCGCATCCAGCTGACCAGAGCCGACAGGTAGATAAACAGCAGCGGCTCGTCACTGAGCACCAACAAGCCCTGGGCTATCGCATCACTGCCCAGGGTCAGCAGTTCGTCTAGCTCAGTTTGCGAAAGGTAGTGCAGTAGCTTTTCGCTGTTGGGCTTGAGGTCCGCCAGCAGCGCAGACAGCTGGCCAATGTTGTCCCACAGGCTGTAAAGCGCCTTGCCTAACCCACTGGCAAAAGCCGCTTCCAGCAAGCGGCGCCGCTCAAGCGGGTGGGCGGCTATGTAATTTTTCCACTGGGATTTGAAGGTGTCGGTCCACTCTTTGCGCAGCCGGGCTTCCAACGCTGTGATCACTGAGTGGTAGGACGTATACAGCGCCTTGAGGTGATCCTGGGAAACGTTGGGGTAGAAACTCACCCGGTATTGATGGTTGCGATCGCACTCGGTAACTTCGAGGATGCCACTCGGGCCGATGGTCTTATGGAGGGGCTCGCCCAGCGGGCCGCCGTTTGGATCAACGCGTTGCACGATCACCGGGGTGTTGCCGATGGGTACGAACCTCGTGCTCTGGAACATATGCACCAGGGTCAAGGTACCGGTGGCCTGGCAGGTGGCGATGGTGCTGCTGGGAAACAGGGAGCGATTGACCGGGGCAACCAGCGCGACGTCATCCCCGACCTTGAACACCTGTTCGACGTCCAGCGCGGAGAAGCTCCAAAAGCTTTTGGCCCACTCGTCAAAGGTGTTCAAGCAATCGCGAAAGTCACGGAAGACGCCCTCGACGTCGACCGTTTCCACGTTCATTGGCGTCAGCGCCAGCCTGCCAATGGCCGGGTTCAAGTGGCGGCCCCGTCAACCGCACGCGTCACGAAAAAAACCATCTGCACTCCCTCGCACTGTTTGATCAGGCGAGGGACTTTGCAGCGGTTTGCCGGGGTGAGGAGTAGAGCTTATCCGGCAGTTGTGTGGGATGTTTCAGTTACTGCCAGGCACTGGGTTCGGCATGCCAACGAACCCCGGTTAGACTTACCTGTCGATATCAGCACTGCCCGGCCCGTCGTTAACCAAGGAAGCCTCATGTATTCAACCCGTCTGCTGCTCTGCCTTATTCCTTTACTGGTGCTGGCCGGGTGCTCAACTTCCCGTGGCCCCCAGCAGCCCGAGCGCAGTGAAGCCGAGGTGAAGGCGCAGATCGCGCGCCTGCTGCCGGCCAAGGTCGCGGACCGCAACGGTTGGGCCCAAGACATCTACACCGCGTTCGATGCCCAGAAAATCTACCCCAGCACCGAAAACATCTGTGCGGTACTGGCGGTGACCGAGCAGGAGTCCACCTATCAGGTCGACCCGCCGGTGCCGGGCATGGGCAAGATCGCCCAGGATGAAATCCTGCGCCGCGCCGGCAAGGTGCATGTGCCGGCCTTCGTGGTGCGCAGCGCCTTGCAACTGCGCTCGCCCACCGGCAAAACCTACGCCGACCGTTTGAATGCCGCCCGTACGGAGAGGGATTTGAGCGGCATCTTCGACGACTTCATCAGCATGGTGCCCCTGGGCAACACCCTGTTTGGCGGGTTCAACCCGGTACACACCGCAGGCCCCATGCAGGTCAGTATCGACTTTGCGCAGAAACAGGCGCGGGGTTATCCCTACACGGTGGACGGCACGATTCGCCGGGAAGTGTTCACCCGTCGCGGCGGCATGTACTTCGGCATCGCCCACTTGCTCGGTTACCCGGTGAGCTACGATCAGCCGCTGTACCGCTTTGCCGATTTCAACGCCGGTTGGTACGCCAGCCGCAATGCCGCGTTCCAGGCCGCGGTCAGCCGTGTTTCAGGCAAAGAGCTGGCGCTGGATGGGGATTTGATCCGCTATGGCTCATTGTTGCCCGGCACCACCGAGCTGGCGGTGCGTTCACTGGGGGCGAAGTTGGATATGCGCAACCCGAGCATCCGCAGCCAACTGGAGCAGGGCGAGCAGTTGGATTTTGAGGACAGCACCTTGTACAAGCGCGTCTTCGCCTTGGCTGACCAGGCGGCCGGCAAGCCGCTGCCACGGGCGATCCTGCCGGGTATTGTGCTCAAGAGCCCGAAGATCACCCGCAACCTGACCACGGCCTGGTTTGCCAAGCGCGTGGATGAGCGCTACCAGCGCTGCATGAAGCGCTGATCAACTGCGGCGCTTGACGAACCGGCGCCACAAGCCCACCCACAACCACACCACCGGGAACGCCAGGATCACGAAGGGCAGCACATAGCTGGCACGTTCCAGGGCGTCTGCGGTGCCGTTCACTAGGTTGTCTCCCAGGTTGCTGAACATCCGGGTGAACCTTGACACCTGGTTGGCGCCGTCGGAGGAGCGGAAGTTCAAGGTCACGCGGTTGGTGTCGAGGCGGCGTTGCTGGCCGGCGGCAACCTGGGCCAGTTCCTGCAGCTCGTTTTCAATGCCGGCTTGCTCTTTGCTGAGGACGATCAGGTCGCTGACGGTGATGTCCTTGCGCTTGGCCAGTTCATCGAGGCGTTGCTGCTGGGCTTGCAGGCGGTCCTGGCGACGGCGCACATCCGCCACGGCATCGGCCAGGTCTTCGGCAGTGGTGATGCGCTGGCCGAGCTTACCGCCTTCGGCCGCCAGGGCGACCATCGGCTCCACCCCCGTGGGCGCGATTCGCAGGATGATCTGGCCACCCTGGCCGTCTTCGGTAATGCCAAGGATATTGCAGGCACCAAAGCGCGCCGTTTCACACGCCTCACGAGTGGCCTGCATACGCGGCGCAAGCAGGGCGCCGGGCAGGGCCAGGGCCAATTCATGCTCATAGGCCAGTTGCGCCCCGGCCTTGCCCTGTTCGCCATTGATGACGGTGGCGCGAGAGTGGTCCTTGGGGGAACAACCGGCCAAGGCCAGGCCGGCGAGCAAGATCAACAGCGGCGCGCGAAGCGGGTGGGAGTTGCCGTCCAGGTGGCGCATGGCGTTTCCTTGAAATGTGCAGGAGAAATTGGCCGAGATTAAAGCGGGTCTGGCCCATTAACGCAAAGCATTGCCCGGGATTTGCCCGGCTGATGGCGTTTGCCACGCTGAGTTTGCAGGTGCGGGTGCAGGTGCAGGAGCGTGTGGTGCTGCGGGCGAGCGCGGTGTTCGCGGTGCCGCAAGCTGACAGGCAGTGAGATCAAATGTGGGAGCAGGCAAGCCAGCTCCCACATTTTGATCGAGTTCATTCAGGGGGATCGATAAAAGAAAAGGCCTGGCTTTTCGTGGAGCCGGGCCTTTTCTGTGTTGCTCTTATTGGCATGGGGCTGCTACGCAGCCCAACGGGAGCAAGCTCCCTCGCCACAATAGCGATCCGATTCAGTTGCGTTCGAGCGCCAGGGCGACACCTTGGCCACCGCCGATGCACAGCGTTGCCAAACCTTTCTTGGCATCGCGCTTGATCATTTCGTGCAGAAGGGTCACCAGTACGCGGCAGCCTGAAGCACCGATCGGGTGGCCGATGGCGATGGCGCCGCCGTTGACGTTGACCTTCTGCGCGTCCCACTCCAGCTCTTTGCCCACCGCCAGTGATTGCGCGGCGAAGGCTTCGTTGGCTTCGATCAGGTCCAGGTCAGCCAACTGCCAACCGGCCTTGTCCAGGCAGCGGCGGGTGGCCGAGACCGGGCCGATGCCCATGATGGCCGGGTCGACGCCCGCGTTGGCGTAGCTGGCGATACGCGCCAGTACGGGCAGGCCGAGTGCCTTGGCTTTGTCGGCGCTCATCAGCAGCACGGCCGCAGCGCCGTCGTTCAGGCTGGAGGCGTTGCCGGCGGTGACGCTGCCGTCTTTCTTGAACGCAGGCTTGAGCTTGGCCAGGGATTCGGCGGTGGTGCCGGCGCGGGGTTGTTCGTCCACCGCGAAGGCCACCGGGTCGCCTTTGCGCTGGGGAATCAGGATTGGTGTGATCTCATCGGCAAAGCGTCCGGCTTCGATAGCGGCGGCAGCTTTTTGCTGGGAGGCGGCGGCAAAGGCGTCCTGGGCTTCGCGGCTGATGCCGTACTTGTCCACCAGGTTCTCGGCGGTGATGCCCATGTGGTAATCGTTGAACGCATCCCACAGGCCGTCGGTGATCATGCTGTCGATCATCTTCGCGTGGCCCATGCGCAACCCGGTGCGTGCGGCAGGCAATACGTACGGGGCCAGGCTCATGTTCTCCATGCCACCGGCAATGATCACCTCGGCGTCGCCGCAACGAATGGCTTGGGCGCCCAGGTGCAAAGCCTTGAGGCCCGAACCGCAGACCTTGTTCAGGGTCAGGCTCGGCACGGCGTGGGGCAGGCCGGCAAGGATCGAAGCCTGGCGCGCCGGGTTCTGGCCGCTGCCTGCGGTGAGCACCTGGCCGAGGATCACTTCATCCACTTGCGCCGGGTCCAGGCCGGTCTGCTCCAGCAGGCGACGGATCACGGCGGCGCCCAGTTCCGGGGCCGGAATGTTCGCCAGCGAACCTTGGAAGCTGCCCACGGCGGTGCGGGTGGCAGCAACAATCACGACGTCTTGCATGGAATCTGTCCTCACTGGAAGTGCATTTCTGGAACGTGGTCCGGGACGATCAGTTTACCGGCGGTCTTGCTCACAATCTCTTCAACGCTGACGCCAGGTGCGCGTTCCTTGAGGACAAAAGCGCCATTTTCGATTTCCAGGTACGCCAGATCCGTGAGCACACGCTTGATGCAGTTGGCACCGGTCAGCGGCAGGCTGCATTGGCTGAGCAACTTGGACTCACCGTCTTTGGATGCGTGAGTCATGATCACAATGATGTTTTCTGCGCCGGCCACCAGGTCCATGGCACCGCCCATGCCCTTGACCAGCTTGCCGGGGATCATCCACGAAGCGATGTTGCCCTGTACGTCCACTTCGAATGCGCCCAGTACGGTGAGGTCGACATGCCCACCGCGAATCATCGCGAACGACTCGGCGGAAGAGAAGATCGAGGCGCCGATGCGTGCGGTGACGGTCTGCTTGCCGGCGTTGATCATGTCGGCGTCGATGGTTTCTTCGGTCGGGAACGGGCCCATGCCAAGCAGGCCGTTTTCCGATTGCAGCATCACTTCCATACCGTCGGGGATGTAGTTGGCCACCAGGGTCGGAATGCCAATACCGAGGTTCACGTAGTAACCGTCCTGCATCTCGCGGGCAACGCGTTGAGCCATTTGTTCGCGGGTAAGCGCCATGATTGTTTCCTCTTGTTGTTCTGGACGGGGATTATTTGCGGACGGTGCGCTGTTCAATGCGCTTTTCGAAGGTGCCGCAGATGATCCGGTCGACGTAGATGCCGGGGGTGTGGATCTGCGCCGGGTCCAGCTCGCCCGGTTCGACGATTTCCTCGACTTCGACCACGGTGATCTTGCCGGCGGTGGCGGCCAGCGGGTTGAAGTTCTGGGCGGTGTGACGGTAGATAACGTTACCGAAGTGGTCGGCTTTCCAGCCTTTGACGATGGCAAAGTCTCCGGTGATGGACTCTTCCATCAGATACGGGCGACCCTTGAATTCGCGGGTCTCCTTGCCTTCGGCAACGGGGGTGCCGACACCGGTGGCGGTAAAGAAGGCCGGGATGCCGGCACCGCCTGCGCGCATTTTTTCTGCCAGGGTGCCTTGAGGGGTAAGCACCACCTCAATCTCGCCGCTGAGCAGTTGTTTCTCGAAGAGGGCGTTTTCACCCACGTAGGAAGCGATCACTTTGCTGATCTGCTTCTGTTCCAGCAGCACGCCCAGGCCGAAGCCATCGACGCCGCAGTTGTTGGAAACCACCGTCAGGTCGCGGGTGCCTTTGCGCTTGATTTCGGCAATGAGGTTTTCCGGAATGCCACACAGGCCAAAACCACCGGAGAGCACGGTCATGCCGTCTTCCAGGCCTGCCAGCGCTTCTTCATAGGACGCCACGCGTTTATCGAAACCTGCCATATGCACCTCTTTTATTGTTTGTGGTCCAGCCAGTGAGTTGAGTGTTGCGCCAGCGGATTGATTTGTTAAGTTGTTTTTTAAGGTTGATTGATTTAGAAAACAGCATAGTCCAATCGTCGTCCGGAGCTGCGTCATGACCGTCAAACAGATGCGTGCCTTTCTCGCCGTCGCGCAAAGCCTGAGTTTTGCCGCGGCCTGCGAGCGTTTGCACCTCTCTCAATCGGCGTTGAGCTTGACCATCAAGGGCTTGGAAGAAGGCTTGGGCGGGCGCCTGTTCAGCCGTAATACCCGTAACGTCGCGCTGACCCCTGAAGGTGAGTCCCTGCTGCCCCTGGCCCGCCGGTTGATTGCCGATTGGGACAACGCCGAAGACGAACTGCGCCAGCGTTTTACCTTGCAGCGCGGCCGCGTCACGGTGGCCGCTATGCCGTCGTTCGCCGGCAACCTGTTGCCGCCGATCCTGAAGATATTCCGCGCCCGTTACCCCCAGGTGAACGTGACGGTGCATGACCTGATCAATGAACAGGTGCTGGAGATGGTGCGCGACCGTCAGGTGGAGCTGGGGGTGGCGTTCGAGCCGTCCGAAGGTTCGTCATTGGCGTTCACGCCGTTGTACCTGGATCGCTTTGTCGCCGTGGTCCCGGGAGATTCAGCTTTGGCACAGCGTGCTGAAATCGACTGGAAAGCCTTGTTGGAGCAGCCGTTCATCACCCTGCAGCGGCCTTCCACTGTGCGGGTGATGCTGGAAGAACACCTCGGCGCCTTGCAGATGAAATTGCCCGTTGCCTTGGAAAGCCATCAACTGGCGACGGTGGGCAAGATGGTTGCCAGCGGTTTGGGGGTTAGTGCAGTGCCAGCGTTATGCGCCAGGCAGATGGAGGAGGCGGGAGCCCGTTGCATTACCTTGACCGGCCCGGTGATCGAGCGGCCGATTGGGGTGCTGACCAAGCCGGGGCATGAACTGTCGGCGGCGGCGCAGGTGTTGTTTGATATCTTTCGGGATGAGGCGGGGAAGGGCAGGTTTCCAACTTTCTAAACCGGTAAATACAAATGTGGGAGCTGGCAAGCCAACTCCCACATTGATTGAGCACTACTTAGTAGTAACGGTCGATCACTTTAACTTGCGAGCTGTCTTTGAAAGACGCCCAGGCATTGTTAAGTGTGTCGAATACTTGCTCGATAAAGTTGCGATCAGCGGCGGCCTTCTTGCCGACATAACCCTGGCCGCGGCGGTACATCTTCAGGCGCGCCGCCAGCTCACGGTTGTTACGGTCAAACTCGGCTTCTTCGGTATGGGGCGCCAGGCAGTCAATTTGCACTTCGCCCGATTTGCCAATCCACAGGATATGGTCGTCGAGTGTGTCTTTCTGCGCTGCGAACATCTCAGCCAATTCATCGATAGTTGGTTGGTTGTTCAGATTCATGTGTAAGCCCCTTGACCAGTTGGCGATCTATCAGTTGATTCGTTAATACCAGTAAGTTGTCTCCGGTCACTAAAACCGGGCGTCAGCGACGGGCTGCCGAATACGGGCAGGGTCTTGAAGCTGATGCATGTAGTCTTGCTGATGAACTGCTACGCAATGCTCTGATTGCGAAGACAAGCCGCGTTTGAGCGCCTTGTACCTGTCCCTTTCGGGGCCGGTCAGCTTCATCGATCTGCCTTGTGGGCAGTGCACATCCGGAAAAACAGCTCGGCGGTCAGACGAGCCTGTTCGAAACGCTTGTTACCAACGCTCTCGATCCGAGAGACGTCTAGATCATGCAAGGACAAAAAGGTTACGTCAACGGTTATGTAGTGATTATTTTTGCTCACTACATAAATTGCCGTGGGGACGGGGGAATGCGCGAAAACGTGACTTGGGCGTCATTTTCTGTGCGGTGGGTCGCGGGATTTTGGTGGCGAATTTACGCAGAACCCTGTGGGAGCTGGCTTGCCTGCGATGGCGGTGCGTCAGTGGGTACATGTATGCCTGACACACTGCTATCGCAGGCAAGCCAGCTCCCACATGTTGATGTGTCGCTATCTCAATCTCTCGGTCAATAAGGGTAACAGTTGCTCGCAAGACGCCTGGATCTTCACCTGCAACAGCTCATCCCCTCGAGTTTTGCCCAGGTTGATGGCAATCACCGGCTTACCCTGTTCAACCATCGCCTTGCACAGGCGAAACGCCGAATAGGCCATCAGCGACGACCCCACCACCAACAGCCCTTCGGCATGCTCTACCGCCGTCATTGCCTTGAGCGCCGTCGCCGGCGCGACGTTCTCGCCAAAGAACACCACATCCGGTTTCAGCCGTTCGCCATTGCAGTGCGGGCAGCGGGGTACCTGGAAGCGCTGTTCAAACGCCGGATCGAGCAAGGTGTCGCCATCCGGCGCTTGCACCGCATGAACCTTTGCCATGTGCGGGTTATCGACCTCCATCTGCCGCTGGATCACGTCGCGCTCGCTACGCAATTGGCAATCCAGGCACAGCACCCGATGCAAGCTGCCATGCAGCTCGATCACATCCTGGCTGCCGGCCTGGTCATGCAGGGTGTCGACGTTCTGCGTGATCAACCCGCTGATATGGCCAAGGTGCTGCAGCGTCGCGAGCGCCAGGTGGGCCTTGTTCGGCTGGGCAATGCGCACCCGTGGCCACCCCAGCATCGCCCGCGCCCAGTAGCGGCGCCGCGCCTCGGGAGTGGCGAGGAATTCCTGGTACATCATCGGTGGCTTGCCCCGGCGTACACCTTCCCCGTCCCGGTAGTCCGGGATACCCGAAGATGTACTGATCCCTGCGCCGGTCAGCACCAGGAAACGCCGGCCGGTCATGGCCCGGTGCAGGGTGTCGAGGTGGTCTTCCTGATGGTCCAGCGTGTCGAGCATGGGTTCCCCCTATTCGCCGCGGATGTACTGTTCCAGCTGCTGGATCAAGGCCGCTTGTTCGGCAATTGCTTCCTTGACCAGGTCACCGATAGACAGCAGGCCCAGCAGTTTGCCGTCTTCGACCACCGGCAGGTGGCGCAGGTGACTGTCGGTCATGATGTTCATGCATTCCTCGACACTCTTGTGAGTATCCACAGTGATCACCGGCGAGCTCATCACCTCATGGACCTTGGTGGTAACTGACGAGAGGCCCTTGAGCATGATTTTACGTGCGTAATCCCGTTCACTGATGATGCCGACCACCACGTCATCCCTGACCACTGGCAAGGCACCGACGTTTTTCTCGGACATCCGCACCAGCGCTTCAAACACGGTGTGGTCCCATTTGATCGTGTGGACGTCCTGGTTTTTCTGGTCCTTGGCTTTCAGCAGTTGTGCAACGGTCTTCATGGCGGCCACTCCGGTGTTGTTGTTGGTAGTCCAGATCCCCTACAGAATCCTAGACCGAACCCGCCGGAGCAAGGGCCAATGCGGCGTTAAACCTGTCGAAAAACGTCATGTGCCAGTTTTTTTCGGTATTTATCCCGCATTTGCCGGTTTTTTTCCGCGCTTGGGGCTGGTGCCAGCTTTACGTGGGGCGGCCTTGCGCTTCTTTTTCCACGGCGTTGCACCTCGGCCAGCCGGGCTGGCGGGGCCAGTGATAGTCATGCGCATGCCGTTACAGCGTGCCACCTGCTTGCTCATCCACGCCGCTTGCTTGGCGACGAATTCCTCCAGGCTCATTTCGCCGCTTTGCACCATGTCCAGCGCCTGTTCCCAGATGGCGGTGGTGCCGGGGTCGGCGATGGCCCGGGGTACCGCGTCGATCAGGCTGAACGCGGCCGGGGTTGCCGACAGGGCCTTGCCGTTTTTCACCAGATAACCGCGATCCAGCAAGCCCTGGATGATCCCGGCGCGTGTGGCCTCGGTGCCGATGCCCGTGGTGTCCTTGAGTTTTTGCTTGAGCAATGGGTCCTCCACCAGCTTGGCGACGTTTTTCATGGCCTTGATCAGGTCGCCTTCGGTAAAGGGCTTGGGCGGCTGGGTCCACAGGTCCTTGAGGTTGACCTTGGCCACGGCGTAGTCGAGGCCCTGCACCAGCGTCGGCAAAGCTTGGGGCGCAGGCGCTTCGCGACCTTTGGCGGGTGCCAGCGCTTCGGGCAAGGCGCGTTTCCAGCCCGCTTCAATAATGACTTTGCCCACCGCGCGCAACGCCTGGCCGGCACAGTCGAAATCGGCCTGGGTGCGGTCGTATTCATGGTTGGGCAGGAACTGCGCCAGGTAGCGCGCACGAATCAGCGTATAGACCGCACGGTGCTTGCCGGTCAGTTGGCTGACCTCCTTGCCGGCTCCGGTGGGGATGATGCCGTGGTGGGCGCTGACTTTCGCGTCGTTCCAGGCCCGCGAACGGCGCCGAGGGTCGATGTGCGACATCAGCTCGTTGACCGCCGTGTCCGCACGGCCCAGCGCCGCAAGGATCTTCGGCGCTTCACTGTGCTGGCTCAATGGCAGGTAGCCGCAATCGCTGCGCGGGTAGGTGATGGCCTTGTGGGTTTCGTACAGGGATTGGGCGATATCCAGGGTTTCCTGGGCACCCAGGCCGAGCTTTTTCGAACAGATCTCCTGCAAGGTGCCGAGGTCGAAGGGCAGGGGCGCCACTTCGCGCATGCGCTCGGTACGCAGCTTCACCAGCCGCGCCGTGGCGGCGTTGAGCATGGCGTCGGCGGTGTCCCGCGCCAGTTGCGGGTTGAGGCAACGGCCCTGGTCGTCACAGGCATCTTCAGGGGCGCGCCATTGGGCGGTGAAGGTGATGTGATCGTGGCGCAGGTCGACATCAATGGCCCAGTAGGCCACCGGCACGAAGTCGGCAATGCTGCGATCACGGTCCACCACCAGGCGCAGGGTCGGGGTTTGCACCCGGCCTACCGGGAGTACGCCCTGGTAACCGGATTGGCGCCCCAGCAGGGTAAACAGGCGGCTCATGTTCATGCCGATCAGCCAGTCGGCGCGCGAGCGCCCCAGGGCCGAGTGATACAGGCTGAAGGTTTCTGCACCGGGTTTGAGCGCCGCCAGGGCCTTGCGAATGGAGGCGTCGTCGAGGGCCGACAGCCACAGCCGCTGGATCGGCCCGCGGTAGCGGCAGTGTTCCACCAGTTCACGGGCGATCATCTCGCCTTCACGGTCGGCGTCGGTGGCGATCACCAGTTCCTGGGCTTCCCCCAGCAAGCGCTTGACGGCCTTGTATTGGCTGGCGGTCTTGGGCTTGACCAGCATTTTCCATTTATCCGGGACGATCGGCAGGTCGGCCAGCACCCAGCGTTTGTATTTGGCGTCGTAGGCGTCGGGCGGGGCGGTTTCCAGCAGGTGGCCGATACACCAGGTGACCGTGACTCCATTCCCCAGCCAGCACCCATCGCCGCGGCGGCTGGCGCCGAGCACGGCCGCGATATCCTTGGCCTGGGAGGGTTTTTCACAGAGGTACAGCCGCATGGTCATCACATCAGATCGGGTTGATGCCTTGCAGGATGCTTATTTGAAGGGGTTTGAGCAATCATTATCTGTATGGATGTACAGCAATTTGTGTGGGTGCCATACGCCGCTGTAGGAGCGAGCTTGCTCGCGAAGGTCGTTAACGATGACGCGGGGCGCCTGGTGCCCCGCGTTGCTCTCAGATTCTTCGCGAGCAAGCTCGCTCCTACAGGGCAGAGGTATCAGTTGTTTTCGATATCCACATGCCGGGTTTCCTTGAGGCAGAACAACCCGACGATCAGGCTCACGCCCGTCACCACCACCGGGTACCACAACCCATAGAAGATATCGCCGGTGTACACCACCAAGGCAAACGACACCGTCGGCAGGAACCCGCCAAACCAACCGTTACCGATGTGGTAGGGCAGGGACATCGAGGTATAGCGGATGCGCGTCGGAAACAGCTCCACCATCAGCGCCGCCAAGGGCCCGTAGCACATGGCGGCGATGAAGATCAGCACCACGATCAGCACCACCACCATCAGCTTGTTGACCTGGGCCACATCCGCCGATGACGGGTAACCGGCCAGGGCCACGGCGCCACGCAGGGCCGCTTCATCAAAGCCGTCGATACGCACATCGCCGACGCTCACTTGCACCGGGCTGCCCGCAGGGGCGGCGGCGCTGCTGTAGGGCAGGCCTTGTTTGACCAGGAAGGTCTTGACCTTGTCGCAGGGGCTGTCAAAACGAGCCTTGCCTACTGGGTCGAACTGGAAGGTGCAGGTGGCCGGGTCGGCCAGTACGGTGATCGGCGCCTGTTGGCTGGCCTGGTCCATTGCGGGGTTGGTGTAGTGCGCCAGGCCCTTGAAGATCGGGAAGTACAGCGCGGTCGCCAACAGCAGGCCGAGCATCAGCACCGGCTTGCGCCCGACCTTGTCCGACAGCCAGCCAAACAGGATAAAGAATGGCGCGCCGATCACCACGCTGATGATCAACAGCATATTGGCCAGGGCCGGGTCCATGCGCAGAAACTGGGTGAGGAAGAACAGCACATAAAACTGCGCCGCGTAGAAGGTCACCGCCTGCCCGCCGTTGATGCTGAATAGGGCGATCAGCACCACCTTGAGGTTTTCCCATTTGCCGAAGGACTCGCGAATCGGCGCCTTGCAGGCCTTGCCTTCCTCTTTCATCTTCAAGAAGGCGGGCGACTCGTGCAGGCTCATGCGGATCCAGGTCGAGATGCCCAGCAGCACGATGGAAAACAGGAACGGAATGCGCCAGCCCCACACTTCGAACTGATCGCCGGTGAAGTAACGGCAGGCCAGCACTACCAGCAGCGACAGCAGCAGGCCGAGGGTGGCGGTGGATTGAATCCAGCTGGTGTGCAGGCCGCGCTTGCCCGGTGGCGCATGCTCGGCCACGTAGGTGGCGGCGCCACCGTACTCACCGCCCAGCGCCAGGCCCTGCAGCATGCGCAGCACAATGAGGATGATCGGCGCAGCAATGCCGATGCTGGCGTAGGTCGGCAGCAACCCGACGCAGAAGGTTGCCACGCCCATCAGGATGATGGTCACGAGGAAGGTATATTTGCGCCCGATCATATCGCCCAGGCGGCCGAACACCAGCGCACCGAATGGCCGCACTACAAAGCCTGCGGCAAAGGCCATCAAGGCAAAGATAAACGCCGTGGTGTCGTTGACCCCGGCAAAGAACTGCTTGCTGATCACCGCCGCCAGGGCGCCGTAGAGGAAAAAGTCATACCACTCGAACACCGTCCCCAAAGAGGAGGCGAAGATGACCTTTCTTGATTCGTTGGCGGTACTTGCACTGGCCGCCGAGCCCAGGGGTTGAGCATGCTCTGACATCGGGTGTCCCTCACAGTGATTATTTATTGTTGTTCCACTGTCGGCGCTGACCTCGGCGCCGGTGTTTTTCAACTTCATATAGCGTTAATGGTTACGCGGGGTGCCCTGTGGTGCGCGGTGCTGGTGGGTTTTTCGCGAGCAAGCTCGCTCCTACAGTGTTGGGTGACAGGATCAGCTGCGCGGCCTTCTCCGCGATCATCAGCGTGGGTGAGCAGGTATTGCCGGAGGTGATGCGCGGCATGATCGACGCATCGGCAATGCGCAGGCCGGGAATGCCGTGTACGCGCAGCTGGCTGTCGACCACGGCGTCTTTGTCATCGCCCATGCGGCAGGTGCCCACCGGATGGAAAATCGTGGTGCCGATCCGTGCGGCGGCCTCGTGCAGTTGTTCTTCAGTTTGCAGGGCTTCGCCGGGCAGGTATTCCACCGGTTTGAACTGGCTCAGGGCCGGAGCGGCGACGATGCGCCGGGTCAGGCGAATAGCGTCGGCGGCCACGCGCAAGTCCTCGGGGTGGCTGAGGTAATTAGGCTGTATCAGCGGCGCATCCGCCGGGTTGGTCGAACGGATATCCACCCGGCCGCGACTTTGCGGGCGCAGGTCGCAGACCGACGCGGTAAATGCCGGGAAGCCGTGCAACGGTTCGCCAAAGCGTTCCAGGGACAGTGGCTGCACATGGTATTGCAGGTTGGCGGAGGTCTGCTCCGGGCCGGAGCGGGCAAACGCGCCAAGCTGGCTGGGCGCCATCGACAGCGGGCCGCTGCGGTCGTACAGGTAGCGCAGGCCCATGCCCATCTTGCCCCACAAGGTACCGGCGATCTGGTTCAGGGTGCGGGCATTTTCCAGTTTGTAGATCAGGCGCAGTTGCAGGTGATCTTGCAGGTTGCCGCCAACGCCTGGCAGCTCGTGCACCACGTTGATACCCAGCGGCTTGAGCACATGGGAAGGGCCGATCCCTGAGCGTTGAAGAATCCCCGGCGACCCCACGGAGCCGGCGCACAGCACAATCTCCTTGCGCGCCTTCCAGTTCATCGACTGGCCGTGTTGACGCCCCAGTACTTGGGCAGCGCGACCGTTATCCAGTAGCACACGCTCAACCTCTACCTCAGTCAGCACGGTGAGGTTGGGGCGCTGGCGGATGGGCTTGAGGAACGCCTTGGCCGCATTCCAGCGCACACCGGCTTTCTGGTTGACCTGGAAGTAACCGCAGCCCTCGTTATCGCCCTGGTTGAAGTCATTGATATTGGCGATGCCGCTTTGAGCCGCCGCCTCACGAAACGCATCGAGGATCGGCCACGACAGGCGCTGTTGCTCGACGCGCCACTCACCGCCCTCGCTGTGGAATTCAGAGCCGCCGGCAAAATGGTTTTCGCTCTGTTTGAACAGCGGCAGCACGTCTTTCCAGGCCCAGCCCGCGTTGCCCGCCGCCGCCCAGCCATCGTAGTCCTGGGCCTGGCCGCGCATGTAGATCATGCCGTTGATGGACGAGCAGCCGCCCAGCACTTTGCCCCTTGGGTAACTCAAGGCGCGCCCCTGCAGGCCGGCTTGGGGTTGGGTCTTGAAGCACCAATCGGTGCGTGGGTTGCCGATGCAGAACAGGTAGCCGACGGGGATATGGATCCAGGGGTAGTTGTCGCGGCCACCGGCTTCCAGCAGCAGGACACGGTGAGCCGGGTTGGCGGACAGACGATTGGCCAGCAGGCATCCGGCAGGGCCGGCGCCGACGACGATGTAATCGTATTCAGCAGTTGCATTGGGCATCTGGGGTCTCGCTTGTTTTTCTTATTGGGCCCATCCTAGTTGTTAGTTTTCGTCTTAAAAATGTTAGTTTTTACCCACCCGCTGTGCGTTTTTAAACAACGCCGGCTGGCCCAGGCTCTGGAGGCGATATGTTCGACTGGAATGACCTGCGGTTTTTTCTCGAGTTGCAGCGCAGTGGCCGCCTGCTCACCGCCGCCCAACGCCTGAAAACCACGCATGCCACCGTGGCGCGGCACATCGACGCCATCGAGAAAAGCCTCGGCACGGCGCTGTTCGTACAGCACGCCCAGGGCTATGAACTGACGCCTGCCGGCGAAGCATTGCTCAAACATGCCGAGGCTATGGAAAATGTGGCACTGCTGGCCGAAGACGAGCTCACCCACTCTGCGGCCCCCCTGGGCAAGATTCGCCTTGGCGTAGCCGAAGGGCTGGGGGTTATGTTTCTGGCCGCACGCATGGGCGGGTTGTTTGAACGCTATCCAGGATTGGAGGTGGAGCTGGTCGCGGTGCCGCGTTTCGTCAGCATCCTCAATCGCGAAGCGGAGATCAGCATTCACTTGGAACGCCCCAGCGCCGATCAACTGGTGACGCGCAAACTCACCGATTATCGTCTGGCGCTGTACGCCAGCCGTGCCTACCTGGCGCGTAACCCGCCCATCGAAAAACGTGAAGACCTCTCTGCCCATGCCTGGATCGATTATGTCGATGACCTGCTGTTCAGCCAGGAATTGAAGTTCCTCAACAGCTTCTGCCGTAGCCCCCGGGTGGTGTTCCACAGCACCAGCGTGATCGCCCAGCACCAGGCGGCGCGTTCGGGGTTGGGCATTGCGGTGTTGCCATGTTTCATGGCGGCTGGGGATGGAGAGTTGGTGCCGTTGCTGCCGGCGGAGGGTATCCAGCGCAGCTATTGGATCAGTTCGCGCCGGGAGCTGCACAAGTCGGTGCGGTTGCGGGTGTTGTGGGATTATGTGGTGGAGCTGTGCGCAAGGGAGCAGGGCTTGTTGCTCGGCGAATCCCGCTGACACACACACGGATTAAAATGTGGGGGCTGGCTTGCCTGTGATGGCGGTGTGTCAGTCACCGATGGGCAAGCTGACCGGCCGTCATCGCAGGCAAGCCAGCTCCCACATTTGGATCGGGGTGGGTCAGGGGCAGCTTAGAGTTTCACCACCTGATGCACCTGCTCGGCACAGGCCCGGGCCTCTTCAATCATCTTTCCGAACGCATCGCTGGTGACTTCGGCATGGGTCAGCCAGCGCTTTTTCTGGCTCAGACGATAGTGATAGCGCAGCGAGCCGTCCTCCAGTTTTCCGTCCAGGTCGAGGTCGTACCAGGGCGAGCGCACCTTGCAGCCGGGGATGGCTTTTTCCATCTTCCCGCCTGCCAGGGTGTAGGTGTAGTCATAGGTTTCAGGATTGCCCAGGTAAAGGTCAGCCTTTTGCCCCTGGCGGCGATAGTTGATGTAGCCCTCCCAGCGGTCTTTCAAGGACGGGTCGGTGTAGACATAGTCATTGGCCAGTTTTTCCAGGGCGCGCTGATCGTTCATGCGAGCGGTGACGCTGTAGCCGTCATGCACCACAAAGCGGGTGGGTTCGCGGGTGATCTGGCAGTCGCTGATATCGTTGCCGAAGTTGGCGCAGATGTTCTGGTCGGTGGCGGTGGTGCCTTGCTGGCGGTCTGCGACGCTCAGTTGCATCAGCGGCAGGCGGCTGAAGGTAATAGTCGCCTTGACCGCGCCATCTCCCTCTTTGCCGTACTGCACCTGTTTGTCCAGGCGTATCGAGACTTCGGGGCGCTCCAGTGGGATGTGTTCTTCACGCACCTGGCCCTGGGCGTCGTTGACCAATACCCAGCGGTCTTGAATATCGGGCATGGTCTGGCCTGGGGCAAAGACCGGGTTGGTCGGGTCAAGCCACCACACCTGGCCATTCACTTCGGCACGCACGATGGCGTGGTTCGGCGCCTGGGTGCCAGGAATCAGCAGGGCATCGACCACGTCGCCACGGCTGACCCACGCGGTCTCAGCCTTGATGCCACTGGCCTTGAGCATGGCCGTCAACAGCGTCGCCAGGTCCTTGCAGTCGCCATAGCCGTGCTGCTCGATTTCCGCCAGGCTGAACGGCACATAGCCGCGCTCGGTCGCCCGCCAGTCACCCAGGTAGCGGTAATGATCATTGATGTGCTGCATCATTGCCGCGACTTGCTCAGCTGGCGCCAGGCTGCGTGCGGCGGCCACGGCGGCGGCGGCTTGCGCCGGCAGGGTGGCGCCGAGGATCTGGTTGTAACGCTGGGCGAAATCACCGAAGTACGCCTGGCGGTCCACGGCGCTCCCCACTTCCAGGCGTGGGACGCGCAGCAGGGTGGCAGCGGAGGATTCATTGATGTAGTTGAGGTAGGTCGGGGCTTTTTGCACCACGTCCAGGGTCTTGCCGTTGCTCGAAGGCGTTACCTTGAAACCGTCGAACAATTCGCTGCGCCACTGCATCGGCCGTTCGGCGGTAAAGCGCGCCTTGAAGCGATCGCGGCGGGCTGAGCTGGGCCCGAATTTGAGCACATAGTGGAACTGGGTCATCAGCGGTTTGGCCGGGTAATGCTGGCGTACCGTGTAGCGGATCTGCGTGCCCACGCGCAGGTTGGGGAAGGCCAGGGAGGTTTGTTTGTCGCGGCTGAAGCCTTGGTCCGGGTTGGGTGCGCTGCGGGTATCGATTTGCGTGGCGGCCAGGGCGACCGGCTTGGCGCCAGGCTGAGTGGACTGTGCACTGACCACTTCAAAGGTGTCGGCTTCGGAGTAGTCGAAGTCGATGCGCGAAAGCATTTCGCGGCCGTTGGCCTTGAGGATCGTGTAGCGGTAAGTGGTGGTGCAGTCGGTGCTGGCGTCGCGGTTGAAGTGGCAGTGCAGCTCGGTGTCACTGGCCAGCGGGGCTTCGGCTATGGGTTGCAGGGCTGCGCTGACGGAATGGGAAACCAGCCCCAGGCTGATGGCAATCAAAGGGCGGTGAAACGAAAAACGGTACATGGGCGCCTCGGGTGACACATTGAAACAGCTACCCGGCGGGTAGCGAGAAGGCGCCGGATGATAATGGATCTCAACGGCAAAGGCCAGGATTGTTCGACAATTTATCGGGCTGAAAGGCCCGTGCTAGAGCCTTTTGCTTGATTTGTGTCAAGGTTTCAGCAGTTCGAACTCTGCACTGGCCAGGCGTTCACCGTTGATCAAAACATGTATCCGATGCGTGCCGGGGTAGTGCTTGCGCGTGGTCAATTCGCGGATGTGCTGCTCGCGGTTGATGGTCTGCCGTTCGCCGGCGCCCAAGGTAAAAGCCTTGAGCTTGAACACTTTGGATGCGCTGTGGCCAGCGCTTTTTACGTAGTCGATGGCGTAGTCCACCACCAGTTTTTGCGCGTGGATGGCGGTGGATTCCAGCTGGAATGACAGATTGATCCGCTCGCCCAATCGGATCACGGCGGGGGTGACGCTCAGTCCACGGATCGTCACCTCAGCCTTGGCTCCGGCCCCCATGATCGTCAGCGCGCGGGTGTTCCCTTGCTTGATCAAGCTGCGCAACGCATGGCGAGCGATCCAGGCGGTGTGGGCGTTGGCCAGGTTCCAGCCTTCGAGCACGTTGAGCACCCAGTCGGGGTGGTCCTTGGTGATGTCATTGAGGTGGTTGGCCACCGACTTGCGCACATAGAGGCTGCTGTCGGCCCTGAGGTTATCCAGGATCGACGCACATAACTCGGGGTTGGCCTGCACGTTGGCGAGGCGAAACGACCAAGGCAGGCGAGGGCGTGAGCCTTCACTGGCCAGGCGGCGTACGTGTTCGTTGCCATCCAGCGACCATTGCTGCATCACTGCCAAGGTGCGCTCGAAATCGTGCAGTAAGAAGTGGCGAATGGCGAACTCGGCCGAACCAAAGGTGGTGAAAAACTTCAGCGCGGCCATTGAACGTTTGAAATCACCCAGGCCATAACTCGCCACGTAATGCGCCAGGAACAGGCTGACAAAGCCGCTGTTGATGCGCGGTGCCAGAGCGTAAAGCAGCTTGAGGGTTTGCGCATAATCCAGCGGGATCACCGCGTGCAGGCTCTCGCTGACCCGGGCCATGCGTTGCATCACCGATAAATCGGCCAGCCCGACGCAAGCGTGCTGGAGAAAACCCTTGGCGTCGAACGCCGGGTACACCACAGTCATTTCGGTGGCGATGTGTTGCAGGCGTTCGATGTTGAAGATTTCCTTGAGGGCCGGGGCGGCTTGGTCGCTCATCTGCATTTCCATGGTTGGGTCAGAGAAACCAGCGATATTCTCGCGCATGGATCTCTTGTTGAAAGGCCAGGTGATCCTGGCGTTTGTTCTCGCAATACACCTCGACAAATTCCGCGCCCAGCTTGTCGCGCAGTATTGGTTGCTGCTGCATGGCACGCACGGCGTCGAGCATTTCCACCGGGAAATCGGTGCCGCTGTTGCGGTCTTCGTTCAATGGCGCGATGGGTTCGCGCTTGGCCTCAAGCCCGTGCTCCAGGCCCACCAGGATTGCCGCCAGCACCAGGTAAGGGTTGGCATCGGCGCTGGCCAGGCGGTGCTCGATCCGCAGGTTGCGCGGGTCGGACTCGGGGATGCGCACACAGGCATCGCGGTCTTCAAAGCCCCAGCTCGCCCGCGTCGCAGCGTTGACCGTGCCGCCCAGGCGGCGGAAGGCGTTGTGGTTGGGCGAGAAGATCGGCATGCAGTGGGGCAGCAATTCCAGGCAACCGGCTACGGCGTGGCGCAGTGGCTGCTGCTGATGGGCCGCTAGCAAGTTATTGCCCGCTGCATCGTAAAGGCTGACATGCACGTGCATGCCGCTGCCGGGAAATTGCAGGTAGGGTTTGGCCATGAAGCTGGCGCGGTAACCATGGTTGAGCGCGACGCCACGGGTGCTGCGGCAGAACAGGGCGGCCCAGTCGGCGGCGCGCAGGCCGTCATCGCAATGGCCGAAGTTGATCTCGAACTGGCCGGGGCCGATCTCGGCGGTGATCACCGTGATGTCGATGCCTTGGTCCTTGGCGGTTTGCGCCATGTCGTCGAGCACGTCGCTGAAACGCGACAGCCGTTCGATATGCAGGTTGGGCTGGTCGTCGGCATCCCCACAGAGCGGGTCGCGGGCAAATTGTGGCAGGCCGTTTTCCAGCTGTTTATCGAACAGGTAGAACTCCAGCTCAAACGCCACCACGGGATGAATGCCCTGATGCTGCAAGCGTTCCAGGACCTTGGCCAGGACTTCGCGGGGTTCGAATTCGATGGGCGCTTCGGTGCCGTCCGAGGTGATGAGCATTTGTCCCAATGGCTGCGACTCCCAGTTCACCGGTTTGAGCGTGCCGGGCACCAATCGGCGATTGGCGTCCGGGTCGCCGTCGTTGAAGCAGTAGTCGCCAATCTTGAACAACCCCCCCTGGACCCCCAGCAATACCGCATTCTGCGGCAGCTTCAGCGGGCTGCCAGCGGCGACTTTTTCAAGCATCTCCATGGGGTAGCGCTTGCCGTAGAAATGCCCGGGAATATCCAGGGCGATCAGGTCGACATAGTGCACGTCGGGGTGGTTCTGGCGAAAGCTCCGTACTTCGGCCAGCAACGTGGAGGAATGGCTTTTCACGGGTGCAGCTCCTAGTTGTAAACCCACAAGACGCGGGCGGGCAGGTCGGTCAGGTTGGCGTAGCGGCAGTGGGCGAAACTGGCGAGGTGGAAACTGTCGCCTTCGTAGAGGGTGACCGCATCGGGCTCACCCTCAACCCACAGCGTCAGCTCGCCCTCCAGCACAAAACCGGCCTGCTCGGCGCGGTCGCTCATGCTTTGCTCACCGCTGTTGGCACCGGGGGCCAACAGACTATCGAGCATCGAGAACGCGCCGTGCATGCTCGGCGACATCAGGATGTCGGTGATGCCATTGGCGTAATACACCGTGCGCCGCTCGTTGGGGCGTGTGACCCAATCCACCGCCTTGGGTTTGGGCAGGCTGTAGAAATAGGTGGTGGGCACATCGAGGGCGTGACTGATGGCGGTTAAATCGGCCACGGTCGGGCGCGACAGGCCACGTTCGACCTGGGACAGAAACCCCACCGACCGTTCGATTTTTTGCGCAAGTTGGGCCAGGGTGAGCTTCTTGTGCTTGCGCAGGTCGTGGATCAGCGCCGCGAGGGTGGCGAGTTCTTCTTGAGGGGTCATGAAATTTAATTCGAATAATTTCATGAAAAATTACACGATTATTTTCACGCTCGCAAACCCTTGTGGCGAGGGAGCTTGCTCCCGCTGGGCAGCGAAGCGGCCCCAACCCATTCACCGCAAGCGTTCAGTGGATGCGCGGTGTGGCTTTTTGGGGCTGCTGCGCAGCCCAGCGGGAGCAAGCTCCCTCGCCACAAAGGATTGGGAAATATGGGGAAACTGTATTGGGCAGGGACATCTCAGGTGCCTGCTAGGTTGAATGGACCATTCAACCATTCAGGGGAGCAAAGGATTGCTTCACAAGCCCAACTCTCATTTGTTGCGACGTGGCCGTTATTCAGAACCTGGTCGAGCTTATTTGGTGACTGCCGTGGTTTATCAACGTCGCCCGGTATTTGCCGATATTTACCTGGGGCGGCTATTGGTTGCCGAGCTCAAACGAGCCCATGACCTTGAGCTGGTCAACTCTTTGGCTTGGGTCATTATGCCGGATCATCTTCACTGGTTATTTGAATTGCGAGGCGCGACGCTGCCTGAAGTGATGAAACGAGTGAAGTCGCGAAGCACACTGACCATCAACCGAGCCCGTCGCACACAGGGTGCTTTCTGGCAGAACGGTTATCACGATCGTGCGGTGCGAGTGGAGGACGACCTTATCAAGACTGCTCGCTATATCATCGCCAACCCACTTCGAGCCGGACTGGTCGAGCATGTTGGCGCCTACTCGCTCTGGGACGCCGCCTGGCTATAACGGTGTACCCCCCCTGTGGCGAGGGAGCTTGCTCCCGCTGGGCCGCGAAGCGGCCCCAAAAAGCCCGACCGCGTACCCACTGAAAACATGCGGTGAATGGGTTGGGGCCACTGCGCAGCCCAGCGGGAGCAATCTCTGGCCGCAGGGAAATACGGCTGAATGATTACGCGCCGCCGCGGTCGGAACCTGGGTACGCACCATTAATTGAAGGAGCACCCATGAAGTCGAAAACCTTAGCCGCTTGCCTGCTGGTCGCTGCCAGCTTTTCCACCGTCAGTGCTGTAGTGCAGGCTGGCGATACCCCTCAGGAAACCGTGCAACCTTCAAACATCAACGCTCGTGATTTGAAAGAAGGCGACCGCGCTCCGGATATCCTGATGCGCAAGGAGTCGGCCATCAGCGATTGGAAAAAGCGCGGCCTCAAGCAGCCCGAAGAAGAAAGCCAGTGGGCGCGCGTAGGCGACAAGTACGTCCTGCTCAAGACCACCAACGGCACCATCCTCGAGATTACGCCAGTCAAGAAATAATCCCGCCGGGGCACCTGCTCGTTTCATGTTTCTTGCGTTAAGGTAACCGACCGCAATGGTCGCGTTACCTTTACAAAAAGAGAGCAGGATGCTTGCCACCATCAGAAACTACCCCCGAACCGTGAACCTGTTGCTGTGCGCCACGTTGTTGCTGACGTTGGCCAAGGCCATCACCTTTCCTTATCTCGTGATCTACCTCACCAGCCATTTCGCCTTGGACATTACCCAGGTCGGCCTGGTAATCGGCAGTTCGCTGATCGTCGGTTCGCTACTCAGTGTCTACGGCGGTTTCCTGGTCGACCGCATCAATAGTTATCGCCTGTTGCTCGGCTTGAGCCTGGTGTTTGTGCTGGGGTTTATCGGCACGGTGCTGGCGCAAAATATCTGGTCGTTCTATGGCTGCCTGATCCTGATCAACCTGGCCTACGCCGTCATTGACGTTGCGGTGAAAGCCGGCTTCGCCAGCCTGCTGCCCGAAGACGTGCGCAGCGAAGTGTTTTCCATCAAGTACACGCTTACCAATATTGGCTATGCCGTAGGGCCGTTCTTTGGCGCGATGGTGGCCAAGCTGGATATCAGCCTGCCGTTTATTCTGTCGGCGCTGTTGGGGCTGGGTTTTTTTCTGCTGTATGGGCGCTGGGGTGACCGTAACTTGGCCGCGGTGGACACCACGCAAAAGCCGGTGCCGTTCCTTGCCGTCGCCCGCGTTTTGCTGCAGGACCGTCGCCTGGTGTGTTTCACCCTCGGCGGTTTACTCAGCGCGGTGGTGTTCGGCCAGTTCACGGCCTACCTGTCGCAGTACCTGGTGACCACCACGACCGCCGAATACACCTACACGGTGATCAGCGCGGTGTTGACCACCAACGCCGTGCTAGTGATTGCCTTGCAGTACTTGATTGGCCGGCGCATCTCGCACCGTTACCTGAGCCAGTGGCTGATCGCTGGCTTGAGCATGTTCATGCTGGGGTTGATTGGCTTCGGGCTGTCCACCAGCGTGGTGGGCTGGGTGCTGGCGATGGCGGTGTTCACCGTCGGGGAGATCATCGTGTTTCCGGCCGAATACATGTTTATCGACCGAATTGCCCCGGACCACCTGCGGGGCATGTATTACGGGGCGCAAAACCTGTCCAACCTCGGTGCGGCGCTGGGGCCGGTGCTGTGTGGGCTGGTGTTGGCCAGCCTGCCGGCCCATTACATGTTCTACATGCTGGGGGCGTTTATCGTTGCCGGCGGGGTGTTTTATTTCATGGGAGCGGCGATAAAGGCAAATCATCCAGCGTGAGCTTGCCGACGTTGTTGCTTTGCAGCTCGTAGCGCAACTCATCCACCATTTTTGCCACTTCCTGCGGGGTCTGCAGGCGGTTGGTGCTGATGCCGGTAACCACCAGGTCGACACGGCCGGTCTCGGCGTCGTAGACCTTGAGGGTCAAGGACGCATCCCGGCACAGGGTGAATTCGCACGTCAGCGGTGACAGGCCTTCTTCGATGCAGTTGCGCAGTTGAGAGAGGGTAAACATGCGGGTTCCTTCAAGGCATAAATACGATCCCTTGAAGGTTATTGTTTGCACCCTCGCGCAATAAGGCGAATTCGCACTAGTCGAACTAGTGCATTTGCAAGGTCAGGGTTTGTTTTTCAGGCGCAAATCGCCGGCAAACAGCCCGCGTTCACGGGCCCAGACGATCGCTGCACTACGGCTGTGCACCCCCAGCTTGGAATACACCGTGGCCACATGGTTACGCACAGTGTTGGGCGCCAGTTTCAGGCGCGAGGCGATTTCTTTGTCCGCCAGGCCTTCGCAGATCAGGCCCAATACATCGCGCTCGCGGGCGGTGAGGTCGGTGAAGGAAACATTCGGCAGGTTGGGGCTGTTGACGCTCTTGGCGTTGGCCAGCTTCTCGATCAGGGTCTGGCTGAACCAGGACGCGTCCTGCATGACTTCCTCGATGGCCGCCACCAGTTCCAGCTCCGAGCGTTTGCGCTCGGTGATGTTCATCAGCACCATCAGGTAGCAGGGTACGTCCTGGATAATCACGGTGTCGGCGGACACCACGCAGTCGATCACCTCGTTGCCTTTCTTGCGCACCTTGAGGTCCTGGCCTTCAAGGTTGCCGGCTTTTTCCAGGGTGGCGAACAACTGCGCGCCGGCCTGGGGGCTGTCGATGAAGTTGATGTCTTCGATGGATTTGCCAATCAATTCCTCGCTGATGTAGCCGGTGATGCTCATGAAGGCTTCGTTGATGTCTACCACCTGGCGGTTGTCGGCACTGCATACCAGGGTCGGTACGGGCGTCAGGCGGAAGGATTTGGCGAAGCGTTCTTCGCTCTGGCGCAGGGCGATCTCGGCTTTGCGCCGTGGCTCCAGGTCGGTGAAGGAAAACAGCATGCAGTCTTCCTCGTTCATGTCCAACGGTTGGCCGGCGACAATCACCAGTTTGCTGCCACCTTCGGGCAGTCTCAGTTCGGCCTGCATCTGCGGGATGGTCGCGCCTTCGCCCAGGCGCTGGATCGCCAGGTCCTTGCGCTCGGCCTGTTCCAGCACATCCAGTTCATACACGGATTTGCCGATGACCTGGTCGCGGTTGTAGCCGGTCATCTCCAAAAAACCCTGGTTGACCTTGATGTAGCGCAGGTCGCTTAGACGACAGATCACCGCGGGCGCCGGGTTGGCGTTGAAGGTTTTCTCAAAGCGTTGCTCGGCGCTGGCCCATTCGGTGGCGTCGCTGAGGATCAGTACCAGCAACTCAGGTTCACCCTGGGCATCGGTCAGCACCAGGCTGCGCAGGCGATGTACCCAACTGCGGTGTTCGTCGTCGGCGGGTGTGACTTCCACCACCACATCGCTGAACTCTTCGCCGGCAGCCACGCGGCTGAGGGGGTAGCTGTCCAGTGGCAAGGGATGGTTGTTGCGATAGCGCAGGGCAAAGCGTTTGGCGTACGCCTCGGTATTGGCGCCCAGTTCCTTGACCTCGCTGACCCCGTGCATGGTCAACGCCGCTTCATTGGCCCAGAGAATGGTCTGGTCGACCTCGGCCAGAATCACACCGTCGGACAGTCCCGAGATGATGGTCTGCAGTTGGCGGCGGTTGGTTTCTTTGGCGAGAACATCCTGGGTCATAACGTCTCCGATTAGGGCAGGGCAAGGCACATTGGGTTACGACATCCTGGCTTCAGGATAGTGCAGAGTAATTGCCCACGGGGCAGTGCGAATGCACCAGGCCACCTGGTGCATATGGGCCAGGACTGAACGTATGTCGTTTCGCCACACTCACACCCATCAAGGCACATTGCCTTGCTCCTCAATTTGAAAAGGACCTTTGTATGACCACTGTCTATGAAACCAATCGATCGCTGTTTCGAGTGTCGTGGAGCTCGGTACTGGCCGGTAGCGCAATCGCACTGGTCACCTACCTGGTCTTGAGTGTGTTGGGCACCGCTATCGGCGCCAGTGCCGTTGACCCGATGGAAGCGGGCAACCCGTTGAGCGGTTTTGGCACGGGTGCGGGTATCTGGCTGTTTGTATCGACACTGGTCGCCATCGCGTTGGGTGCGTTCGTGGCCGGCCGCACCGCGCCGGATCGTGGCGGCCTGCATGGGGTGCTGACCTGGACCTTGACCACCTTGTTCACCACTTGGCTGTTGGCGGGCCTGGCTTCCAGCGTGGTCGGTACGGCCGGCAACGTGGTGGGTAAAGGTCTGTCTGCTGCGGGCAGTGGCATTGCTGCCGCCGCGCCAGGGATTAGCAATAGCATCAAGCAACAGTTGAACGAGCAGGGCATCGAGCTGGACTGGAACAGCCTGCAAGGCCAACTGGATACCTTGCTCAAGCAGAGCGGCAAGGCTGAACTGGACCCTGCCAATGTCGAGCAGAAAGCCGATCAGGCAGCTGCCGATGGCAAGCAGTCGGCTACCGATGCAGCGACCAATCCTGCCCAGGCCGGTGATGAGCTCAAGCAATGGTTCGAACGTGTGAAAGCGTCCGGTGAGCCAGCATTGAATGCAGCGGATAAAGAGGCGCTGGTCAACATCGTCGCGGCCCGCACTGGCAAGAGCAAAGAAGAAGCCACGCAGATCGTCGACAACTATGCCCAGGCTTATCAGCAAGCCATGCAAAAGGTTGATGAGCTGAAAAAACAGGCTGAACAGAAAGCCCGTGAAGCCGGTGAAGTCGCTGCCAAGCAACTGTCCCGCGCGGCCTGGAGCACCTTGGCCATGCTGCTGTTGGGTGCGGCGTTGAGCTTCTTTATTGGTCGTATCGCGCTGACTACCCGTCGCGTGCCGTTGGCTTAAAGATGTCTGCGGCAAGGACGCCGCCGGTGTGAAGGGGTAAAATGCTGGCATTTTACCCTTATCCCACAAAGGTGACCCTTGAGCGCAGGCAAAGCCGTCGGACTGTTATTACTCACTTCCCTGTTGGCGGCGTGCGGCACCTCGCCGCCACGCACGCCCAACGACCTCTGCGGTATCTTCCGCGAAAAAGACGACTGGTACGACGCCGCCAAGGTCACGCAAAAGCGCTGGGGCGTGCCGATCCAGGTGCCGTTCGCCATCATGTATCAGGAATCGGGCTTTCGCCACGACGCCAAGACTCCGCGTAAATACCTGCTGTGGATCATCCCTTGGGGCCGCGTCTCCACCGCTTCCGGCTATGCCCAGGCCAAGGATGAAGTATGGAACGACTACCGCAAAGCCACCGGCCGCAGCGGCGCTGATCGCGAAGACTTCGACGACGCCATCGACTTTATCGGCTGGTACATGGACAAGACCTACACCATCAACGGCGTCTACAAGTACGATGCCTACGGCCAGTACCTGAATTACCACGAAGGCTGGGGCGGCTACCGCCAGCGCACCTACGCCAGCAAAGCCTGGCTGCCGCCGGTAGCGAGCAAGGTACAGGCGCGTTCGCAGATGTATGCGCGCCAATATGCCGGGTGCAAGGATGAGTTGGGGCGCGGGTTCTGGAGCCGGTTCTGGCATTGGTTGTAAAGGGTCGACACGGCGACCTCTGAATGCATGCAGATTCAATGTGGGAGCTGGCTTGCCTGCGAAAGCGGTCGTGCAGTCACAGGTGCATTGACTGACACACCGCCTTCGCAGGCAAGCCAGCTCCCACATTGGATTGCGCTAACGCGGCTGTATGCATTCCAGCGAACGGTCCACCATCACGTTGGCCATTTCCCTGCACTTGCCAAACCCCTCCGATTCTGGGAAAACCCCAGCCTTTGGCCCCTTCAATGAGAACTCCATGAGCAACGACGAACTGCAGGTCACCGACATCCGCCTGGGCGACGGCAAAGCCGTGGTCAAGGGCGCGCTGATCACCACCCAATACACCGGCACCCTGGAAGATGGCACCGTGTTCGATTCCTCCTGGGAACGGGGCAAACCGTTTCAGTGCGTGATCGGCACTGGCCGCGTGATCAAGGGGTGGGACCAGGGCTTGATGGGCATGCAGGTTGGCGGTGTACGCTCGTTGTATGTACCGGCGCACCTGGCCTATGGCGAGCGCTCGATGGGCGCGCATATCAAACCCAACAGTAATCTGCGCTTCGAAATTGAACTGCTGGAAGTGCTGACACGGGATGATTGAAGAGGTTGAACATGGACGTTGATCCACAGGAGTTGCCTGGCAGTTTCCTCGAAGGCATTCGGGTGGTTGAGCTGCTTGGCTGCGATGAAGCTGAGCTGCAGCAGTTTTTTGAACAGGCGCCGGCTTACTTCATCGCGGTGAATGGCGAACCGGCTACCCCGACCGAAGCACGGGAAGAATTACGCGGCCAATTACCCGCCGGCTGGCATTGCAGCCGCCTGTACTGGCTGGGTTACCGAGATGCGCAGGGCCACCTGGTCGCCGTGGTGAATATCGCCGCGGATTTGCTCGCCATCGGGGTGTGGCACATCGGGTTGCTGCTGGTGCAGGCGCGCTGGCACGGCAGCGGGCTGGCGCAGCGCTTGCACGCGGACCTTGAGGCCTGGGCGGTGGCGAAGGGCGCCCAGTGGCTGCGGCTGACGGTAGTGATGGGCAATACCAGGGCCGAGCGTTTTTGGCCCAGACTTGGCTATGTACAGATGCGTACCCGCGAGGGCATCACGATGGGTCGGCAGGTGAATAAGGTGTCTATCCAGGTAAAGGGTGTTGCCAGCGCTAGCATTGAAGACTACGTGGCATTGGTTGAAAGGGATCGACCTGATACGCCATAGCCAGGGATGTACATCAATCCCATGTAGACGCTAATCGAGCTGACGCACCGCGATCCAAATGTGGGAGCTGGCTTGCCTGCGAAGACGGCCTGACAGTCAACACAGTTGGACCGTGTACATATCCATTCCTGCGGTAACGGCTACTCAGGGTTCCGCTTTTACAGCGGCTCACTTTTGAAAAGCCGGACTGCCGGCCCAGACAAAAGTAAGCAAAACGCTCTTTCCTGAACCCATCCTGAAGAATCTTCTTATTCACCAGGCTGCCACTTTCCTACGGTTTACTCCGCCAACATCGGGGCGTAAGCTTCGCGCGTTTTCATCAATAGCGGAGACCCTCAGTGGGTACTTGTTCGAGCGACAGTCGTCGGCCGGTTTCGGTAACCGGCCTCTACTTGGCAAGGTAACGCGCATTTTCTTGATGCCGTTGTCTCGCCTCATAAAGCGAGAAGCGGCATCTCGGCGGTGGCCAGTCCTGGCACCTGCCTGATTCCCTCTCATCGACGCTGACCAGCACCTGGGTAACGCCTGGATGCTACGGACGCGCCTGCCTGTTACGGCGGGCGGGCCAGGTTCGGCTGTGCCTGTGTGACGGGCGCGGTGTGGACGGGCAGTACCTGCACGACGGTTTTTCCTCGCGCAGGAGTTACACCATGAACCTCACTTTGCTCAAAGAGTTCTTCGCCGGTTTCCTGCGGACCCGGCATATCGCCCGGCATTTTCGCCGCCTGGCGATGCTGGAGACCGTGACCGATGCCAGCGTCAGCCGCGAAGTACCGCCCAGCCTGGCGCAGACACTGGTGGCTTCTGCCAACCGCAGCACTGTGCAATTGCTGGGCGTGCTGGGTAGCCACGCCGAGGGCCTGAGCACTCAGGAAGCCGACGCCCTGCGCGTGCAATACGGCCTCAATGAAGTCGAGCACGAACAGCCGCTGCCGTGGTGGGTGCACCTGTGGCATTGCTACAAGAATCCGTTCAACCTGCTGCTGACCCTGTTGGCGGTGATCTCTTGGCTGACCGAAGACATGAAGGCCGCCACGGTGATTTTCTCCATGGTGGTGCTCTCGACCCTGTTGCGCTTCTGGCAGGAGGCCAAGTCGAACAAGGCCGCCGACGCCTTGAAGGCCATGGTGAGCAATACCGCGACGGTGCTGCGCCGCGGTACTGCCAAGCGCATTGAACTGCCGATCAAGCAACTGGTGCCAGGCGATCTGATTGTATTGTCGGCCGGCGACATGATCCCCGCGGACTGCCGCGTGCTCAGCGCCAAGGACTTGTTCGTCAGCCAGGCGGCGATGACCGGTGAATCCATGCCGGTGGAAAAGTTCGCCCACCAGCAGGACGCCCACACGCGCAACCCGCTGGAGTTGGAGAATATTCTGTTCATGGGCACCAACGTCGTGTCCGGCGCCGCCACGGCGGTCATCCTGGCCACCGGCAACAGCACGTATTTTGGTGCCTTGGCGCAACGTGTCACGGCAACGGACCGTGCGACCACCTCGTTCCAGCAGGGGGTGAACAAGGTCAGTTGGTTGCTGATTCGCTTTATGTTTGTGATGGCGCCGCTGGTGCTGTTCATCAACGGCTTCACCAAGGGCGACTGGACCGAGGCGTTGCTGTTCGCGCTGTCGATTGCGGTAGGCTTGACCCCGGAAATGCTGCCCATGATCGTCACCTCGACCTTGGCCAAGGGCGCGGTGTTTCTGTCGCGCAAGAAGGTCATCGTCAAGCGCCTGGACGCGATCCAGAACTTCGGCGCCATGGACGTGCTGTGCACCGACAAGACCGGCACGCTCACCCAGGACAAGATTTTCCTGGCGCGCCATGTGGACGTGTGGGGCCAGGAGTCGGACGACGTGCTGGAAATGGCCTACCTCAACAGCTACTACCAGACCGGCCTGAAAAACCTGTTGGATGTGGCCGTGCTCGAGCATGTGGACATCCATCGTGAGCTGAAAGTCGGTACCGCGTTCCACAAGGTCGACGAGATCCCATTCGACTTCAACCGCCGCCGCATGTCGGTGGTGGTGGCCGAGGAGCACCAACCGCACCTGTTGATCTGCAAAGGGGCGGTGGAGGAAATTTTGTCGGTGTGCAATCGCGTGCGTCATGGTGACGTCGATGAGGCACTGACCGACGAACTGCTGGCGCGCATTCGCCAGGTGACCGCGGCCTTTAACGAAGAAGGGCTGCGGGTGGTGGCGGTAGCGGCGCAGCCGATGCCGGCAGGACGTGACACCTACACCCTGGCCGATGAAAACAACCTGACGCTGATCGGCTACGTGGCGTTTCTCGACCCGCCCAAGGAAAGCACCGCCCCCGCCCTCAAAGCGCTGAAGGCTCACGGCGTGGCGGTGAAAGTGTTGACCGGCGACAACGAACTCGTCACGGCGAAGATCTGCCGCGAAGTGGGCCTGGAGCAACAAGCTTGCTGATGGGCAACGACATCGAAGCGATGAGCGACGTCGAACTGGCCCTGGCCGTGGAAACCACCAATGTGTTTGCCAAGCTCACGCCCAGCCACAAGGAGCGCATCGTGCGTCTGCTCAAGGCCAACGGACATGTGGTCGGCTTTATGGGCGATGGCATCAACGACGCTCCGGCGTTGCGCACGGCGGATATCGGAATTTCGGTGGACAGTGCGGTGGACATCGCCAAGGAAGCGGCTGACATCATCCTGCTGGAGAAGAGCCTGATGATCCTGGAGGAGGGCGTGCTGGAAGGCCGGCGCACCTTCGCCAACATGCTCAAATACATCAAGATGACCGCCAGTTCGAACTTCGGCAACGTGTTCTCGGTATTGGTGGCCAGTGCCTTTATCCCGTTTTTGCCGATGCTGCCGATGCACCTGCTGGTGCAAAACCTGCTGTATGACATCTCGCAGATTGCGATTCCGTTCGACAACGTCGATGACGAGATGCTTGCCACGCCGCAACGCTGGCAGCCGGGGGAAGTGGGGCGCTTCATGTTGTTTTTCGGACCGATCAGTTCGATCTTCGACATCACCACGTTCGCACTCATGTGGTATGTGTTTGATGCCAACACCCCAGACCACCAAACGCTATTTCAATCCGGCTGGTTTGTGGTGGGGCTGCTGACCCAGACCCTGATCGTGCACATGATCCGCACGCCGAAAATCCCATTCCTGCAAAGCCGCGCAGCGCTGCCGTTGATGTTGATGACCGGTGTGATCATGGCCGTGGGGATATTCCTGCCGATGGGGCCTTTGGCGCACTACTTCAAATTGCAGGCGCTGCCGTCGCTGTACTTCGTGTTCCTGCCGGTGATTTTGCTGGCTTACATGGCGCTGACCCAAGCGGTGAAGGGCTACTACATTCGCAAGTTTGGCTGGCAGTAACAGGTTCCATGCAACATCGCCAATCCTGTGGGAGCCGGGTTTGCCCGCGATGACGGTGTATCAGTCGCCAGATTCATTGGTGGTATACCGCTATCGCAGGCAAGCCAGCTCCCACAGGGACCTGCGAGTTACCAATGTGCCGCTGCATTCATGGAGATTTCTTATGCAGGCAATCAACAACATAAACCTCAACTCCCTGGTCGACACCGTGGTCAGCCTCAGCGCTGCGTTTATTCTCGGTGGCCTCATCGGGTTCGAGCGCCAGTACCGCCAGCGCACCGCCGGCTTACGTACCAATGTGCTGGTGGCGGTGGGCGCGGCGATCTTTGTCGACATGGCCAACCGACTGGGCGGTGCGGAAGGCGCGGTGCGCGTGGTCGCTTACGTGGTGTCGGGCATCGGCTTCCTGGGGGCGGGTGTGATCATGCGGGAGGAGGGCAATGTGCGTGGGCTCAATACAGCCGCCACCCTTTGGGCTTCGGCCGCGGTGGGCGCCTGCGCCGGGGCCGACCTGATCCTCGAGGCGTTGCTGGGCACGCTGTTTGTGCTGGCGGCCAATACCTTGCTGCGGCCGATCGTCAATAACATCAATCGTCAGCCCTTGGACGTGGTGTCGGCAGAGGTCACCAATATCCTCTATGTCATTGCGCGCCGCAGTCAGCAGCAGGCCGTGATGGTGTTACTGGAAGCCGAGCTGGCACGCTGCAACTACCCTGCCAGCGACGTCGACGTGCGACCGTTCGGCAGTGACGAAGTGGAAATCGAGGCCATCCTGGCCGCCACGTCGGTGGATGGCGACGAACTGGACGCGCTGGTGGCGCGCCTCTCAACGTCAACCCTGGTGGTGCAGGCCTTCTGGAGTCCGAGCACCACCGACTGATCCTTATGGGCTGGCCAGGATTGGCTAAGCTTGCATGTGGAAAAATCCTACATGTTGTCCGGATTATCCCTTCGGTTGAAACATCATTGCATTGCTAAAGTTAGGTACTTGCGGCTGTTGCGCCGTTGAGGTCCGGCGTCCGTCGCTCTGTTGAGTTAATTGAAAGGGCCAGACACTGCTTGGTTACCGCTCCAAGGAAGCAGTGCCGCTTGTCGGAACTGTCATTTCTCACAGGTACCCAGGTCCGGCGTGATGTGTAAGGGTATTTTGTCCACATAAGGAAGTTTTATGAGCAAAGCATTAATTGTGGATGACCATCCGTTTATCCGGGCAACGGTCAAACACCTCCTGCAATTGGAGGGGTTTGATGAAATTTTTCAGGCGGGGGATGGCGCTGACGCTATGCAGTTGGCGAGGGAGCAACGTCCCGAGCTGATTATCCTCGACCTGGCGATGCCTAAATTAGGCGGGTTGGAGGTTATCAGCCGCATCAAGGCGTTGGGCTTGCCGTGCAAGATTCTGGTGCTGACCTCCTACCTGGCGGTATTTTTTTCTACCCGTTGCATGCGTTCCGGTGCGATGGGGTTCGTCGCCAAGACCGGTGAGCTGGATGAGCTGCAAAAGGCTATCAAAGCGATCATGTCGGGCTACAGCTGCTTCCCCAGTTTGCCGACCAGTTCGGTGCGCCGCGATGATCTGCAAGAAACGGAACGGCAGATGATCGAGTGCTTATCGGACCGTGAGTTAACCGTATTGCAAATGTTGGCCCTGGGGCTGGGCAACAAGGAAATTGCCGAACAGATGCTGCTGAGCCACAAGACCATCAGCACTTACAAGACTCGACTCAAGGAGAAGTTACGCATGTCTTCGGTAGTGCACTTATCCAAGTTTGCCCAGCGCAACCATCTGATCTGAATTGAGATGATCACCACCGCGTTTATAAGGTTCGCCACGATCTTCTGGATGAGCCTGTTACCTCAGATCGCGGTGGCCCTGGATGAGCCCCATGCTTTGCGGCTGTTGGGGCACTCACGTATTGACACCCCGCAAGTAGCACTGGATGAGTCTGATTGGCGCTGGCTGCGCGAGCGGCGCACATTGTTGATGGGGGTTTCTGCTCCCGATTATGCGCCTTTTGACTTGACCAATAACAACGACGAGCTTGAAGGTATCACAGCCGATTTTGCCGCACTGGTGGGTCAGGCCCTGCATATCTCCATAGAGGTACGGCGTTACGATACCCGCGATGAAGTGATCGAAGCCTTGAAGCAGGGAGGCGTGGATTTTCTCGGTTCCGCCAATGGCTACGAAGCGGCCGACCCGCAACTGCTTTTGTCTCGCTCCTACGCCAACGATCAACCGACCCTGGTGACTCGCAGCGGCGATAGCCAGGTGTTGAATGACGACCTGGCGGGCAAGCGCGTAGCGATGCTGTATCACTATATGCAGCCCGACGCCGTTCGGGCGTTTTACCCCCAGGCCCAATTGGAGTTGTTTGCCTCGACTTTCGAAGCTATTGGTGCCGTAGCGTTTGGTCGCGCCGACGTCTATCTGGGGGATGCTATCAGCAGCAACTACCTGATCAATCGCAATCACCTCAACAATGTACGTATGGCGGATTTTTCCGGCTTGGAAGTCAACCCGTTTGCGTTTGCCGTCGCCCGCGAAAATACGCGTTTACTGCCCATTCTCAATGCCGCGCTGGAGGCGATTCCCGCCAGCGAGCAGATGGAAATCCTGCGCCGCTGGAGCGGAGGTAACCTGGGGATAATCGGCGTTGACCGGTTGCATTTGAGTGCCAGCGAACAACGTTGGGTGCAAAAGAATCCGAGGGTCAGAGTCGCGGTGCTCAATGACTTTCTACCGTTATCTTTTATTGGTGATCAAGGCCAGTTCGAAGGGTTGAGTGCCGAGGTATTATCGCGTATCAGCTTGCGTACCGGCTTGAAGTTCGATGTGGTCCCGGGCGGCTCATTGCCGCGCCAGATCAATATCGTCAGTGCGGGTACGGCGGACATGCTGGCGGTCGTCACGCCTAGTGCGGAGCGTGCTGAAAAAGTGCGTTTTACCCGGCCCTACCTGACCAATCCCTTTGTGCTGGTAACCCGTAACGGTCCCCACAGCCCGCTCACGCTGGAGGACATGGTCGGCAAACGCCTGGCCATGGTGGTCGGCAATGGCCTGCATGAGGACATAGCGAAAAATTTTCCAGGTGTGATGTTTGTCGACGTGGAGAACCCCCAGCAAGCCATGGCGCTGGTGGCCAATGGTGACGCCGACGGCGCGGTCAACTCGTTAATCAGCGCACGTTATCTGATCAGCCGTTATTACCGCGACCGCCTGCGTGTCAGCAGTACGGTTGGCATTGAGCCTGCACGCGTGACCTTTGGGGTAAATCGCAGTCAGTTGGAGCTGTATTCGATCCTCGATAAGGCGCTGCTGAGCATCACCCCTCAGGAAATGGACGAACTGATTGGCCAGTGGCGTAGTGAGGTCATCATCGAGGACAGCTATTGGTTGCGTTATCGGAATGTGATTCTTCAGGGCTTTGGGTTGGCGGCGCTGTTGTTGGCAATCACGCTGGGCTGGGCCATTTACCTGCGCAGCCTGATTCGCAAGCGCCTGCAGGCCGAGCGAGCGCTAAGCGATCAGATGCGGTTCATGAGCGTATTGATCGACGGCACACCACACCCGATTTACGTGCGCGATCGCCAAGGGCGGCTGATGGCCTGCAATAACGCCTACCTCGACGTGTTTGGCTACAAACTTGAAGACGTGATCGGCAGGACCGTGGTGGAAACCGACATCGAAAACCCGCCACAGGCCCGGTCGTTTCATGAGGATTACCTGCGCTTGATGGCCGGCGGCGAGCCGCAGATTCATGATCGAATCCTCAAGGTGCCCAATGGCGATGTGCTGACCATTTACCAGTGGATGCTGCCGTACCGCGACGGCGACGAGAAGGTGGTGGGCATGATTGCCGGTTGGGTAGACGTAAGCGAACGGCACCGGCTGCTCGGCCAGCTACAGGAAGCCAAGGACGATGCCGACGCCGCCAATCGCGCCAAGACGACCTTCCTGGCGACCATGAGCCACGAGATCCGCACGCCGATGAACGCCGTGATCGGCATGATCGAACTGGCCTTGAAAAATGCCGAACAGGGGCGGGTCGACCGCGATGCTCTGGAGGTGGCCTCGGTAGCTTCGCGGGGTATGTTGGAGCTGATCGGCGATATTCTCGATATAGCGCGGATCGAGTCTGGGCATTTGTCACTGACCCTGGAGCCCGCCAACCTGCATGAGTTGTTGGCGTCGGTCGCACGTGTATTCGAGGGGCTGGCCCGAGCCAAGGGGTTGGCACTGCAGGTTGAGCTGGACCCGTTGATTGACCAGGCGGTGCTGGTCGACCCGCTGCGATTCAAGCAGGTGGTCTCGAATCTGCTGAGCAATGCCATCAAGTTCACTCCCCATGGGCAGGTCAGCCTGGTCGCGCAGGCGGTGGTCGAGGACGATCGCTTGGCCGTGCAGTTATGGGTGCAAGACACTGGCATCGGAATCAGCGTCACCGACCAGCAGCGGTTGTTCAGTGTGTTCATCCAGGGCAGCAATAATCAGCAATCGGCACGCAGCGGGTCTGGGCTGGGGTTGGTGATCAGCCGCAGCCTGTGCGAAATGATGGGCGGCCAATTGCACTTGAGTAGTGTGTTGGGGCACGGCACTCGGGTGGACGTGACGTTGACCCTGGCCATGACCACCACGCTGCCGGCCCCGATTGAGCCTGTGCAAGAGGCGGCGCCAGAGGGGCGCGCGCTGAGTATTCTGGTGGTGGACGACTACCCGGCCAACCGCTTGCTGCTGGCTCGACAGTTGAGCTTTCTGGGGCACCGTATCATCACGGCCGAAGACGGTGTCCAAGGGCTTGAACAGTGGCGAACGGGGCAGTTCGACGGCGTCATTACCGATTGCAACATGCCGTTCAAGAACGGCTATCAGCTGGCCCAGGAGATTCGCGCACAGGAGCGTGAGCGCGGTCTGGAGCCCTGCCTGTTACTCGGTTTCACCGCCAACGCCCAGCCGGAGGAAGCCGAGCGCTGTCGGCAGGCTGGCATGGATGGCTGCCTGTTCAAGCCCACCGGGCTGGACGACTTGCGGGCGGCATTGGCGTCGCGTTCAGTTGGCACTAGCCCGCGACCCTTGGCTACCTTCAACTTGAGCACCCTGGTTGCGCTGACCGGGGATGATCATGCCGCGCTGGTCGAATTGCTGGCGCCGTTACTCGAAAGCCTGGAGGCGGATCGTGCCTTGCTGCCACGGCTGGCAAGCCAGGCAGACTTTGCCAAGTTGCACGACCTGGCTCATCGTGCCAAGGGAGGCGCGCGGATGGTCAAGGCCAACCCATTGATCAGTGTATGTGAGGCATTGGAGGCGGCGTGTGAACAGCAGGACCGTCAGGCATTGGGGCCAGCGGTTGCAAGCGTGGGTGAAGCGATCGATGTTTTGCATCATGGCTTAAGCGCTTATTGCAATCAGCCCTGACTGTGGTTGATCGCCTTTCGGAGGATTTGGGAAAGTTCTTACATGAAGGGGGAATATGCCTGATTTTTTCGTCGGCATATGTCTGGAAAATGGGCGACGCTCACTGTCGAGCACTGCCTGCCCAGGGGTTTGCCATGCCGAACAAAGCATTGACCATCCTGATTGCCGATGAACAACATCTGCAACGCCTGTACATCGAGAAAATGCTCAACCACTTGGGCTATTACCGGATCGTGCCGGTGCAAACGTTCGAAGAGGTGCGGATTCTCACTGCCATTCCTGCCGAACCCTTCGACGTGCTGATAACCAATGCAGGGCTGTTGGCCCATGCCCATGAGCCTCAGCCCCAGGTGCGTCATGTACTCGTCTACGAGCATCTGGACCTGGGCGCCCCTTGCGGCGTAACGCCGGCCGTGCGAGTGCGATTGCCGGGCGTGCCGGACCACGTCAACCTCGAACACTTCATGGACATCGTCGACCCCTGCGAGACTGCCCACGGCCTGCGGGTGTTGCCGTGGCTGCGGGAGTTGTCCCGCATGCCGGTGGCCCGGGCCTAGTCCACAGTCATAGGAGCGAGCTTGCTCCTTACAGATTACCGTATGCCGCGAAATGTACGGGCCAGTTCAATTGCCACCTTGCCGCCGCCGACGCCGGGTACTAAATGGGTAAACGGAATATCGATCATCCGGTTCTCACGCACCGCTCGCAGCGTCGATAACACCGGGTCGGTGGTCAGCAATTGGCGCTTGCGGTTAGCGGGGGACCACAGGGCGTCGGCCAATAAAATGATGTCAGGGTCCTTCATCAGCAAGGTTTCACTGTTCACGGTCACTCGTGATAGGGGGATGTCAGCCAGCACATTGCGGGCACCCGATGCGGCCAGCAGTGCTGTGACAAACCCCCGTTGGCCTTCACTGGCGAGGCCGTTGACCTCACTGTCCAAGTAAAATACCGATACCGGTTGGGCGTTGTCAGCCAATGCCTGGGCATGTTGCAGGTCGGCGTCCAGTGCGTCGCTCAGGGCCTTGGCGCGTTGTGATTTGTGCAGCAGGGCACCAAGGGTGAGCAGGTCCTGGCGGATGTGCGCGAAGTAATCCAGGGTGTGCCCGTCACACGCGGACTCCAGCAGGTAGGACGCCACGCCGTTGTCGGCCAGGCCAGTGCGTGAGCTCACACCCTTGCCGAACGCGCTGGCGAACCCGCCCACCACCAAGTCGGGGCGCTGTGCATACAGCATTTCGCTGGAGGGATATTGGGCGGCAATCACCGGCACTTCGAAATACCGGCCCTGTCGATGCGTGTTGTCGCTGTCGTCCAGATAGGCCACGCCCACCATTGAAGGCCTGGCATCCAGCGCCAGCAAGAGGTCGGCCGCGTGTTGATTGAGGGCGACGATGCGCGAGGGCGGCGCGTGTGGCAGTGTCCAGGCCTGGGCGCAATTGGTGTAATTGTCTGCCAGCGTCTGTGTTGCGCAGAGCAGGGCAATCAAGATCAAGCATAAGCACCACGTTTTCATGCGCGCTCCTTGAGCAGTAGATCGTCAACCACTTCACCGCCTGCCAGGTGCATATCCACCAGGCGTATCACATCCGCCTTGCTGTGCACGCCGTACCAGCAGCGCTGCGGGTAAACCGTGAGCACCGGCCCGAGGTTGCAGGGGAACTGGCAATGGGTGCGGGTCAGCAGCACGCCGTCGGGCACTTCGATGCGTTGCAGCTCCAGCAACCGGCGGCGCAGGGCTTTCCGCAGTTGCAAGGCTCCACGCTGGGTGCAGCGCGGGCCGGTACACAGGAACACATGGTGACTGTGGTCAGGAATTCGCGACCAGTCGGGGTGGGTGTCGACCCCGTCGATTGGCGTGATGTCGGCCATCAGAAGCGATACCTGTAACGCACCTCTGCGGTGAAGGGGCGGCCGAGGTTGTCGACGTTGTTGGCGCGACTGGTGACGTAGTCGCGGTCGAACAGGTTTTCCACCAGCAGGCTCAAACGATGCTGGTGGGCACTGTCCAGATAGCGATAGGCGTCGGCGTCCACCACCGAATAATGCCCGTACTCGACCTGCTTGGCGCTGATGACATCGCGGATATAACGCAGCGCCGCGCCTGCACCCCATAGGCGGTTTTGCGATTCAAAACCGATGCGTGAGCGGGCGAAAAAACTGGGGATATCGTTAAGGGTGACCCCGGCGCGGGATTCGGTCAGGTTGCGGGTCATGTCGGCCTGCACGCTCCATTGGTCGTTGAGCGCCAACCTGGCGTCGGCCTCGAAACCGCGCATTTGGATCTGGCCCTCACCATTGACCCACTGCACATCGTCCAGAGTGATCAGGTCGCTGATCTTGCGTTTGAACACGGTGACGCTGGCGCTGAAATCGCGTTCCGCAAGTTGCCCTGAGTAGTCGAGGCCCAGTTCAGCGTTGCGGCTTTTCTCTGGCTTGAGGTGGCGGTTGCCCTGTTCGTCCGCTTCGTTGACGAACAGCTGTTCGGCATTGGGCAGCTTGTAGGCGGTGCCGTATTGGCCGCGCAAGGCCCAGTGATCGTTGAGGTTGTAGAGGGACGTGAGCATGCCGACGGTGGCACTGTCACCGCCGCTCATGGCCTCGTGGCGTACGCCGAGGCTGGGGTGCCAGTCGGGCAGGGCGTCGATCTGCGGGCGCAGTTGGCTATACAGCGCGTGGGCCTGGGCTTTGTTATCGTCGATCACCAACACATCGTCCTGGCCCTTGAACCATTGGTTGTCGCTGCCGACGATCACTACATGGCCGCCCGGCAACTCGGCCTTGCCTTCGGCTTGCACGCCCCAGTCGGTGAAGCCCCAGTAGTCGTTAGGGTTGATGACCTGGGTACCACCACCGTCTAGGTTGTTGATGCGGGTATAGCGGGTATCCCAATCGTTGATGTGGCCCTTGACGAAATAACTCAGGCGTTCGTCGAGGCTCTGCTCGAACGTGGTTGTGGCGATTTGCTGTACACGGTCGTTGGTGGTTTTGTGAGAGGCTACCGGACGGGCGAAATCCAGGTTGGCGTCGGCGTATTGGTAGAACAGTTCCAGGCGCGAATCATCGCCAAAAGATTGAACTGCCTTGGTACCGAAGGTGGTGACTTCGTAAGAGCGTTTCTTGTCCGTGACATTTTTCATATCGCGATTGCGAAACGGCTGGTAGCCCTCGGACGCATTGCGGCTGACGTAGGCCAACACGCCCAGGTCGCCCCAGCCGTTGCTGAAAATCTTCTCGACCCGTGCGTCACCCGTGGTGCCGCCGAAGGTGTCGAGGCCCATATTCACTTCGCCGGCAGCCGTCCGCGTCTGCGGACTGCGAGTCACGATGTTGATTACGCCCGATACCGCCTGGGTACCGAACAGCAGGCTCTGGCCACCCTTGAGCACTTCGATGCGTTCAATGGCATTGGCCGGCAGCGTGTCGAGGTACAGGCCACCGTACAGGCGGTTGTTCAAGCGCACGCCATCGAGCAGGATCAGGGTGTCATCGTTGCGCCCGCCGAGCAGGGAATAGGTGCCATAGTCGAATGGGCCGTTCTTCGGCGCCACGTACAGCCCAGGAATGAACATTTGCATCACCCGCGACACGTCGGCTGAAGGGCCGGCCCGCTCGATCTGTTCGCGGCTGACCACGTTGACGTTGCTGCCGTACTGGGCCATGGCCGCAACAGTGCTGGATTCCACTGAGGGCGCCGAGACGATTTGCGGGTTGAGCACCAGGGGCGTGTTGTCGGCCAGCAGCAACGGGCTGAACAGGCAACTGATCAAGGGAGTGAAGGAATGTCGGATCATAGTCTTCTCGAAAGTATCTTCGCAGAAGCACGCAAGAGAAGGCATCGAGCACACGCCAATACCGGCCCATGCCCGCCCACCGCAGGAGTTTGCCAAACAGAAATTCCAGGCCGGTCTCCGGGCTCATGCGTATGGATACCTTCACCTTCCCATGGCGCGAGGGCCACAGTGGTGTGTCGAAGGGATCACGCATATACCGTTGCGGGGGCAGCACCGGACTTGCTCAATGTGAGCGTACCGGTTTCCCGTTTCACCCCAAGCACGGCGGCAGGGGGCACCTGAAACAGGCGGGCATCTGAACACTCGCACGAGTGCTCGTCAACTGTCCCGCCCTCTCCCAGGTTTTTGATTCCCACCGATCAGTCGGCCTTGCCGTGCTCCCGCAACCGCTCAGCGGCACTGCGTAACACCTGCTCGGTCCCGTCCCAACCCAGGCAACCATCGGTCACCGAAACGCCGTATTTCATCGACGCGCTCAGCGGCTGGCAGCCTTCGAACAGGTGACTCTCAAGCATCATGCCGACCAGCGAGGCATCACCTTGCAAGCGCTGCTCCAGCACGTCATTGAATACCGCCGGTTGGCGCAGCGGGTGCTTGCCGCTGTTGGCATGGCTGCAATCGACCATGATCCGTGCCGCCACCTTGGACTTGGCCAGGTCATGCTTTACGTCGGCCACGCTTTGCGCATCGTAGTTGGGCCCACGGTGGCCGCCGCGCAGCACCAGGTGGGTGTCGGGGTTGCCGGGCGTCTGGATGATTGCCGGGTGGCCCTGGCTGTCCACGCCGAAATGACGATGCGGGTGAGACGCTGAACGCATCGCATCGCAGGCAATGGCAACGCCACCGTCGGTGCCGTTCTTGAAGCCCACGGGCATGCCCAGGCCGCTGGCCATTTCGCGGTGAATCTGCGATTCGGTAGTGCGTGCGCCAATGGCGACCCAAGTGAGCAGGTCATCGAAGTAGCCGGCGGCCATGGGTTGCAGCAACTCGGTGGCCACCGGCAGGCCCAGGCGCAGCATTTCACGCATCAGTTCGCGGGACAGGGTCAGGCCGGCGGCCATGTCATCGCTGCCGTCCAAGTGTGGATCGTAGGCCAAGCCTTTCCAGCCCACAGTGGTGCGCGGTTTCTCGACGTAGGCACGGATCACCAGCAGCATCTGGTCGCTGACTTCAAGCGCGAGCTTCTTCAGATTGCGCGCGTATTCCATGGCCGATTCCGGGTCGTGGATAGAGCACGGGCCGACAATCACCAGCAAGCGTGAGTCTTCGCCATTGAGGATGGCGCGCACGGCTTGGCGATGGGCGTGGACTTGTTCGTTGAGGAACGGGCTGAGCGGGAGTTGGTGCTTGAGTTCAAGAGCGCTGGGCAAACGCTGGGTCAGGGCTTCATTGGCGCTGTTGAGGGTAGAGACGGGCAAAGCGGCGACGGAGGAGTTCATATTCAAGGCTTCCTGGGCAAGCGGCGGGCGATTCCCGCACGCTTGGCCTACTGGGGTGTTCGACAATTGGCCGTATCGGCTACGTGTGTTGGCTTGCCACCACGGGGTGACCGGTCGGAGGCGGCAGGCTGTCCCGAACGGAGCTGGCTAAATCGCCATGCAGTGCAAGTGTCGTAGCGGTAATAGGTGGCGTAGTTCATGGTGTGATTCCTTTAAATGAGCGTGAAAAACAAGTTATCAGGCGCTGAAAAAACAAAACCCCCGGTCGGGGAGCCGACCGGGGGTTTAGATTTCTCTGGTAGGCGACCCCTTGAGTAGTGGGCGCCGATTTCAGGTATCAGGCGCGCCAGTGGCTAAACCAATACCCAAAATAAAAGCCGGCCAGTGCGCTCGAACCGTTCACACGGATAGCCGACACCGAGCGCAAGGCGCTGGCAGCAGGGCAAACCTGAGTGTGGGTGAGTGGCAACATGGGGCTCTCCAAATGATGGGGGGAGCTTACTAGAGGCGTGCGGGTGGATTCAATCAGTAATTTCTATTGCGTAGCAGTACTTACCGCTATGGGCATAGGTATCTACACAGTTTTGCTGCGACGCTGGACCTGTGGCGAGGGAGCTTGCTTCCGTGACGGTCTGACAGCCGGCGCTGATCTGGCTGAGGCACCGCGATCCAAATGTGGGAGCTGGCTTGCCTGCGAAGACGGCCTGACAGTCAACACAGTTGAACCGTGTACATATCCATTCCTGCGGTAACGGCCACCTAGGGTTCCGCTCTGACAGCGGCTCACTTTTGAAAAGAGCCGGAATGCCGGCCAGCGTGGTTTAACGGGGCGCCTAAGATCAAGATCAAAAGCAGATCAAGAGCGACTCGTTTCGCATCGAGGCACCGTCCACCGTTACAGCGTCGTGTAGATACCTATGCCGCTATGGGGTAAGTGTGGATATGCTGACAACTCTCAAACAGTGATTGCCAGGACGCGACCATGACTGCCTTGACCCTTGCTGCGGCGCAAACCGTTTCCATCCCGGGCGATATCGCTGCCAATATCCAGCGGCACCTGGCGTTGATGCGGGCCGCGGCTGAACAGGGCGTGCAATGCCTGGTGTTTCCAGAACTGTCACTGACGGGCTACGAGCCGTCCCTGGCGGCCGACTTGGCCATCGACCCGCAAGACGCCGTGTTGACGCCGTTGCGTGAGCTGGCGCGGGAGCTGCGGTTGACGGCTGTGGTGGGCATGCCGGTGCGTCTGGCGCGACAAACAGGTGTGCTGATCGGCGCGCTGGTGCTTGGGGCGGACGGTTCAGTAGGCGTCTACACCAAGCAGCATCTGCACCCCGGCGAAGAGCTGGCATTTGCCGCGGGGCAGGGCGGTGAAGCCCTGGGATTGGCAGAGGAGCGTATCGCATGGGCGGTGTGTGCGGACTTTTCCCAGGCCAGCCATCCACGTCAAGCGGCGGCAGCGGGCGCCACGGTGTATGCCGCCGGCGTACTGATCAGCGAGGGAGGCTACGCGGCGGACAGTGCTTTGCTTGAAGGCTATGCGGCCGAGCATGGCCTGTTGGTACTGATGGCTAACCACGGTGGCCCATCTGGAGGCTGGGCATGTGCCGGTCGCAGTGCGATCTGGACCGCCGATGGCAACTTGCTTGTTGCCGCCCCCGGTGTCGGCGACGCGTTGGTGATCGCCCGTCGCGAGAGCGGGCAGTGGACCGGCCAAGTGGTCGCCCTCTGAATGATGTTTCATTTGCGCCGGGCCATCGAGCAGGACCTGCCGTTTGCCCGCACCCTGACCCAGGAGGCTATGAGCCATTACTACCGTCAGAACGGCTTGTTGTGGTCTAACGACGGCTTCGACGTGGCCTGGGCGGGCCGCGAGAACTGGCTGATCTGCAACGATGATGGCGTGATGGGCTTTATCAGCCTGAGCCGCGACGGGAAAGCCCTGTATATCCGCGAGCTGCACCTGCTGGCGTGCTGCCGCAAGCAGGGCGCGGGCACATGGGTGCTGGAGCAAATGGCGCTCAAGGCACGCGTCGAGGGCCTGGGTTTTCTACGTTTGACGGTGTTCAAGACCAACCCGGCAAGAAGGCTGTATCAGCGTCTGGGGTTGAGCATTGTCGGTGAAGAGGATGGCTTCTGGCGGATGGAGCGTGAGTGTCGCGCACTCACATCGGACTAAAACAGGCACGTCCTACAAATAAGCGCATACTGCTGTCAGCTAGTGCTTTGTTCATCGTGGGATTGAGCTTCAGCTTCATCCACGATAACGCCCTCTTTCATGCCCAGAAGTACCGCCACTTTATGGGCTTCTCCACGCCGTCCCTTTTTTCGCCCGGCGAGCACTTGATAGGTGGTTGCCGGGTCTACGCCATGCTCACGGGCGAACGCTTGAACTGACTTTCCTTGATGTTCCAGCCAGGCCTTGGCTTGTGCAGCAGTACGGATTCCGGGCATAGTTCAAAACCGTTCAAGTTTGTTTAACGAAGTGATGGTGTGACACCTCTTGGGGTGTGCCAATTTAGGATCATACATCCAAATGAGTGGAATCGGTTCGCGCTTAAGGCAAGAAAGAGAGCGACTTGGCCTGTCGCAGAAAGTTTTTGGAGAGATTGGAGGCGTTGAAGCGAACGCCCAAGGCAAATATGAAAGCGGTGGTCGTGCACCCAAGGCCGACTATTTGTCTCGCGTCGCCGAAAAAGGAGTGGATATCCTGTACGTGTTGACCGGCAGCCCAACGCCGATCCAGCTGGATAACCTGAGCAAGATCGAAGAAAAAGTGTTGGGCAATTACCGAGCGATGTTCAAGGAAGACCAGGACGCAATCCGTCGCTTGACCAGTACCTTGGCTGAGCATTCATCCGTGGTGAACGGAAAAGCCAAGTCGCACCCCCAGGATTCCTGACCTTTAGCCCAGGAAACAGTGCTGTTCGCCAGCCGGCGAACAGCCGCAGCATGTTGAATCTCTATATATATGACACTTGCAACTAGGTCTGCGCCTTGGTTTTTTGCTAAGGTGTTCAGCAACCTATAAGACCATATCGCGAGGTGTCTGCTTGATTAGGGTGCTAGTAGTCGATGACCATGATCTCGTTCGTACAGGCATTACACGAATGCTGGCTGACATCGACGGCCTGCAAGTAGTCGGCCAGGCGGAGTCGGGGGAGGAATCCCTGATCAAGGCCCGGGAGTTGAAGCCCGATGTGGTACTGATGGACGTCAAGATGCCTGGGATTGGCGGTCTTGGTGCCACGACCAAGCTATTGCGCAGCCACCCGGACATCAAGGTCGTGGTGGTCACGGTGTGCGAGGAAGACCCGTTCCCCACCCGTTTGCTGCAAGCCGGTGCCGCCGGCTACCTCACCAAGGGCGCAGGCCTGGCCGAGATGGTGCAAGCCATTCGCCTGGTATTTGCCGGCCAGCGTTACATCAGCCCGCAGATTGCCCAGCAATTGGCGATCAAGTCGTTCCAGCCCACCAGCGATTCGCCGTTTGATACGCTGTCGGAGCGGGAAATCCAGATCGCCTTGATGATCGTCGGTTGCCAGAAAGTGCAGTCGATCTCCGACAAGCTGTGCCTGTCGCCCAAAACCGTCAATACCTACCGCTATCGCATCTTCGAGAAGCTCGCCATCAGCAGTGATGTTGAATTGACCCTGCTCGCGGTGCGCCACGGCATGGTGGACGCCAGCGCCTGACATGACTACGCCGTTTGATCCAAGTGCCTTTCTATCGACCTGCAGTGGCCGCCCCGGTGTGTACCGCATGTTCGACAGCGAGGCGCGCCTGCTGTATGTGGGCAAAGCCAAGAACCTGAAGAACCGTCTGGCGAGCTACTTTCGCAAGACCGGCCTTGCGCCGAAAACCGCCGCCTTGGTGGCGCGTATCGCCCAGGTCGAAACCACCATCACCGCCAATGAAACCGAGGCGCTGCTGCTTGAGCAGACGCTGATCAAGGAATGGCGGCCGCCTTACAACATCCTGCTGCGTGATGATAAATCCTACCCTTACGTGTTTTTATCGGATGGCAACTTTCCGCGCCTGAGCATTCACCGCGGGGCAAAAAAGCAAAAGGGTAAGTACTTCGGGCCTTACCCCAGCGCCGGGGCGATTCGTGAAAGCCTGAGCCTGCTGCAAAAAACCTTTTTTGTGCGTCAATGCGAAGACAGCTTCTACAAGAACCGCACCCGGCCGTGCCTGCAATACCAGATCAAGCGCTGCAAGGCGCCCTGCGTGGGCCTGGTGGAACCTTCGGAGTACGCCGAGGATGTGCGCCATTCGGTGATGTTCCTCGAAGGGCGCAGCAACGCACTCACCGATGAGCTGTCCGGGGCCATGGAGCAGGCCGCCAGCACCCTCGATTTCGAAAAGGCTGCCGAACTGCGCGACCAGATCTCCCTGCTGCGCCGCGTCCAGGACCAGCAAAGCATGGAAGGCGGCACCGGTGACGTCGACGTGATCGCCGCGTTCGTCAACCCGGGCGGCGCCTGTGTGCACCTGATCAGCGTGCGTGGCGGGCGGGTGCTGGGCAGCAAGAACTTTTTCCCGCAGACCGGTATCGACGAAGACGTGGCAGAGGTGATGGCCGCGTTCCTTGGCCAGTACTACGTCAGCAGCCCTGAGCGCGACCTGCCGTCTGAACTGATCGTCAACGTGGTGCACGAAGACTTCCCCACCTTGATCGAGGCCATCCACGAGCTGCGCGGCCGCGAGCTGGACATCAGCCACCGCGTACGCGGCACTCGTGCCCGCTGGCAGCAACTGGCCGTGACCAACGCCGAACAGGCCCTGGGTGCACGCCTGGCCAATCGACAGCACGTCGCAGCACGCTTCGACGCCCTGGCCGAAGTCCTCAACCTGGACGAGCCGCCCCAGCGCCTGGAGTGCTACGACATCAGCCACTCCAGCGGTGAGGCCACGGTGGCCTCCTGCGTGGTATTCGGGCCGGAAGGGCCGATCAAGGCCGACTACCGGCGCTACAACATTGAAGGCGTTACCGCCGGCGATGACTACGCCGCCATGCACCAGGCGCTCACGCGGCGTTTCAGCAAGTTGAAGGATGGGGAGGGCAAGTTGCCCGATATCCTGCTGGTAGACGGCGGCAAGGGCCAGTTATCCATGGCCCGTGACGTGCTCAACGAACTGGCGGTGCCCGACCTGATCCTGCTCGGTGTGGCCAAGGGCACCACGCGCAAGGCCGGTTTCGAGACGTTGTACTTGAATGATGCCGCCCATGAGTTCACTTTGAAGGGCGACTCACCCGCACTGCACCTGATTCAACAAATCCGCGACGAAGCGCACCGTTTCGCTATTACCGGCCACCGCGCACGCCGTGGCAAAACCCGGCGAACCTCAACCCTGGAAGGGGTGGCGGGGGTTGGCCCGACGCGGCGTCGCGACTTGCTTAAACATTTTGGTGGCTTGCAGGAGCTCTCCCGTGCCAGCATTGACGAAATAGCCAAAGCACCCGGTATCAGTAAAAAGCTCGCTGAATTGATTTATGCCAATCTGCATAGCGAATAGAATGCCTTCTCACCTCGTAGCCAGTTGTGCCGATGAATATCCCTAATCTGATCACCGTACTACGCGTCCTGCTTATCCCGATTTTCATTCTGTTGTTCTATTTGCCGTATGAATGGAGCTACGTCGCGTCCAGTTCGGTATTTGCCTTCGCAGCCGCCACCGACTGGCTCGACGGCTACCTGGCACGCCGCCTGGAGCAGAGCACGCCCTTTGGCGCGTTCCTCGACCCCGTGGCCGACAAACTCATGGTGGCCGTCGCCCTGGTCCTGCTGGTGCAGGAACACGGCAACCTGTGGCTGACCCTGCCGGCCGCCGTGATCATCGGCCGCGAGATCGTCGTCTCGGCCCTGCGCGAATGGATGGCCGAAATCGGCGCCCGCGCCCACGTGGCCGTCTCCAACATGGGCAAATGGAAAACCGCAGCGCAGATGCTCGCGCTGGTGATCCTGCTGGCCAACCCGTCGGACTTCTCGTTCTGGGTCCTCACAGGCTACGCCTTGCTGCTGGTCGCGGCCGGTCTGACCCTGTGGTCCATGCTGCAATATCTGCGCGCCGCCTGGCCCCATCTGCGAACCACCGTTGAAAAGAAATAAAACTTTTTTGAATCAAGGGGTTGACGGGTGCTGAGGATTCTATAGAATGCGCATCACCAAGCGGGAATAGCTCAGTTGGTAGAGCACGACCTTGCCAAGGTCGGGGTCGCGAGTTCGAGTCTCGTTTCCCGCTCCAAGCATAAAAGAAAAAGCCACTCTAACGAGTGGCTTTTTTTTGCCTGTGATTTACGGAATAGACGCTAAGGCGTCTTTTTTTGAGTGCAAAACCGTGGGTGCTCAGGGTGATCCGGTAAGACTCAAATTCGTATTGCTCCTGGATTCGCTCAGTTCACCTGTCACCAAGCCTGCTACTGTTTATTCATCTTCCCGGCGCGCATCGACCTTTGGTCACGCGTCACTTCTGGTACCGATAATCCTGAGTCACGGTGGTTTCCAGGCGGTGGACTTGCCCCATCATGCGACAGCAGCAGCTCGCCTTCATCAGCTCAACCCCGACAACCTTCCTATCCTGGCAACTGCTTGAAAAGGCCTCGCTGCGTGATGCGCCCCCAATGCTCACCCGAAGAAGCTATGAGACATGAGAATTGGACCCCATGAACGCGGTGTTTATACTCAGTGAACCCGCAGTGTGAAAGGGGCAAAAAACACATGGAGCTACACAAGGAGCAAGGAATGGTCTACGGCCAACGGAAAGAAACGCAAACGGGGCGACGATCAACGACTCTTCGCGCTGCCAGCGCGGAATGTTCCGGCGTGCGTCTGCGGGTAGTGCTGTCGGAGTGCAAGATCGCGCCAATGGATTTCGCGCTATTTCTGAAGATCAGCCCACAGCGGCTGACCAATTGGTTTTCTCGTGGTATCCCGTACTCGCAGCTCGATAAGATAGCCAGGCTGGTGAGCGTTAATGCACAGTGGCTGGAAACAGGGGATGGCGAGAAATTCCCGGCGAAAAGCGAGTAGCGAAGCCCTGCGCGAGCACATAGCAGAGAGCCCCCGGCAGGCGGGGGCTCAAGGTCTGATGGTTGATTGGGTTACGGCGTGACGGTCCGCAACATCAGATAGGTCGCCGTGGCGGCCAGTTCCAGATCCTCCTCACCGTTGAGGATGGGCGTGAACGCCTCCGAATGCGGGTCGAAATGTTCCGCGAAATCATCGCCGCCCAGCTCCTTGCGGGCCAACGCCCACCAGTCGTCGAATACGTCGACATCGGGGTTACAGCCCACCGCATAGGCAAGCAACCTCTGGCGGCCATTGGCTTGGCGTTCACCGCGCTCGGCGAGCCAGTAGACGCCCTGGTCCTTGACCAGAATGATGGAACATTGATTGGCGATAGCCTCTGCCAGCACCGGCTTCAGATCGCTGCCTTTGAAGAGCAATGACAGGGTGGTCTCCTTGCAACAGAAGGACTCCCCAACCGCAAGGGAGGGCGTCCCTTGGGATGACGGAAGTGATGAAGGGATAACGCGGCCAATGCGCCATTGACGCACCGCGGTCTTGAAGGCGTTGACCGCCTGGGATGTTGCCGGCGACGCCAGCGAACATGGGGGCAGCGTGGTCGAATGCTTTGGCGGCGGGTGTCTGTCAAACCGCATCAGGCGAATGCCGGGTTATGGCCGGTGGTCAGTACTCATTTAGCAGGAACACTGCCGTAAGGTTCCGGTCCGCTTCGGTGAAGATACACAGGGCCAACCCGTTACTGATGGTGTAGGACGACAGCAGGTAGCCGCCGAGTTCCAGAGCCGCGTTGTTGTAGCGCCGATGCTCTGCGCGCACATCGCCCCAATCGCCGCAGATGTGCCGGCGCACATAGGGCAGCGGGTCGAGCAGATCCTGTCGGATCAGGGCGTCCACGCAGCGGGAGATGGTCAGGCCACCGAGGGGAAAGCGAGGCTGGAGGGTGATGAAGGCGGGCATGGGGAGATGCAGATCCTCCACGGCAATGGGGCTTCGTACTCTAGCAAGGTAGAACGTTTCGGCGGCGAGGTCGCGGTCACAAACACGTGCGTAATGGCATGGCTTGTGGGGGCGGCAGGTATGCTTCGGCTGGGTAGGAAAATTCCATGAGGCAGGCTCTTGGCAACGTGTCCAACCCCGCAGGTACTTCATCGTTCGCTGACCCATGACGGTGTCACTTTTTATGGGTGAAGGCGTTCGGCCCCGCTGGTTTCCTTGACCGCATACATCAGGCAGCGCACTGCTTCACGATCCTGTTCCGACAAGCAACGGTAGTAATGGACCAGACGCTCTTCCTCTCGATTGAGCTGTCGGGGCCGCAGGGCTGTACCGATGGCGGTACGTAATGAGGGAAAAAATGAGGTATTTAGCATGATCCTATTTCTTTATGAGATGAATGGGCGCGTGGGATTCTTGCCCTAAACAACTTAATAAATAACGTTTATTCTAGAAAATGGCTCGTCATTTTTCGTGACTGTTGGGTATTTCAGATGGGGCCGTCGGAAGTGTTTGGATAAGGTGTAGGAGCGATCTTTCAAAGGAGGTAAAAACACGCGATGGAGGGACTCTACCGCGGATCGGGTCCTATGCGGTGCCTGAGAGGTCCCAGTGCTGGCTTTCGATCAGGAGTCGCGAGCGTCATACCGATAGTGAGCGTGCTCGCCACGGGCATTGATGTTTTCGCACAGGCGCCCGTCGGTATCATAGTGGTACAGCGTTTGCGCATTGGAACAATTGCGAGTAATTGGCCGTACACGTTCCAGCTCAGATGCTTGGTCGTGTCCGGCGCGTCGGTGGTGCCCCAGTGGGGGATAACGCGCCATTCGTGGTCGGGTTGCTCGAACAGCGTCGGAAGTGTGTAAGTGGTTCCGTCAGTGCGAACGGGGTGTGGGCGTTGTACGGGGGGGGGGGGCGGCGACTGGCATTCATGCATGTTGCCAGGCGCCGTCGGTCGGTAGCCAATAGACACCTCCATCGCTCTTGTTATTTCTATTTGTAGACACCCTTTACTTCGGCTTTTTCTATGAAAATATCCTGTAAGTTACCTTGGATCTCTTTGTTGTTGTATTTAAGGGTAAAGTCTTCATTGATGTTGTTTGGGAAATGAGTTCCGTCCAGTGTGCCAAATATTACAGATGCGCTATCGGCAACAATTATGTCGAAAATTCTGAAAATATCGTCTCTTTCGCTGACACTGAGTTTGGCTAGCGCACACCGTACTCTGGAGTATAAGTCTGCATTTGAGTCAACGGGTTTGCTCAGTTCTCTCTTGTAGTTAGACGAGTTGTCTTCGAATAGCTCTTCGAATATGGCGCTTATCACCTGCTCGTCAAGATTCATATGTTTGTCCTTACCTGAGTTCTGGGTGTGTTTCTTTGTTAAGTTTAATGAGTTCCTGGTGCTTGTTATTCGAATAGGCGAACTGGCGAACAATGTTTCCGTCGCGGTTGATGACCTAGTTAAGTTGCCCGTTGGCTTCGTAGCCGTACATGCGAGGCTTTCCATGGCCAGGTTGTCGACGATGCGCTTGACCCCGGTCAGCCGATCCAGACTATGTCCATACCCAAGAAACCGGAGTGTTGTTAGTCCGAAAAGAGTGAGAGAATTGCAGATTTTGATGGGGCCATAAAATTTATATTGTCGAGATCCAAGTTTAAATATTTGCAATAGTCTAGAATGATTGACTTGTTGATTCGTTTGGATTTAATTTTGTTGTCGTAGAAGGTGGTGTTTTCAAAGCGCATTGGTTCACCGGTTTGATAGAAAATCCATCTTGGATCTTTCATTGAATATACCGCTCGTAAGACCTCTCCATTTTCAATGTATGTGAATGAATTTATAACGTTTTTATGCGATGTATCAGTCCAGTCAAATACATAAAATCCTTTTTCTAGTTCTGTGCTTAGCTGAAAGCAGAGCGTCCTCCATCCATCCTGTATATTGCTTATCATCATTGTTCCGCATGTTGCTTTGCAGGGTAGAAAAATCGCCTTTAGGATTTTACTGTTATATATTTGAGGGTCGCATTTGTCCGCGACGACGAAGATATCATTTATTTTGTTAGTGCCTGCGTGAAGGCTATATGTTTTATCTAAGGCTGCCTTGATTTTTAGCTTATACAAAACATCTTCGTATGAAGCTTCAGTATAAGCGAATGTGATTTTTTTACATTGAGATATATTCATGTCTTCCTCAGCAGGAGGATCGTCCTGATGTGATTTTTCCGTTTTTGTCAATGTTCCAGAAAGTGCTTCTGGCATTTGGGTCGTTAGCGGTGACTTGTCTTTGATGTTTTCTGCTGGCACTCGAATTTGTGTCGTACTCAATATTATAATGGGTGCCGTTCTTATCATACTGAATGTCGGGTTTGTTGGCGCCAACTTTTGTACCATTAACATCGACCTGCTGTTGATTTTTGCGTATGTTGGAGACGCCTTTGGTTTTCTTTAAATTGCTGATCTCATTGTCAATTATTTGATCATGTCCTGTGCCTCCATGCTTTTTGGCTATCCCGTTATTTGCAGCAGCCAAGCCCAACGGATCAATCCACCCCGTTGGATTCGCCGCATACTGATACAGGTTATCCCCGCCCAACAACCCAATCGGATCCGGCTGGGTAAACCGACCCACATCAGGATCAAAGAACCTGAAGGTGTTGTAGTGCAGCCCGGTTTCGCGGTCAAGGTACTGGCCTTGAAAACGTAGGTTCTGCTCACGTCCCGGCTGCTGATCATGCCACTCGTCCCGGCTCTTGCCCCAGGCCTGGTACTCGCTGTGCCACACCGTGTTGCCGTCGGTGTCGGTCAGCTGTTCCGGTAGCCCAGCCAGATTGGTGTGAAAGTAAAAGATCACCTCGCTACCGGGCTTGCCATCGACGCGGGCCAGCGGTTCATAGCTGCTCGGATCGGCATACACGTACAGGCTGGGCCTACCGTCCTGCACCTCTTCCAGCAGTCGCAAGCCTTGCCAGTGGAACAGCGTGCGGTGGCTCGGCTCGCTGGCGTTGTCGTGATACACCAGCTTGCTGATCCGCCGGCCCAGCGGGTCGTAGCCAAACACCACGCGTTGGCGCAGCGCGCCGTTCTGTTGATGTACCTCGATCAGCCGGTGCTCGGCGTCGTATTCGAAACGCTGGATACGATGGCTGCCACTGCGCTTTTCGCTCAGCCGCCCAAAGCGGTCATAGCGATAACGCTTGTCCTGATACACATGCACGCGGTTGTGCTTGATCAGCCCGTTAACCCGATAGCCATCGAACAGGTTGCCGGCCGCATCGTAGTTGAGGCTCTCGATGGACTGGCCCCGGTGCACGCTCTGGATCTGTTCGACGGGGTTGTAGCCGTATTGGGCGCTGCCTTGATAGGACTTGCCGGTTGTTGCCTGATTGTAAAATCGTCCGATCAGGCCGTCGTCATTGGCCGCTGCGCTCGGGCGGCTGCCGCCAGGTCGCTGGGTCTGGGTCAGTATCTCGGCCACCAGGTTGTCGCTGGCGTCGTACTGGTAGTCCTTCTGCAACAGCGGCAGCACCTCGCGGGCCACCTGCTGATAGTGCAACGCCTTCTGGCTGAGGCGGCCATTGCGGTCGTAGCGGGTGCGGGTGTGCAGGGCGCCTTGGGTGCGCAGCACTTCGTCGTGCAGTGCATCGCGCTCAAAATCGCTGATCACCTGGCCGCCCAGGTTGATTTGATGCAGGTGGCCGCTGCCGTAGTACAGGTGGTTGAGCTGGCGTTGGTCGGGCAGGGTCAGGGTTTGCAGGTTGCCCAGTTCATCGTAGTCGTACTGCAGCAGGCCGGCGCTGTTGGTCTCGCTGAGCAGTTGGCCGAGGGTATCGTAGGTGTAGTCGAGCCGCTGCTGGTCACCTTGGTTATCGGTAAAACTGATCGCCAGCAGGTTGTCGGCATTGTCGTAGGCATACGCGGTGACGCCATCGTCGGTACGTTTGCAGATCAAGCGGCCGAGGGCATCGCGCTCGAAGTGGTGTTGCAACGGGGCAAGTGATTCGGTGGTGTCCTTACCGTCCAGATCGGGCTTGGCATTCGACGCGGGGATATGATGGATGCCGGTGACCTCGCCCAGCGGGTCGTACTGGTAGATGCGCCCGCTGCCATCCAGGTCCTGCTGGGCCAGCAGGCGGTCCAGCACGTCCCACTCGAAGCGGTAGCGTTCGCGGTTTTCATTGCTCAGGTGCCGCAAGCGGTCATAGGCGTCGTAGCCAAACTCGACGCTGTGGCCGAGGGCGTCAACACGCTGGATCAGCTGACCACTGCAGTCATAACGCAGGCGGGTAATGCGCTGGGCCGGGTCGGTATGAAAGAGCCTACGTTTCGCTTATTCCTCGTCGACATCGTCTTCATCAATCAGGCCTTGAACGAACCTGAGAAAATTTGAACAAATATGCTTTTCGGATTTAGCATGATTTTCTTCAGGACTGAGGGCGCTATCAAAGGTATCTTTTGTGAAATAGCTGACGCCCCCGGTATCGAGATTAAGGCAAAAGAAGTTGCCGCCCCAGTCGTTCGCGAAAGGTAGGAGGTTCTTGGGGATGACATTTTTTTTCAGCATTAACTTATAAGTGGATAATATTGTTGACTCGCCATCAGAAACCGGCTTGAAAGTGGACACTTCCACTGGGTCATTAAAGTCCTCGGTTTGCCAATAGGTTCGTTCGGGGGTGCCGCCGTTATACTTCAAGTAGTGATTTCGGAAGGACGTCGGCAGGCTTTTGCCGATAGCAGACTCTAAGTGGTCTAAATCTGCTGCGGTAATGGTTGAGCTATTGCCCGAGAATTTATTCTCAATCATCGTTATCTCCAATCATGGGCAGGGCCCGGATCTTAGCTTGTTTTTGGGGATTCTGTTCGCTAGCCAACCATTTTTTGAGGCCACGAGGACGGCTTCGCGCGTGTCGTACTTAACCTTAAAGTGTTTCTCAAACTGCGCGACTGACCCTCCATGAGGGAACGTGGCTTCATGGGCAGATGTTTTGACCAACTGCATGGTTGTCGTACCTTTTTGGGGGTTGAAGTCGTCAACGTGGTGCCAGGTGTAACCTGCTGCTGCACTTTTGGGAATGCCTGCTTCTTTGAAGGCCTGTGTGAAATCTCGTGTTCTCCGGCCTTGCATATTGATGGTAACGATATTTCTTTGTGTCCCTGTGGTCGGGAACAGGTCACTGCTTCCTGTAAAGTCCACCCCTGCATACGCCCAGCCCCATGGATCTGCCCAGACAATGGGGTTTGGAGCGTATTGATAAAGATTGAAGCCACCTGCAAGACCAATGGGGTCTGGTGTTGTAAACCGCCCTACCTCCGGATCAAAAAACCTGAAGGTGTTGTAGTGCAGCCCGGTTTCGCGGTCAAGGTACTGGCCTTGAAAACGTAGGTTCTGCTCACGTCCCGGTTGTTGATCATGCCACTCGTCCCGCGTCCTGCCCCAGGCCAAGTACTCGCTGTGCCACACCGTGTTGCCGTCAGTGTCGGTCAGTTGTTCCGGCAGCCCGGCCAGGTTGGTGTGGAAGTAGAAGATCGCCTCGCTACCGGGCTTGCCATCGACCCGTGCCAGCGGTTCATAGCTGACTGGGTCCGCGTAGACATAGAGGCTGGGCCTGCCGTCCTGAACCTCTCCCAGTAGCCGCAACCCCTGCCAATGGAATAGCGTGCGGTGGCTCGGCTCGCTGGCGTCGTCGTTGTACACCTGCTTGCTGATGCGCCGGCCCAGCGGGTCGTAACCGAACGCCACGCGTTGGCGCAGCGCGCCGTTCTGTTGATGCACGCCAATCAGTCTGTGCTCGGCGTCATACTCGAAACGCTGGATGCGGCTGCTGCCGATGCGCTTTTCGCTCAGCCGCCCAAAGCGGTCATAGCGATAACGTTTGTCTTGATACACATGCACCCGGTTGTGCTTGATCAGGCCGTTGACCCGGTAGCCATCGAACAGGTTGCCAGCCGCGTCGTAGTTGAGGCTCTCGATGTGCTGGCCCAGCGACGCAGGGCTGCTGCGGTGCATGCTCTGGATCTGCTCGACGGGGTTGTAGCCGTATTGGGCGCTGCCTTGATAGGACTTGCCGGTTGTTGCCTGATTGTGAAATCGTCCGATCAGGCCGTCGTCATTGGCCGCTGCGGTCGGGCGGCTACCGCCAGGACGCTGCGTCTGGGTCAGTATCTCGGCCACCAGGTTGTCGCTGGCGTCGTACTGATAGTCCTTCTGCAACAACGGCAACACTTCGCGAGCGACCTGCTGGTAGTGCAACGCCTTCTGGCTGAGGCGGCCATTGCGGTCGTAGCGGGTGCGGGTCAGCAGGCTACCCTGGGTGCGCAAGACCTCGTCATGCAGTTGGTCGCGTTCGAAGTCACTAATTACCCGGCCGTTGAGGTTGAGTTGATGCAGGTGGCCGCTGCCGTAGCACAGGTGGTTGAGTTGGCGCTGGTCGGGCAGGGTCAGGGTTTGCAGGTTGCCGAGTTCGTCGTAGTCGTACTGCAACAGGCCGGCGCTATTGGTCTCGCTGAGCAGTTGGCCGAGGGCGTCGTAGGTGTAGTCGAGCCGCTGCTGGTCACCTTGGTTATCGGTAAAACTGATCGCCAGCAGGTTGTCGGCATTGTCGTAGGCATACTCGGTGACCCCATCGTCGGTGCGTTTGCGGATCAGACGGCCGAGAGCGTCGCGCTCGAAATGGTGCACCAGTAGCGTGTGCGATTCGGCGCTGTCTTTGCCGTCCAGCTCGGGTTCGGCCAGAGGCGCGGGGATATGGCGGATGCCGGTGACCTCGCCCAACGGGTCGTACTGGTAGATGCGCCCGCTGCCGTCCAGGTCCTGCTGGGCCAGCAGGCGATCCAGCACGTCCCACTCGAAGCGGTAGCGTTCGTTGTTTTCATTGCTCAGGTGCAGCAGGCGGTCATAGGCGTCGTAGCCAAACTCGACGGTATGGCCAAGGGCGTCAACCCGCTTGATCAGCCGTCCACTGCGGTCGTAACGCAGGCGGGTAACGCGCTGGGCCGGGTCGGTGTAGGCAGTCAGTTGCCCGGCGGCGTCGATGTCGTAGCGATCAATCCGCCCGTCGGGGCGCTGACTTTCGATCAGGTAGCTGCGGGCGTCATAGCGATAGTGGGTGTGCTCGCCACGCGCATTGATGGTTTCGCTAAGCAGGCCGCGCCGATCATAGCGGTAGTGGGTCTCGTTGTTGGAGCAGTCGCGGTAGTTGAGCAATTGCCCGTGTGCGTTCCAACGCAGGTATTTGTGCTTGTCTAAAGGGTCGGTGATGCATTGGACTTGGCCTTGGCTGTCATAACGGTACTGGGTCTTTCGGCCGAGAGGATCTTGCTCCCACAGCAGATTGCCCTGGCTGTCGTAACCGAAACGTTGAGTGCGCCCGGCGCCATCGGTGACGCTTAAGGGTAACGCCCAGTGGCGGGTGTAGCGGATCCGTTCGCAGCGGCCCAGTGGGTCGCGGGTCTCGATCAGGCGGCCGAGTTCGTCGTAGCCGTATTGCCATTCGCCGCCTTGCGGGTCGATGCTCTTGAGCAGTTGACCGCTGAGTACGTCTTCCTGCCAGCAGTGGCCCATGGGGTCGATGTGTTTGTAGATCTCGTAGAAGGGCCCCCAGTAGTAATGGTCCTGGCGACCGAGGCTGTCGGTGACGTGGGTTGCGCCTTTTTCCAGGTCGTACTCGAAGCGATAGTCCTCGCCATCGCTGCCCCAATGGCGGATGACGCGCCACTCATGGTCGGGTTGAGGTTCGAGCAGGGGCGGAAATTTGCAGAGGCTCCCGTCTGCGCGCACTGATTGAGGACGTTGTTCGGGAACTTCGAAACGTTGCCATTGATACTGCCGAGTCGCACCGCTGGGTAGGGTGTGGCTATCGAGGTAGCCTTGCGCCGTGTAAGTGAAGCGACGCAGGACTTGGCCGGTGGCATCGAGCACTTCCTGCAACTGACCGGTTTGGGTGTAGCGATAGCTGGCCAGCACTTCGGTGTGTTCGATCTGCGGGGCCTCGCCAAGCCTGATATAGAGCCGCTCCACTTGGCTGACTCGCTTCGGGTGTTGCGTGCCATAGCTTAGTCGGATGGTGGTTTGGCTCAAACCGTCGCACACGTAGTGCAGCCGGCCGGCCTGATCGTAGAGAAGGCCCAGCATATTTAAGTTGCGGTCCCCCAATTTAATCAGGCGTGAGCGTTTCGGGTTGTGCGGGTCAGTCTGGAAGACTTGGTAGAGACCGGTGTAGATGTCCTCGACCACGGTCTGCCCGTCTTCAAGTTGAAAGAACGCTAACCCATCGAGAACGCTGACAAAGGCATCGCTTGCCTTTAGCCGACCCAGCTCCAGGCGGGTGCCTTCGTCATCGACATAGATCCACAACTCGCCGCCCTCGGGGTGGGGCACGCGCAGGATTTCCACTTCGTAGGGCACACTCCAGCCCATGCCGAACAGGCCATCGCTGCGCAGGTCATTGCTGTCATAACCTCTGGCCCATTCAATGGGAAGCAACCCCGGCAAGGTGAAGTCGTGATCCTCCGGTCCTCCCAGTACTTTGCTTCCGGTTGAAACAATCACTGGGCTGCCTTTGCATGGACGGATGCGTGGCTGCGGTTTGGGACTGCCCTTGGGGCGTGGGCGAAGCTTGATTTTGCGCGAGATCAACATGCCGGCCACCATGCCGGTGAATTGCGCAATCTTGCTTTTGCCATTGCGGATATCCCGCACGGTCAGTGGCTCGCCACCGATGCGCACGTTGGGAGAGACATTGGCATCGCTGTCGATGGTTGCATCGCACGTGGTCTTGTCGCCGGCTCGGGCGGCAGGCTGCCCGTTGATGAACACCTTGCTGGACCCTTGCGCGATGTAGGCATCGGGCATGGGGGGATGGCGTTCGCAGGTGACCTTATCCTGTTCTGCTGGCTCCGTTCCTGGCGCTGCTGGTGTGGTGACAGGAGGGTTGAAAATGTCGTAGATCGCCATGCCCAGCCCGAGCACTGGTAAGAGCATGGGCGCGGCGGACATTGCCATTGCGCCTACGTTGTCCAGAAATGACGGTTCTGCCTCCTCTTCGGCAGCCTCCGCGCTGCCACCTCCCGAGCTGCGCCCTGCGGCCCGAGCCGCCGGCTTTCCGTTGATGTTGGTATTTTGCGAGCCGCTTTCAATTTTGCCGAAAGGCTCTGCCGGGAACACGCTGTTGGCGAGAGAGTCACACCCGTCGGTGATGGCTTCACCAATGCTCTTGTCGCCTATTGGAATCATGCTGGCGCCGCCTACCAGCGCTCCAGCAATCACAGGGACAAGCACTGCCGCCGCACCGCCCGTGCCCACAACCGCGACAACGGTGCCGGCGATAGCCGCCGCAACGAGAGCGGTCGCGGCGGCGTAGACAACCGCTTCTGCCAAAGCACTCATCAGTTCGGCAGCCAGTGGTGGATGAAGGATCGAATCTCCTTCTCTGGCGGCATGGACGTTCTGCGCCATAGGTGTGTGCTCCTTGCTGAACGGGCGTGTATGTAAATGGGTTGAGTGGCCAGATCAGGAAAAGAGCAGGCTGTCTTTGATCACGCGCCAATGGCTAATATCTGCCTCGGTCAGCGCGCTGTGTTTGCTGTAGTTCAGGACCAGCAGGCGTTGTTGCCCAGGCAGTTGGCAGGCCAACTGGAGCTGATACATAGGCTGATTTCCATGCATGAACTGCAGTGCTGCTTCACGACCTTCGACTTGCTTGTCTTTCCCAATCAATACGGTCACGGGATCAGTGCAGGTCAACGCGGTGAGCCGTTTGTGCAGCAAGTCCAGTTGAAACGTGTAAGCGTCATCCAGGCTTTGGTGTTCTGGTAGCGCGCTACGAGCGATGACCAAAGTGGTTTGCCGCTCCCGAAACCGGAGCATGTTCAGTGTGGTGTCATCGGGCATTTCATCGCCGAGATCGACGTTGAGATCCTGAGTCAGGTATCTGGCCATTCAGGTGGTCCTTAATTTGGGAAAATGCAGGTCAGTCAAAGTCCTCAGTCCTGCTGAAAATGACTGTTGACTTCGTCCTGGAGCGCGCTGGCAGCTCGACCGTCAGCAGCAACGGCAGCAGTACCACCTTCCACATTGAGATCCAGCATGCCGTCAGGGGTGTTGATCTGGCCGGACTGCAATCCGGTGATATTGAAGTTCTCGCACGTGATATTCAGCGTGCCGTTGGCCTGCAGCTCGATCACCGTCTTGCCGCATTTCAGGCGTAAAGCGTTGCCCACTTCGATGGTGTATTCGTCGGCGATTGAGTCACTTTTGCTGCCGCCTACTTTTAGAGTGTCATTGGCCTTAACCACCCGCATGCGGGTGCGGCCGACGGTGATGGTTTCGTCCTGGCCGACCTGGCTGCTTCGGTCCGCGCCAATCGATTGGGTCTGGTTGTTCTTGACGACGGTGTTCTGATCTTTCTGGGCATGGATAAACACTTCCTCCTGGCCCAGCTCATCCTCAAAGCGCAGCTCATTGAAACCTTCGCCCTTATGGGTGCGGCTTTTGATGGTCATCCTCGTCTTGTGTTTGGGCAGCTCGTAGGGCGGCAGGTTGGTCTGCCTGTAGGCGGCCCCAGTGGCGATCGGCTGGTCAGGATCTCCGTCCAGGTGGCTGATCACTAACTCCTGGCCCACACGCGGGATGGCCATCGAGCCCCAGGTCGCCCCGGCCCAGCCTTGAGCCACACGAATCCAGCACGAACTCTGATCATTGTTTTTGTCCGAGCGGTCCCACGGGAATTGCACTTTCACCCGGCCCCATTCATCGCAATAAATCTCTTCTCCTGGCGGGCCGACGACGGTGGCTATCTGCGGGCCATCAATGCAGGGTTTGGCGCGTAGCGGCGCCTTCCACGTGGGCCAGCTTGGCGTCGTTGCGCAGGGCTGCTAGGCGGGTCTTGGTAAAGGGCTTACCGGCGATGTCGCGCTTGTAGCGCCCGGGGTAGTCGTAGCGCTCGTAGTCCTTGTGCTGGTTGTTCAGGTCCTGGTCGCCGGTGGCGGTGTGCTGCTGGTTGTAGCGCGGGTGGGTGAAGGTGTAGTCGCGCTGCACCTGGCGTGCAGTACGCACTTGTTCGGTGTAATGGAAGCGGGTCAGTGCCGGTTCCGTGGCGTCGCCGCCGCCCATGGCCTGGTAGATCACCGGGCAATCGGTATGGGTGCCGATGGTGCCCAGCCCGCCGACGCGGTCGGTGAGGACCAGGGTGTGGCCGTCGGCGCGGTGTTCGAAGGTGTAGAGCAGGCCCTCTTCGGCGGCGAGGCGGGCGATGAAGTCGAGGTCGGTTTCGCCGGCCTGTACGCAGTATTCGCGGGGTTGGTGCTCGAAGCAGATTTCGCTGCGGATGTCGGTCAACTTATGCTCGGCCAGCATGCTGGTGATGATGTCGGGCACGGTCTGGGCCTGGAAGATGCGCCAGTTGGAGCGCAGGTTGAAACGCGCCAGGGTCGGCTCGACTACGGCGGTGTAGCGGGTGCGGCGAAAGCCGGTGTCGCCCTGTTGGAACAGGCTGACCAGGCCGTGGACGTAGCGCACCGGGGTGTCCTCGCGCCAGATGGTGAACACGGCGGCGAGGTCGAGCATGCGATAGAAGTCGATGGCCGGGTGATGACTGACCAGTTCCAGCTCAAGTTTGAAGGGTTGGGAGAGACCTTCTTCAAGGGCGAACGAGACCACTTCGAAGGGATCGCCCCGCAGCGGTTGGAAGGTATAACGCAGGTCGCTTTGACGGGGCATGGAACCTCCTTGTGGTGAGTGTGGGTCAGTTGATCAACCAACTGGCGTCGCCGTTTTCCAGCACGCCTTCGTGGTTGGTGGTGTCACCGACGCGGGCCACGGCTTTTCCGTTGACGGTCATCGAGGGCGAGCCGCTGGTGATCACGGCACCGCAACCCAGGGTGTCGCCGACAAGGGCGACGGCGCGTCCGTTGACGATGACGTTGCGCGTACCGCTGTTGATGGTGGTGGGGCCACACATCGGGCAATCATGGTCGTGACCGATCAGAACGACGGCGGGCATAAAGCCTCCTGATAAGTATTGAGTCAGTGAAGGCTCCGCCGCTGCACCAAGAGCAGCGGCGGAGCAGGGGCCGCGCTTAACCCGCTGCAGCCGGTTTGCGCCAGTCGTCCGAGGCTTCGGTGCCGGCCACCACATGGCTCCAGCTGACCTTGCGGTACGACAGGCTGGTCTTGATCAACTGGGTATAGTTTTCGTTGTCGGCGTCCTGGGCGTGCGGCAGCACGGTGTGGATTTCGACGACGGTGGCGTCTTCGAGCTTGGTGGTGAAGAAGTGCTGCTGTTTGCCCTCAGAGCAGGTGCGGAACCACTTAACCTCGACGGTTGGCAGCATTTCGCCGGTGGCCAGAGCCTGGTAGAGCAGTGGCGAGGCTTTGTTCAGCGCGCTGGTGAAGGTCAGCGGTTTATGCATTCGCTGGCCGCTGGGCTGGCCGCTTTGCGGGTCGGTGGGCGCGGCGATCTGGTGGTCGATTTCCTGGGCGAGGATTTCGTCCTCGTGACCTTCCACATAAACGTTGCCCACCGAGTCAGCGGTGAAGGCGCCCTTGGTGATATGGCCCTGGTTTTTGCCGTGGATGCTGATGTACGCGGGTGTTGGCATGACAAGCTCCTTGTCGCGATCAAGTGAACGACCCGTGGGGTCGCGGGTTATGGCCTTTACGGCCATGGCTTTGCAGGCGCTCGGTGTGAGCGCGCTGAAAATCGGTTACAGGTGAAGCACCCGCTCCAGCGACACCAGCACCTGTTGGGTGATGGCGTTCAGGCGGATTGAGTAGATCGTGTAGGCAACCGTCAGCACGACGGCGGCCATGGCCCAAGGCGTCCACAGTGGCCAGGCGCGTTTGATCCGGTAGTTGCGTGGCGCGACGTTTTTCAGCGGGTCGGTCAGGCGCTTGGGCGTCTCGCCGCGCAGGGGGCGCAACAGGCCGTGCAGTTGGTCGATAATCTTCTGTATTTCGTCATCGCCCTTGATATGGGCGCCGTATTTGCCCTTGAGGCCGGAGATCAGGCACTGGTACATGAACTCCAATACATGCTGGTACCGGGCGGCTTCGGGGATCATGTTGTTCATGACGGTGAAGAATTTTTCGCCGCCTTGGGTTTCCCCGTGGAACTGGCTGAGCAACGAGCGTGCGCTCCAGCTGGAGAGCCGGCCCCAGGTGGTGCGCATGACCACCTCGTCAATCAACAAGCACAGGCTGTAGGAGTAGGCCTTGAGCATGCCGGCGTCGTAGTCGAGCTGGCTGACTTCTTCCATGATGGTGGTGATCTGGTTGCTGACGCTCAGGTACAGCGCAGGTACGTCATCGTGGTGGTCCAGACGGCGCAGGCGGATGACCAGGCCGATCAGCGGCGTGGCGGCATCGCACAGCGGGTTCCAGGTCACGCCGCGCAAGTCGTATTCAGGGTCGGCGAGTAGCACCGGCCGCTTTGGCTTGGCTGGCTCCTCAACAGGGTCCGGTTTTTTGCTGCCGGTTGCCTGTTGCAAATAACCCAAGAGCTGATGGTTGTCCGCAGGTGGCGGAGTTTCGGTGGGCGTTGCTTCACTCATCTGTCTCACTCCTGATCGCCCAGAACTGCAACTCCAGTTCCGGGAACTCACCGGCAATATGGAAACCGAACCCGCTGCCGCTGCTCAGGCTTTGCCAGGCCGGGTGATGGCGGTCGAGTTCGAAGTAGCTGAAGCCGGCATGGAACGGCAGGTGGCGCGGCGCCACCGGCAGCGGCCGCAATGGGATGCCCGGCAGTTGCAGGCTGACCAGTTGCTCCAGCCCTTCGGTGGAGGTGATCTTGATCTGCCGGGGCAGTTGCTGACGCAGGGCCTCGGCGGGCAGTTCGGCGCGCACGGCGAGGATGAATTCGGCGTTCTCCAGCAGGCGCTTGTCGTTCAACGCGGCGCTGCGCACGCCGTACTGCTGATCGACGATCGGCAACGACACCGCGCGCGGTTGCAGCACGGTGCCCAGGGCGCGGCGCAGGGTGTGCTCCAGCATCTGGAACGACTCGCGCAAATTGTCGTGCTGGTAGGCCGGGTATTCTTGGGGCAGATGACCTTCATCGGTAAAAGTCACTAGTTCGCCGCAGGCTTGGGCCAGTGCGATGTACAGCCGCTCCGGGTGAACCTGGCGTTGCCGGGCCAGGTGCTGGAACAACGGGAACAAGCGGTTGAGGGTTTGCAGTAGGTTGAAGTCGGTGACGTCAGCCACCCCCGACTGCCCCGGTGAGCCGATCCGCTGGGCCAGATTCTTGGCCCGCTCACGCATCAGCCCGGCAACTTCCCCCAGGTAGCGGTGCAACGCCGGCACCGCTTGCAGGGACAGGCTGGTGGGGTAGAAATGCTCGTCCATCACCAGGCTGCCGTCCGGACGTTTGTCTTTGATCTTGCCCAGGGCGATGCCGGTAAAGGCACTGCGGTCGCTGCGTTCGAGCATCAGTTGCAGGTTGGGCACGGCCAGGTCCATGCCGACCTGATCGCCGTCATCGCTGTGGGTGTCACGGATTTCCTCGCGGCGGGCGATGTAGCGGCTGTTGCCGTACTGGTCGGGCCAGCGCACTTCGAGGGCTCCGTTGGAGCGCAGCGGCAGGGCCAGATAGACGATCTGGCCGACCGCGCTGCTGTCAGCGATCTCCAGCGGGGAGGGCGGTGCCAGGTCGTGGGGAATGTCGAAGACGCTGCCGTCGGGCATGATCCCGCGTGCCCGGGTAATGGCGATTTTGCCGAAGTTCAGGTATTCGTCGTTCAACGCCAGCTCGCTGAAACCGTAAAGGGCGTCGTTGAGGCTGTGCAGGCGCTGGTGCACGGCGGCTTCGGCGGCGCGGGCCTGTTGCTGGAAGTGCTGGGGTTTGACGAACAAACCTTCATGCCAGATGACGGGGTTGCGTGAACTCATCGGTGATTACTCGGGGCAAAAGCGGCTGAAAGAGGCGTCATCGGGTTTCTCCCTTGAGGCTGACCTGGGTGGCATCCAACTGCACCAGTACGGCGTACTGGCGGCCCTTGGGCTCGACGCGCAGGCGCTGTTTCCACTGGCCGACATCGGTGTTGTGGTAGCTGGCAATCACCGCGATAAACCGGGTGTCTTCATTCAGGGCGCGCAGGTCGATGAACTTGAATTGGCCGGGGTTGAGCAGGTAGTCGTCGGCGCGGATGTAGGTGCTGCCCAAGGTCTTTTTCAGGTCGTCGGCCATGGCTTGTGGGCTGGCGTTGACCAGCAGCGAGTCGTCGGTCAACTGCAAGACCTTGAAGGCGATGGGCGTGGCGACATGCGCCAGCGCCGGATTGCCCCAGGGCGTGGTCAGGCTCACACCCTGAGCGTCGTAGTCGCCCAACAGCGCGTCCTCGATAGGCGACATTGGCACTACGGGGCTTGGCTTCTCGCTCAGTGGCGACTGGGCCGGTACGCTTTCGTAAAGGTGATTGAGCAGGGTTTGCACCTTGTCCGTCAGCGCCTGCGGGCTGGCGGCCTGCACGTTGAGGGTGTAGGGCGAACGGCTCGCGTCTTCATCCATTGCCGTGCCGGTGCTGATCAGGCGCGGGTTGACGTCGTCGCTGGCGTACAGGCTCAGGGAGTAGCGGCTGGGCTGGTCGTCGGGGCCGCCGACCGGAATCGATGGGGTCCAGATCACCTGGCCGATTTTGCCGAGCATGGTGCAGCCGCCGAGGGCCAGGCAGGCCAGCAACAGGGTGCCCAGGCGCAGGTTGCTGAACAGGCTGACGCTGCGCTTGTGTGCAGGCGCGCTAATATCCGCCAGCGCTTCGGGCGGCGGCGCTTTATGCATCGCTAGCAGCGGATCGCCTTGCTCGGTTAAATCCACGGTTTGGCAAAGACGCTCGAATTCCGGGCAAGTGGCAGCTCGCTTATCCACCTGTGGCCGACTCGGCAGGTCTTGCTGGTGCCACACGTGCATGCCTTCAGGGTGGTCGCCGAGCAGCTCATCGAGCGAATGCTGCCCTGGGGCGTGCTCGCCCAACTGCACCGTGACCTGATACGCACCAATCTGCAATCGATCACCGTCGTTGAGGCTGATCGCAACATGGCGCTCAAGCGGCAGGTCGTGACCGTTGACGTAGGTTCTACCGCTGCGGTCGATCACGCAGAAGCGCCCTTCGACGACGCGGATGTCGCAGTGGTTGGGGCGTACGCTGTTGTGGCGATCTTCCAGGCGCCAGTCCACTGCGGCACTGCCGATGCTGCCGCCCTGTGGGCCAAACCGGTGAAGAGGCAAATAGCCGTGCAGCAACTGCGCAGGATTGTTGATAACCAGGGTCAGCTTCATGCGCGCCCCCGAATCCGCACCACGGCGGGATGGCGGTGTTCTTGATGTTCGATAAAACTGGTCCAGCCCAGGTGGGTGCCGCTGGCGCGTTGCAGGTTGAACGGCGGTACATCTTCTTCGCGTAGCCCCAGTTCCAGGTCGTAGGCGGTGGCATCGCGCAGCAGAAAATCCATCAACTGGCGCAATCGCCCGAACTGATCGCCGCTGGGCAAAAACTGCCGAAAGCGCGTCTGGGTCAGGTTGGGAATGACGAGGGTGAACTTGCTGGCGCGGGTTTTACTGCGGTCGCCCACCACGAAATCGCTTCCGAGAACACCGTTGGCTTTGCCAAGTAACAGGCGCTGGCGTTGGTCCAAACTCACCGAGCGCGCCTCGAATTCACGGATATGCACGCCGTGCAGGTCGAAACAATGTTCGACGATGCCGGACACCACCGACGGCGAGCGGCTGCGGTTGGCAATCAACCCGGCAAAGCTCAGCAGGCGGCCCCATGGCAGCGGCGTCGCACCGCGCAGGTCGTTGTCGTTCAGCCCGACCATGGAGAATACGTAGCGCGAAAAGCGGTCGCTGGCCTCGGCCTGAAAGCGAATGTAGTAGCGGTATTTTCGCCAACTGGTGTGCAGCAGGGTCAGCAAGCGATGGTTGAAAAAATCCATGAACGCCGGGCGAATCCCGCGCTCCTGGGCCTGCTCGTAGGCCAGGCGGTCCAGGTAATAACCGGGCAAGGGCGAGTCGGTACCGTGCAGGCCAAAGAAGCTGGTCTGCAAGCGATAGCGCACCTCTTCGCGGTTCTCCTCAATGCGTGCCGCCTCGACTACATCGGAGGCTGGAAAGCCCAACCCTGCATGGCTTTGCAGGCGCACACGACGTCTCGCCGCCGCACTCAAGGGCTGTGCCTCCAAGTCGTCGCCATGCAAGTCGTGCAGATGCTCCAGCAGACGGTGAAACGAGTAGTTCCGCGCGTCGGCCAGCAGCACATCGGCTAGATCACGGGTTGTCTGCCGGTCAACAGTGGCCATTCATAGCGCTCGTTGTTAGTGGTATTGATCACTTCCAGGCGATGGAAGGAGTTGATGCTCGCGTACAGCGCGAAGAAGTGCGAAAGCACGCTGGCGAACAGGTACAACTCGCCCTCGCAGAGGAAGGCGTTCTGGTCCAGTTGCAAACGGGTTTGCACGCCGCGCACCGGCTGGCCCTTCATCAGCCAGTCGATGGGCGTGGTCACGGCCTCGTGGATGCCATTGAGGCGCTTGCGCGTGGCGCGGGCCTGTTGCAGGTCGTGCAGGGCGGCGAAGTCATAGGCGCGGATCACTGCCTTGAGCGGCTCGGCCGACAGCAACGACAGGTAGTTCAGTGACAGGTTGGAAATCAGCGTCCAGTGCAGGCTGGCATCCAGCACCGGCCGGTAGCTGCGGGTCGGTGCGATCAGGTTGGTGTAGGTGGCGAACGACGGCGTGACTTCGGTGGACAGCGATATATCCCCGACGCCCAGCAACTGCGGCAAATCGCGGTTGCTGCAGGTCAACTCGATGGACGCTGCTTCATGCTCACCGATGTACAGGCTTTCGTCGCCGCGCACGAAAGCGATGCGATGACGCAAGCCCTCACGCCCATGGGACTCTTCGATATGCGTGCGGAAATACAGGGCGGTGCGGCCCCGCGCGTGTTCGATCTCGTGCTGGAACGACTCGAACGGAGTAAAGCGTCGCAACGGATCGCCCTTGCGCTCCTTGTCGGCGGCATCCCAACCGGCCACCTGGTCGACGCTGAAAATTTCAAAGGCTTCGGGGCGGTTGCCGCTGGGGCTGATACGCCGTTCCAGGCTGCGCCCATCCAGCGCAATCGGGTTGGCGTCATGACGGAACAGGTTGACCGCCGGCGCGCAGTACAGGTGCAGATCGCTGGTGCGCAGGCGGATATCAGGCGGCATAGGCCGGCTGAACTGAAATTCAAAGCGCAGGCTGGTGGCGCTGACCTCGGGCCAGACGCGCGCCAGTTGGGTCAGGCTGAAAAAGTGAAAACGCTGCGGGAACACAAAATATTCCTGCAGGATCCGGTAGCCATCGAACACATTGCGCGGGTAGGGCAGCAGCGCCTCGTCGGGTGTGAAACCGGGAAAGCCGATCGCTTTGGCCGGCAGGCGATAACTTTGCTTATCTATGTGCAACGTGACGCTGTCCAGGTAATGGGCGAGCCACAGGTACAACGTCAGCGCGGTGGCGTTGTCGCCGCCCAGGTGAAAGTCCAGCTGGTCGCAGGCCATGCTGGTGAGCGGCTGCTCGGTCAACACCTTGAGGTCGATGCGCATCACCGAGGCTTCGCGGCTGTGGGCATCGCTGACTTCCTGCAACGCCAATGGGTACAGGTTGACGTCAGTGCAGGTACGAAACTGGCAGGAGATGCCATCCACCGGTTTGGCAAACAACGGGGTGCCCTTGGGTATCACCTGGCGCTGGCTGATCGCATCCGGCAACGGTGTAAAACGGATGATGGTCGCGCTGGGCAACGGCCGCAGGTAATTGGGCCAGAGCATCTGCAGCAGCGGATGAGTCAGCTCCGGCAAATCGTCGTCGATCTTCATGCCCAGCTTGGCGGTGAGAAAGGCAAAGCCCTCCAGCAGCCGCTCCACGTCCGGGTCGCCGGCCTGATCACCGAGAAACTGCGCCAACTGCGGGTTGTCCTCGGCAAACTCGCGGCCGAGTTCGCGCAGGTAGCGCAACTCCTCGGCAAAGCGTTGTTTCAAGTCCATTGCATTTTCATCTCACGCGGGTGTAACCGTCGCGGCCGTGCATGGCCACCTCGATCTGCACCTGTTCTTCCTTGTGGTTGACCTGCACCTGGCAATCCAGACGAAAGTTCAGCTCCAGCGGTAGGTCCGGGTCGGGCTGAAAGCGCACGCCCGTGACCTTGATGCGCGGTTCAAAGGCTTCCACCGAACGCCGGATATCGGTGCTGATGGCCACCACCAGGTCACTGCTGGCCTGGGTGACGCCATTGAAGTCACGCAGGCCCAGCTCAGGGCTGCTTTGCGAGCAGCCCTGGCGTGAATTGAGCACCTGTTCCAAGTGGCGTTTGATCGCCTCGACACGCTGGCGCACCTGTTCATCCGCGCTGCCGGGGCGGTAGCGCGGTGCGTCGGGTTCCAGGCGTTCGAACAGGCTGGCGCCCATTTACTGGGTGTCCAGCCGACCAACGAGTGAGATCTCGAAGTTGGCGCCCATGTACTTGAAGTGCGGGCGCACGGCCAACGACACCTGGTACCAGCCTGGATTGCCTTCCACGTCCTGCACCACGACTTTTGCGGCGCGCAAGGGGCGACGGCTGCGCACATCGGACGAAGGGTTTTCCTGGTCGGCGATGTACTGCTTGAGCCAGTCGTTCAGTTCGCGCTCCAGGTCCTGGCGTTCCTTCCAACTGCCGATCTGTTCGCGTTGCAGCACCTTGATGTAGTGGGCCAGGCGATTGACGATAAACAGGTACGGCAACTGGGTGCCGAGCTTGTAGTTGGTCTGGGCTTCCTGGCCTTCGCGGGTCTTGGGGAAGTTCTTCGGTTTTTGCACCGAGTTGGCCGAGAAGAACGCCGCGTTGTCACTGTCCTTGCGCATGGTCAGCGGGATAAAACCGGCTTCGGCCAGCTCGAACTCCTTGCGGTCGGAGATCAGCACTTCGGTCGGGATCTTGGCCTGCAATTGGCCCAGGGATTCATACAGGTGCACCGGCAGGTCATCCACCGCGCCGCCGGATTGCGGGCCGATGATGTTCGGGCACCAGCGATAGCGGGCGAAGCTGTCGGTGATGCGCGAAGCCATCAGGAATGCCGTGTTGCCCCACAGGTAATTGTCGTGGTTGCCGTCGACAGTTTCGTCGTAGCCGAAGCTGCGCGTTGAATTGTCGTCGGTGCTATAGGGCGGGCGCAGCAAGAAGCGCGGTAGGGTCAGGGCCAGGTGGCGGGCGTCTTCGGATTCGCGCAGGCTGCGCCATTTGGTGTGGCGTGGGCCTTCGAAAATGTCGCTGACTTCCTTGAGGTCGGGCAGGCCCTGGAAACCTTCGAGGTTGAACAGTTCAGGCCCTGCCGTCGAGACAAACGGGGCATGGGACATGGCGCCGATGGACGCTACATAGCTGAGCAACTTGATGTCCGGCGAGCTGGGGCCAAAGGTGTAGTTGCCGACAATGGCGCCCACCGGCTCGCCGCCAAACTGGCCATAGCCGGCGGTGTAGACGTGCTTGTACAAGCCGCTGCGGGTGATGTCGCCGGCGTTGTCGAAGTCGTCCAGCAGCTCCTCTTTGGTGACGTGCAGCATTTCCAGCTTGATGTTTTCGCGAAAGTCCGTGCGATCCACCAGCAGCTTCAGCCCACGCCACGACGACTCCAGTTGCTGGAACTGCGGCTCATGCAGGATCACGTCCATCTGCTTACCCAGGGCGCGGTCGATTTCAGCAATCATCTGGTCGACGCGGTGCTTGTTGACCGGCTGCTGGTGATCGCCGCTTTGCAGTATTTCGCTGATGAACGCGGCCACGCCTTGGCGGGCCACGGCATAACCTTCCTGGGACGGACGAATGGTGGTGTTGGCTAGCAGTTGGTCGAGCAACGACAGGGGTTCGTCAGCCACCAATACTTGGGCGGCGGCGCTTTCCATAGGCATGGGGAGTACTCCGTTTAGAAGGGCGTTCAAGTCAGTTGTTGGGCGCGTCGAGCACCAGGTTCAGTTCACTGGCCAGGCGTTGACGGGCGGTTTCATCAGTCAGCAGGGTTTGCAGGTGTTTACGAAAGGCCGGGACATTGCCCATCGGGCCTTTGAGCGCAACTAAGGCTTCGCGCAGTTCCAGCAACTTGTTCAACTCCGGTACTTGGCGGGCGACTGCGTCGGGGCCGAAGTCATTGATGTTTTTGAATTGAAGTTGCACTTTCAAGTCGGTGTCTTGGTCGTTGTTCAGAACAGACGGCACCGCCATGTTCAGAGCAACTTCGGCTTTGGTGAGTACTTCATTGAAGGTGTCTTTATCTATTCGAACGGATTGCCGGTCTTCAAGGGCGGTTAGTTCACCGTGGCCTTTGAAGTCGCCGGTAACCAACAGCTTCAGGGGAAGCTCTACTTCTGCTTGTTGATCGCCTGTGGCTGGGACGTACTTGATGTTGACGCGTTCTTTGGGGGCGACAGAACCATGAGTTTTCGACATGGGAAAAATCCTTTTCGTAAGGTCGGCGTATTAGAACCAGCTGTTGCAAGGTTTGTCTTGTAGGACGAAATGGACGCGATTCGTGGGCTGTGGATGTAGGAAAAAGCATCGCGATAAGAATTTCTAAATTTCCTACGCTCGCTATGGAATTATCTGAAAGATGCCTCTTTTTATTCTCGATTTGGCAGTGTGTTGCGCGTCTTTTACTTGCCTATCCATTGAGGGCGGGTGACGCTTTGCAAGTTAATAAATTTAACTTTCGGTCTAAATCACGTTAGTTCGGAAGTTGAAAAATATCCGGTTTTGATTCGACGAGGCATAATTCAGGAGGCGTTGATGCGCAACGGATGGCGAGGATGGAAATGGGCGCTCTGCCTGACGGTTGTGGCGGTAATGGAGGCGCAGGCAGCGACCCAGGATTGCCCTGCCATCGTCTCGCCCTTGAAGCGCCTGGAATGCTTTGATCTGGCGGCCGGCACGCCCATTCATCAGCCACCAGCACCGCCACGTGCCCTGGGCCGGGTGCTGCCGATTGTCGATCTGGTCCAGCGCAATGAGGCCAAGCGTCCACCCGAGGATCAGCGTTTTCTGTTGTCGTCATTCCCGGAGCCGGACAACGATCAGCAACAGCGGCTGGTGATCTCAGCCCCAGCATTGGGCGCGCTACCGCCTCGGCCTTACCTGGCCATCAGTTGCGAATCGAAAATCTCGCGCCTGCAATTGGTGCTGGATGAACCGGCCAAGCCCAACAAGATTCGCATCCAACTGTTCAAGGATGAGCGCCCGGTCTCCGGGGCTTATCAGTGGCAGGTGCTGGACGACGCGGGTCTGGTGGTGGATGCCGGGCGCGGGCTGCAGGCGATTGCCTTGTTGCGCAACATGGGCGGCGGCCAGCGTCTACGACTGGAGAGCGACTATTCGCGGCTGCACGGCCTGGTCTTCGACGCTGAAGGGCTGGGTGAACTGATCGAGCAGGAGCGCCAAGTATGTCGCTGGTAATCGACGTGCCGGCGGACACTGTCAAGCTGCTGCTGACCCCCATCGACCCCGAACAGCCCGCCGGGCATTTCGATGTTGAGGACGAAACCTACCAGGCCATCGACCAGGAGATGGTCAAGCTTGGTGGCCTGCGTGAAGGCGACATCGACTGGTCGTATATCGACGAAGCGTCCCGCCAGTACCTGGCGACCCAGTGCAAGCACTGGCGCGTCGTCGCGCACCTGCAGGTGGTGTGGCTGCGCACCCGGCAATGGGCGCGCTGGGCCGATGCCCTGGGTTTGTTGGCCGGCATGGTCGAACTGTATTGGGACAGTGCCCACCCCAAGCCCGGCCCCACCGGTTACCTGAACAAGCGCAAGCAAGTGCAGCGCCTGTTGGGCGACCTGGGGCAGGTGTTACCGACCCTGCAGCGCAGCAGTTTTGAACCGGCCTACCAAGCCGCGGCGGAACTGGCCCTGGCCAACCTGCAACGCTGTGCCGAAAGCGCCAAGCTCGACCCGGCCCCGTTGGACGCGTTGCAACGCCAGTTGGACAAATACAGCGAGCCGGTCGTTGCCACTGAGCCCGCCCGTGCGGCCACCTCCGGCAGTGTGCTGGAGTCAGCCTTTTTCACCCGCCCCAAACCGCAAGCGCCGAGCAATGAGCGCGAACAACGCCGCGCCGTGTTGAACATGGCCGAGCAGATCAATCAACAAGACCCTTACGACCCCACCGGCTACCAATTGCGTCGCGTCGGCCTGTGGTCGCATTTGCGTACTGCGCCGCCCATCACCCGCGACCGTCGCACCGAATTGACCGTCGTGCCCAAGGATATCGTCGACGGCTATCAGGACGCGCTGAACCACAACGCCATTGAGCCGAACCTGCTGCTGCGCATCGAAAAAAGCGTCTGCGCCTCGCCGTACTGGCTACGCGGCAGTTACCTGGCCGCCGAGGTCGCCTCGCGCCTGGCGATGGAAGAGGTGGCGGCCGCCATTCGCCAGACTTGCGAGCGGTTTGTCTGCCGCCTACCAGCCCTGCTGGAACTGTGCTTTAGCGACGGCACACCGTTCGTGGATGCGCAGACCCAGGCCTGGATCACCGGTGCCGATCAGGCGCAAACCACCGGCAGTCCGGTGCAGGAATACGCCGGCCTGCGCGACGAACTGGCCAGCCAACTCAACAGCGAAGGCGTGGAAGTGGTGCTGCTGCGTCTGCAGGAACTGCATGCCGCCCATAACGCGCCGCGCCATCGCAGCTACGCCACCGTGATTGCCGCCGACCTGCTGGCCTCGCGTGGGTTGTCGTGGCTGGCGGACGATTTGTACGCCAGCGTTGCGCGCTTGATGCGCGATACCACGGCGCAGGGTTGGGAGCCGGAGCTGTATCAGAAGGTGGCGGCCATCATCAGTCAAAGTAAGGACTAGTCACGTGCCCCGCCAAAGCGACCTGCGATTCACCTTCGAGCCCTTGAAAGGCGATGCCTTCGAAGTGGTTTCATTCAGGCTTGAAGAGGGCCTGTCCCAGCCGTTCAAACTGGAACTGCAACTGGCCAGCCACAACGCGGCCATCGACTTCAATAACGTGCTCGACCTGGCGGGGCTGTTCACGATCTGGCGCGGCGAAACCCCAGTGCGCTACGTACACGGCCTGGTGAGCCTGTTCGCCCAGGGCGACACCGGCTTTCGTCGTACCCGCTACACCGCCGTCATCGAACCGACCCTGGCGCGTTTCGACCTGCGCTCCAACTGGCGCATCTTCCAAGGCCAGACTGTGCCCGACATCATCACCAACGTGCTTGCCGAGCACCGACTGACCGACATCCGCAGCGAAATCTGCTTCGATCACCAACCCCGCGAATACTGCGTACAGGCCGGCGAAACCGACCTCGATTTCATCGCCCGCCTCGCCGCCGAAGAAGGCCTGCTCTACACCTTCGAACACCGCGACGACGGCCACACCCTCGTCCTCACCGACCGCGTCGGCGGCCTGGGCACCATCGGCACCCACAAACATTGCCCCGTGATCTACCAACCCATGGCCGGCGGCGATGCCACGGAACCGGCCTTGACCCGTTTCCACTACACCGAACAAGTACGCACCGCACGCCAAGTGCAGCGCGACTACACCTTTACCCACCCGCGCTACGACCAACAGCACACCGCCACCGGCGACCAGGACCTGAAAAACCAGCACAAGGACTACGAGCGCTACGACTACCCCGGACGCTACAAACGCGACATCGCCGGCAAACCCTTCACCAAGACTCGACTCACCGCCCTGCGCAATGACGCCAAACTGGCGCACCTGGCCGGTGACGATGCACGCCTGCAACCGGGGCTGGCGTTCGACTTCAACGAGCATCCCCGCGAAGACTTCAACGACCGCTGGCGCACCATCGCCATCACCCACGAAGGCAAACAGCACACCAGCTTGCAGGAAGAGGCGTTCGGTAGCGACCACGGCACTTCTTATGAAATGACCGCCAGCGCCATCCGCTGGACCTCGGATTGGAAAGCCCCGCTGCGCGACAAACCCTGCATCGACGGCCCGCAGATTGCCACGGTGGTTGGGCCGCCAGGGGAAGAGATCTATTGCGACGAATGGGGCCGGGTCAAGGTGCAGTTCCCGTGGGATCGTTCGGACAAAAACAACGACCACAGCTCGTGCTGGATCCGCGTCACGCAAGGCTGGGCTGGCGCGACCTGGGGCGCCATGGCCATTCCACGTGTAGGTCAGGAGCTGGTGATCAGCTATTTGGACGGTGATCCTGACCAGCCCATCGCCACAGGCCGTATCTACCGCGAGACCAATTTGCCGCCGTATGAGCTACCTAAGCTCAACGCCGTAGCGACAACCAAAAGTCGCGAATTCAAGGGGACCCGCGCCAATGAGTTGCGCATTGACGACACCACGGCGCAAATCAGCGCGGCGTTGATGAGTGATCACGAGCATAGCGCGCTGCATCTGGGTTACCTCACTCATCCTCGCCATTATGGTGGCGGCAAACCCAGGGGGGAGGGGTTTGAGTTACGTACGGATGGGCATGGCGCATTGCGCGCAGCAAAAGGTTTATTGCTGACTGCTGAAGCGCAACTGAAGGCTGCTGCGGGCCACCTGGAGCGCCAGCAAGCCATTGAGGTGCTGCAAACCGCCCTGGCGTTGGCCAAGCAGTTAGGGAGTTCGGCTGAGGTTGCCAAAGGCATTGCCCAGGATTGGCAACCGCAACAGGCGCTCACCGAGGCCGTCAACACCCTGGGGCAGGGCGCCAATGACCAGCCCAACGGCACGGGCACTGGCGCGCAGCCCATCATCGCCCTGAGCGGGCCCGCGGGTATTGCTGCCGCCACATCCCGCAGCATTGCCATAGGCGCAGGCGAACACATCGACAGCGTCGCGCAACAAAACCTGCAACTGACCGCCGGTAAAAAAGTGGTGATTAACGCGGGTGACGAGCTGGGCCTGTTCGCCCAGGGCGGTGACATGCGCCATATCGCCCAGAACGGTCAACTGTTGCTGCAAGCCCAGCACAACAGCATCCAGGTGCGAGCAGATCAAAGCGTGGAAATCAGCGCCAGCCAGCAACACGTGCTGGTGGCGGCGGACAAACACATCACCCTGCTGTGCGGTGGGGCCTACATCAAGATGCAGGGCGGCAATATCGAGCTGGGCATGCCCGGCGATTTCATTGTGAAGGCAGCGAACAAACAATTCATTGACCCCAGCCATGCCGCGACGCAACTCAACAGCTGGCCCAGCACCTCGTTCAACGAACGCTTTCAACCCTTTTTCAACGGTCAACCCATGCGCAACCGTGTCTACGCCTTGGTTCGCAAAGACGGCGCACGCTTCGAAGGCCGCACCGATGGCGAAGGCTACGTCACCCTGCAACAGGGCATGACGCTGGAAGGGTTGACATTGGAATGGCTAGAAAACGGAGACCCCACATGACCAATAGCCCGACGACGCCCCGTGTCGCCCCCATGCACTACAACGCGCGGGGCAACCCCGTGCATACGTGGACCCTCACGCCCAGCCATATCACCGACCCGGTGCACTGCATATTGCCGCCGGATGGCGTGCTGCCGGTGATTTTTGTGCCGGGGATTATGGGGTCGAATTTGAAGAGCAAACCGGAGAAAGGAAAGGAAAAGAAGAAGGTGGGTCCCGTCTGGCGGTTGGATGCGGGGTTCATGGGTAAGAATATGTGGCTCGCGAAAAATTGGATTTTCAAAACAGCAGGTGAACGTCAGAAAATCCTGCATCCACTTCGTGCGGAGGTTGATAGAGACGGGGCAGTGCCTAAGCTCGCCGTAGGCACGGTTATTACCCAGCCAGAATTGGACAAGAAAAAGGCCGCCTTGGTCTTGACCAAACGTTACAGAGAGCGCGGTTGGGGCGAAGTCAGCGAAACCAGCTATCACGCATTTCTTCTTTGGCTGGAAGAAACCCTGAATAGCCAGTTCCTGCCTCACCAATGGCCGCAATTCGACGTTCGGCCTGAGCACCTGCATACCGTCGCTGTCGAGCCTGGGCCGACTCATATCACCCGGCTAAAACCCGAAATTCCCATTGCTATGCCGGGATTGGGGGCCAACCTGGCGAGTCAATTGCCGTCGATTATCTCGGATGAGTTGTTAGCGCGCGGTGACTATCGAATGCCGGTGCATGCGTGTGGGTATAACTGGCTGGACTCCAACAAAATCGCTGCACAGCGCCTGGCCGAACGCATAGACGAATTGATGCACCAATACGGTCGAAACTGCCAACAAGTCATTCTGGTCACCCACTCCATGGGCGGATTGGTGGCTCGACGATGTGCGCAGCTGCCCGGCATGAGTGCCAAGATTGCCGGCGTCGTGCATGGGGTAATGCCCGCCACTGGGGCTCCGGTCGCTTATCGCCGTTGCAAGGTCGGTATGAGCGATGAAGATCCGATTGCCGGAGCAGTGATTGGTCCGACCGGCCAGGAAGTGACCGCCGTTTTTGCGCAGGCGCCTGGCGCTTTGCAATTGCTGCCGACACAAGATTATGCCCCTGGCTGGCTGAGGTTGATCGACAACCACGGTGTTTCGGCGATGCCGCGCCAGCCTGTAAAAGACCCTTACGAAGAGATCTATCTGCGCCGCGACCGTTGGTGGGGATTACTGCGTGAAGAGTGGTTGGCACCTAAGGATGGTGATCCGATTACATGGGAAACATTTGCGGAAAACATATTGGAAGCGAAAGAGCTTCATCAGAAAATTTCAGGCTCTTATCACCCTCAAACTTACGTCTATTACGGCAGCGAAGCTAAGTACCCCAGCTTCGAATCCATCACTTGGCAAATGGAGCGCGGGTCTCGCCTCAATGGTCCTCATGGCTCATACCCCGATAGCTTCACAGTTTCCAATCTCGAGATGCATCAGGTCAGAGATGATGGCCGCAGCCCTGTGTATGTCGGCGGCCACGAGCAACCCATACCACCCATGCGTGGTGATCCCGATGCGCCCGTCAAAACCGTGAAGACCAGTTATTGGGAACTGCATTGCAAGATGCAGGACGGCTCCGGCGACGGCACTGTGCCGGTCAGTTCGGGCAGCGCACCGATAAAACACGCGCGCAACGGTGGCGTTCGCCAGCAAATCAAGGCGCCTGGGTTCGATCATGAGGCGTCCTATGCCAACCCGTTAACGCAGCAATTCACTCTCTATTCGATTATCAAAATTGCGGCGAAAGCCAAGAGGCCTCTATGCGCCGGTTGATCATTGTTTTTGTCTGCCTGGTGCTGGGCTCTCTTACTGCATGTTCTGCGCTCAAACAGCCTAGCGAGAAGGAGAAACGTAACGTGAGCGAGATGACAAGCAACATGCGCACCTGGGCCTTGGGCCGAGGTTTGATTGACTTGCCGGCCAATTGGAGTGGTGGCGGCGACGTGAAGCTCTACTACGGGCTGGGCGCCGATCATGCGTCTATTGAAGTACGTGTGCTGGGAGAGGGCGTGACGCGGGAACGTTTTGACGCAGCTATACGTGAGCGAGCCAGTAGAATCGCGGCGGTCAAGAATGATGAGATGAACGATATACCGATGTTGGTTTCGGCCAGGGTTGATACACCGCAAAGTGCCATGTTGCAGTACTACATGCGTAAAACCCAGCGCCAGACCTTCGTCCACGAACTCCACCTGCTGGTCGATGACGCTTACGTCATGCTTCGGGCTGACTCCTTTAAAGGAAACACCGCACCGGTTGAAGCGCGCCTGTCAAAGCTGTCCAAGGAGATATTCAAAATTGCACCTGAGAAAGCCGGTGCAGGCTTTGCCCTGGGGCCGATTGTGATCCGAAGTCACCACGATCAGGAGATCGCAAGCTTTGAGTTCAGTCCGCCTGCCTCTGATATTTCGCTGGAAATTTACATCAATGCTTTATCGCCTAGTCAAACAAAGAGCATAAAGACCCGGACCGAGGAAGGCGCACGGGTTTTCCTCGCAGGTGATTATGAAAGTCTGCGCACGAAGAAGATCACTCTTGCGGGAATGTCGGCGGAAGAATCCCTGATTGGCTTCAGCGACGATACTCATCGTCAACTCCTCTTCGGGGCTGAAAACTATCGTGAGAATCCATCGCTAAGTCGCCCGAGCATGAACTTCCGCATGTCGGCTGGAGGTATGAAAGCCGAACCGATCGGCCCCGACGAACTAGAGGATTTGGTTCGCTGGACCCTGCCCGAATTTGCCAGCAAAGGCTACGAACTGCCTCTCTGGCAACAACCCGCCTCACCAGAACCCGTCAACCCCTCGCTCACCGACTACGAAGCCATGGCCGTGTGGGACGCAATCCTCAAATCCGTACGCATCCGCTACGGCTCGGTCGCGCCCAAGCCGGACCCGTGGGCCAACATTCGCGGGCCTAGTGCCGAAGAAGCTGCCGAAAGCAAGCGCATCCTCGATGAGTTCATTGCCAGCTTGGAAAAACGTAGGTCATTACCAGGGGATAGCGATCAATGAATAGCGCCCACCGGCTTTCTTTTGGCCGCCTTCAACCTGAATCCGCCCAGCGAACAGGAGAAACAAACTGTGCACGAATTGACCCGCAACATGCTCGCCTGGGCGTGGATTAGCGGGAGCAAAAGGGATGCGTTCACCGTGTGTAAGCAACGAACTCTAAAAAAGCGCTAGGAGCGATTCATGAAAACAGTCTGGAGTTACCTCAAACGCTGGGGCCTGCCGGTGCTGCGCCAATTCAACCAGGCATGGCCGGTGTTGGTGCTGCTGGGCGTGGTGTTCTTGCTGGTCGCCATCTGGTGGCTGGGCCCGCAGTGGACGTGGCGTGAGCGCCAACCGTTGGCCGAGTGGGCGATGCGGGTCTCGGCCAGTGTGGTGGTGATCGTGGTGCCGCTGCTGATCTGGGCGTGGCGCGTGCGCGAGCGTTATCAGCGTTTGCAGGTTGAGCGCCAGCACGAGGCTGCCGTGCAGGCCGACCCATGCTTGCCTTATATCGAAGCTCAAGAGCGGGCGCTGGACCGCAGCCTGGGCAATTTGCTCAACAACATGGAGCGCCGCCGTTCACTGTATCAACTGCCGTGGTACCTGGTGCTCGGTGAGGAGAATGCCGGCAAGACCAGTCTGATCACGCGCTCCAACCAGAGCTTTTCGTTGTCTCATGTGACCAAGGCTGGGGTCAGGGCTCAGGAAGAGCAACTGGCCTACCCGGTGGATTGGTGGATCGGGGACGAGGCGGTGTTGATTGACCCACCGGGTGAGTTTCTCAGCCACCCGGATTCACCGGCTGAAAACGTCGAGCAGCAGGGCAAGGTCAAGCCGGTGTTGCCCACCGGCACTCATGCGCGCCTTTGGTCGCACCTGCTCGACTGGCTGACGCGTAACCGCAGCCGTCGGGCATTGAACGGCGTGGTGCTGGTAATTGATGTACAGGCCTTGTTGGCGCAACGTCCCGAACAACGCAAGGCCCACGCCAACCTGCTGCGCACCCGGTTGTTTGAGCTGACACGACAGTTGGGCACGCGCTTGCCGGTGTACATCACGCTGAGCAAGTTCGACCTGCTGGAAGGCTTCGAAGAGTTCTTCGCCCGATTGTCGCGCAGCGGGCGCGAAGACCTGCTGGGCTTCACTTTCAGCCTGGATGCGGTGGATGATTTCGATGCCTGGCTGGCGGAGCTGACGCGCGAATACGAAACCTTTGTCGACTGCCTGACCGAGCAGGTTTTCAATAGCGCCAGGGAGTCGCGCACATTGGATGAGTGTGATCGCTTGCAGGCGCTGATGCATCAGATGGCGGGCTTGCGTCCGGCCCTGTTCGGCTTCCTCAGTGAAATGCTCGGCAGTGATCGCTTCACCACACCGGCGTTGGTGCGCGGGCTGTATTTCTCCTCGGTGCTGCAGCAGGGCACCCTGAGCAACGCCTTCGTCAAAGAAGCGGGACAAGCCTATCAACTGCCGCCACCGCCACCCGAAGTCAAACCAGCTGGTGGCACGGCGATCTACTTTGCCCAGCAACTGTTCCAGCGGGTGATTTACCCCGAGGCGGGGCTGGCGGGCGACAACATCAAGGTGGCCCGCAGCAAGCGGCGGTTACTGATCGCCGGGTTCAGCGTCGCCTCCTTGGGCTGTCTGGTGGTCATCGGCACCTGGCAGTTTTATTTCAATATCAACCGCGACAAGGCGGCCAACGTATTGGCCAAGAGCCAGGAGTTCAGTGAGCGGGACATCGACGCCAAGGTCGACCCCACCGGGCGCAACCTGTTGCTGCCCCTGGACCAGATCCGTGATGCGGTTCTGGTCTACGGTGACTATCGCCAAGCCTGGCCGTTGCTGTCGGATATGGGGTTGTACCAGGGGAGGGCGATTGGCCCTACCGTGGATGAGGCGTACCTGAATCTGCTGTCCAAACGCTTCCTGCCGGCGATTGCCAGTGGTGTATTGGATGCAATCAACACCGCGCCCGCCGGCAGCAATCAGCAGCTGGCGGCCCTGCGCGTCTACCGCATGCTCGAAGAACGCCAAAACCGCCGCCCGGCCATCGTCGAAGAATGGGTCGCCAAGCAGTGGCAGCGCGCCTATCCAGGCCAGGGCCAGTTGCAGGCCGATCTGATGGGGCACCTGGGCTACGCGCTGAAATACGCCGACGCCGATCTGCCGCACTACCGGGAGCGCATTGCCCAGGTGCAGCAGCAATTGCGCCAGTTGCCCATGGCCGAACGGGTCTACATGAGCCTGAAACAGGACGCCCTGGAGCGTTTACATCGCCCCCTGGACCTGCGCAATGAGGTCGGCCCGGCGTTCGATATCGTCTATCGCCCACTGAACACCGATCAAGAGGGCAGCGGCCTGCAGTTACCGCCGCTGCTCACCGCCAAGGGCTTCAAGGACTACTTCGAGCCCGGCACCGAGGGCATCATCGAACTGGCGATGATCGACCAGTGGGTGCTCGGCGAGCGCCAACGCCTTGACTACTCCGACGAAGACGGCAAAGTGCTGACCCAACGCATTCGCGCCCTGTACAGCGCCGACTACGTGGACAGCTGGCGACGCGCTCTGAATCAGTTCGCGGTCACCGACTTCGACGACCTCAGCCACGGCGTGGCGGTACTGGAACAAGTCACTGGCCCGGCCGCACCGCTACGACGGCTGTTGGAAGCCCTGCGTGACAACAGCGTGATCTACCCGGCCGTGCCCCTGGCTGAAGGGCAAACGCCGCTCAAGCTGGACAAGATGCCAGAGGGGCAACAACAGGCAGCAGGGATTCGGCGCGCATTCTCCAGTCTTTCAGAGCTGATCACAGCACGAGGCGAGCAGCCGTCTTACTACGAAGAAACCCTGCGTTCGGTCAGTGCCGTCTACGACTATGCCAAAACCGTGCACGACAACCCCGATCCCGGCAAGGCGGCGCTGAAAACCGTACTCAACCGCTTCTCCCTGGGCGGCGCCGACCCCATCGCCAACCTGCAACGCGTCGCCGTGGGCCTGCCCGAACCGCTGAACCAGCACGTCAAAAAAATCGCCGACCAGACCTCACAGGTTCTGGTAATCGCCGCCCTGCGCGAACTGGAAAAACGCTGGGACAGCGAAATCTACAGCTTCTACCGCGGCCGCCTGGCAGGCCGCTACCCGTTCAAGGCCAGCGGCGAGGACGCCTCGCTGGAAGACTTCGAAGCCTTCTTCGGCCCACAAGGGCGCCTGCAGCAATTCCACGATCAATACCTGAACGTGTTCCTCAAGGACAACCTCGACGCCCTGTACTCCGACAGCCTCGGCGGCTACCTGGTACGCAGCGACGTGCTGGAGCAACTGAAAAAGGCCGAGCGCATCCGCGACACCTTCTTCAACCACCGCGGCCATCTGGCCGTGCAACTCACCATCGAACCTCTGGCCCTTAGCGCCACCCGCCTGAGCAGCATGCTCAGCGTCGACGGCCAACTGATCCCCTACCAGCATGGCGCGCCGCAACGCACGGGGTTGGTGTGGCCCAACAGCCTGGGCAACACCAATGGCAGCCAACTGACTCTGGTGCATAGCACCGGCAACACCGCCAGCATGAGCTATCGCGGGCCGTGGTCGTTGTTCCGGCTGCTGAGTCGCGGGCACCTAAATGGCCGTACCGACACCAGTGTGGACCTGACCTTTTCAGTCGCCGATGGGTTGATGCGTTATCGGATTGGAGCGGAGAAGGCTAATAACCCGATTACACAGCGCAGTTTTGAAGGGTTTGTATTGCCCAGAACTCTGTTGGAAGAACGTCAAATAAAGAAAAAACCGAACAAGGTCGAGAAGCTCGCCGCAACAGCTCTCACCTATGAACGCCCATAAGTCAGCGATGACTGGGTGCGAAATAATCACACGCGAAACAGGACTGCTTAGATGGCAATCAAGCTGCAAATGTTGACCGAAGACCCTAAAGAAATTGAGTTGATCGAGCGGTACTGGGCTGTCGATGAGTCAGGGCAGTACCTTGAAAAAGTGAGCGCTCTGACGGACGTTATTGAAATGGCTCCAGGCGTTACACTCGCCAGCTTCGTACGGCAACGTTGCAATGCATTCGATGATAATCAGGTCTGCCCCAAGTGTGCGGAATTGATCGAAATCAAAAATCGCTCAGAGGCCAAAAAGGTCCCTCAACGGTCCACGAAGCTTTGTACGCTTTGTCAGAACGACCATGACGCCATTGCGCTTGAGGCTAAAAAGACCAAAGCCGCAGAGCTTGAACGGCAGTTGGCCGAATACGTACGCAAGCAGTTAACTCGTACGGTGAACTACTCAGCGGTCCCGGATAATCAGGTGGTGCTTCTGCTGGCGTTGGACAGGGCTGTTACCCCGAGGTTGACCAGTGGCGGCTTCAGACCGGGTGATTGTCGAGGGCTGGCGCCTCGATATGTCGATGACTTCATGCTGCAATTGCGTGAGGCTGGGCTCGTCCTTGATGACCCCAGTAAAGCAAGCCCGGGCACCTACTATTGGGAGGGCGATGAGATTTGGGTGTTGAGGGACCAGGTTGTCTATCGTTTGGCGCCAGATGTCGCATCAAGGCGTGCGGACGAGGTCATTCGTAACCTGTCGGATAGGGTGTATACCGATGCTGACGGGCTGTTCAACCTGTGGCTTGATTACGCAGTCGCTGATGTCATGCGCTATCTGGACGCTCAGTGCGAACTCTATAACCATGATCTGTCGGAACAAGAGCTGGCAGAAATTAAAAGTACTATGCGCGCAGCTTTGCATACCTACAGTGTTTCACAGCTGTGGTCGGTGGCCTGGAAGGTTGTCAGGGATGCCGCAAGTTTAGCTAACCGCGAGTACTACAATCGCCCCAAAGCGGCGGCGACCATTCCTGGAAAGGTTCGGCGGAACTTGGAAAAGGTGCAGCGAGAGTCAATTGAACTCAAGACTTGGAGCCGCCCGGAACAACATCCTGCAGGCACACTGGGAATGGTGTTAGGCGAGATTTTGGGTGTTGATGAAGATACCCCTGGCCATAGGGTCTCGTCCCTTGTTGCCTGGCTCACAGGGCAGGCGTGTTCTCCCAGCGTCGAAGCAGCGCTTGATGAACCGATACGCGAACTGATGACCTTGGCGCTGTCCCACGATGTCGGCTCTTCAGTGATGCTGCGGTTTGCGGAGTTGATTCGTGCGGGGCATGACGTTGGTTTTGCTATTGAAGAAATTGGTGAGGCGCTGCGCTCGTAAAGGGGGCAGGATTGCTCCATACAATAAAAGTTCTTGTATCTGCGACGGCTCAATGAGGCCGCGCTCTGCCTACACCACCCCCATGGCGGTGAACAAGCCGATCGCTAGCGTTACGCTGATGCTACGTGAACGCATGTTCATGAGCGGATGCTCAGGCAAGGCGTGGCCGTAATTTTTTGGTCATGCGCGCGCACCTTGTAATCTGGTTGAACTGCACGTAATGGGCTTGCGCCGTCCATTCCTCGACCAGGATCAAATACTCGGCCGGCGGATTGATCTGGCGCAGATACCCGCACAGCAGGCGTGTGCGTCGCGCGTTCATCGGCTGCTTTAGTGTCAAGATGACGTTGTCTGCGGCGCGGCATTCAGTGATCTCCATGACTGAGCCCCTCATCGAGTGCTGGCGGCAAACGTGCAGGCCCAGGATCAGAGGCTGGAATTCTTGCCGCGTGGCGTTCATTCTCAGATGAGTCGTCGCAGGCGTCTACTGTCATACTTGACAGTCCTTTAGCCGTTGTTGCACTGCCGTGACCCATTACTCGACGTAACGGGCGTTAAATGATTCAGAGGCACAGATCCTCGACTACATGCGCTCAGCGTCAAGTAACAACGGGCTGCCTCACCTTGCGACTTAATCCCGGTGTCTTGCCCGTAATGCGTTTGAATGCGCGGCTGAAAGCGGCCTGGGATGTATAGCCCAATCGCTGTGCTACCTCTTCGATCGGCAGCCTTTCGAGGGTCAGCCACTGGCTTGCGAGCCGCATTCGCAGTTCAGTGACATAGCGCAGCGGCGTCATGCCAATCGTCACCTGGAAGCGATCCGCGAAGGCTGAGCGTGAGGTATTGCATTGCTCTGCCAACTGGGCAACGGTCCAGTCGCGGCCCGGTTGTTGATGGAGCGCTAGCAGCGCACCGGCCAAGCGTGGATCGCGCAAGGCGGCGACCAGGCCAGAGGCATTACCGCAAGCGCACTCCACCCAGCCGCGAACGACCATGGCGGCCACCACGTCGGCCAACCGCGCGAGGATACCGGCGAAGCCCACACGTGCGGCGCTGACCTCGCGTTCCATGGTGGTCAGGATAGGCACCAGTCCAGGGTAGCGCTGGCCGCCGGCATCAATCAACATCAGGCCCGGCATCAGTTTGCCAAGGCCATGGATACTGCCCAGTTCAAACTCCATGCAACCACTGAACAAAATAGTGCTCGGCGTTGGGCTGGCATCGGTTGCGGTGTGCACCGCGCTCACGGTGTCACCGAGGGGGACGCTGTCTAGACCGTCGATGTCCTGAACAGGTGCGTCCGCATGGGAAGACAGTTGATGGGCGGCGCCATGGGAGATGAACACGGCGTTGCCGGCAGACAGCGCGTAGGTGGTGCCGTCCTCCATTCGCAGTACCGCATTGCCGACCGCCATGAAATGGAACCAGGCATGCCCAGGTTTTTCAGCGAAGCCCAAACCGAACGTCGGACTCGTTTGTATACGCCGGTATTCGACGCCACGCAGGCGCATACCGCGCAACAGTTCGTTGATGAGATCCGAGGAAAGAGCAAACTGATCTGCAGACATTATTCAGGTGTTTTGGTCAAAAAGTAGAGGTTTTTGATCATAGATCATCCAATTTCCGGCGCCTAGACTGCGGCTTGAAATGAAGACTGGAGATCCATGCAATGACTGACTGTATATGCAATGCCGTATCCAACCGCCATCCCGGCGCCTTCTCGGAGGCAGAGCCTGCGGCCCCCGCGTGGATGGCGGTCTTCTCGCTGGCAATGGGGGTGTTCGGATTACTGACCGCTGAGTACCTTCCGGCCAGTTTGTTAACACTGATGGCGACTGATCTGGGAGTGTCCGAAGCACTGGCTGGCCAGGCGGTAACGGTGACAGCAGTGGTAGCGTTGTTTGCCGGTTTGTTGGTGCCAGGCCTGACCCGCGGTATCGACCGACGTTGGGTGTTGCTGGGGTTTTCAACGCTGATGGTTGCCTCCAATCTTCTGGTCGCCGTTTCCTCCAGCTTCGCGGTGCTGTTGTTGATGCGCATCTTGCTGGGGATCGCCCTAGGCGGGTTCTGGAGCATGGCTGCGGCCGTGGCGATGCGCTTGGTGCCGAGTGCTTTGTTGCCTCGGGCGCTTTCGATCATTTTCAGCGGGATTGCTATCGGGACGGTTGTTGCCGTGCCGCTGGGCAGCTATCTGGGTGGGCTATACGGCTGGCGCAGTGCGTTCTTTGCAGCAGCGGCGGTAGGCATGGTGACCCTGGCTTTTCAGTCATTGACTTTACCGCGCCTCGCGCCGCGCCGGCCGGCACGTCTGCGCACCGTTTTCGAGGTGTTGCAGCGCCCGGGCATCGCCATGGGGATGTTCGGTTGTGTGCTGGTGCATAGCGGTCACTTTGCGATGTTCACCTATGTTCGGCCATTCCTGGAAGGCACTACCGGCATCGGCCCGCAAGGGCTGTCGCTGATGTTGCTGGGGTTCGGTGTGGCGAACTTCTTCGGCACGCTGTTGGCTGGCAGGCTGCTGGAGCACCACCCGCTGGCCACTCTGGTGTTAATGCCTGCGCTGGTCGGGGTTGCAGCACTGGCGTTGGTGCTGTTGCCACCCTCGTTGCCGGTGCAGGCAGTACTGCTGGCAATATGGGGCTTGGCCTTCGGCGGTGTGCCGGTGGCGTGGTCGAACTGGGTCGCCAGCGCGGTACCTGATCAGGCGGAAAGCGCCGGGGGCATGGTGGTGGCATCTGTGCAGTCCGCCATCGCCACGGGCGCCGCCGCTGGCGGAGCAGTGTTCAGCCTCGGTGGCAGCGCGGGCGTATTCATAGCGGCAGCGATGCTGATGCTGCTGGCTGCGTTTCTGATTGCGCTGCGTGTCCGGGTCCCTTCTGTCCATGGCGTTCGCGAGTCCACGCCCGCATTGCACCTTTGATTCGGTTTTTCAAACCGCCTCGTTGCGCTTTGGGTGGATGTCACATTTGGCACCGATAATCCTGAGTCACGGTGGTTTCCAGGCAATGAAATTGCCCCCTCGTTCGGCACACGGATTTCTCCGCACCTTCGCGTTCTGCGCGTGCGTAGTCCCAAAACTGGCAGCGCCCCGTGGCGATCGCCAAACCTTGGGATTCCCGGATTTGGCCGAGCTCGAATGGCGTATGTACGTAGGAGAGTTGGACCAGCCCATCGGACGGGTTGCCGCCGGTAGCTTCCCAATATTTCGGCGTGACGCAGCCTGCAAAGAGCGGTAGGGCGATGGCGACGATGACGGGTTTCATTGTCGAAAACGATCCTTTATTGGTGAAAATGACGTTGGTAGGCTTCGCTTTTTGTTCGCCAGCATCAACCTAGAGGGCTAAGGCGGCCCAAATTTGACTGACTGGCAACCACTGGGCAGCAGCGGTTCGCCTGCATCGGCCTCAAATCCGACAACCTTCCTGTCCTGATCCATGGTGATGGAAAGGATGCAGTAATTCGGGTTATTGACCGTCGAGCAGTTGACCACACGGCCCTTGGCTGTCGTGGCTTTGAGTTCAGTTCAGCGCCGCCCAGGAAATTCTCCTTGCGAGTGGCGGCGGCAAAAAAATCTGCGCCGTGCCGCCTGTGGGAATCATGAGGGGAAAGGGACTTGCCCCACGGCGGCGGAGTCTAGAAGCGCGTAAAGAGCTCAACAATCACCTGGAGGAAATCGAGACGCAAGCTACGGTGGGCCGTGCTGGGGCTGACGGAAATCGGCTACAACCCAAGCGGTTATCGGGCTCTGCGACGCTGCTACCGATTGCGGCGCGGGGCTTTGCGATCAATGTGCTGACTTGCCAGATCAGCCACTGCATCACTTGCCAGCGTTGGACGGGCGATGTGCCGCCAAAACGTACGTGTTTCTCCGCCAGGTATAGAAGCACCGCGGCAGACTCCACCACCACTTGCTGGTTGTCGTTGTCCAGCAGCACCGAGATTTTGGCGTGCGGCTTCACCTGCAGATACGCGGGAAGGTGTTGTTCATCGCCGGCGAGATGGATGTGGCAAATGTCATAACTGACCGCCAGGGCTCCCAGCATCAGCAGGATTTTATAGCCATTGGCGGTGGGTGAGGAAAAGACGGTGTACATAGAGGCCGTTCATGTAAGCGCAGCGCAAAGAGCCTGCAGGTGCCGGCTCGCGGTACGTTGCAGGGGGCTTATGCGATGGGGTATCGCTTGAAGGCCGGGTGTTCCTCGAGCCTCCCAGCATGGCGCTGCAGGTGCGGGAAGGCCTCGGCGTTAACCACTGAGGCCACTGTGAACTGGCTGAACGACCAGGCCACTGCTGCGCTGATGGCACCTTGGGTCAAGCCGTCATCCGGCGCATGGGCCAGGCGTTTTTCCAAGGCTGAGTAGGCGGCCAGCAACTGGCCGGTTACTCGGTCGAGCCAGGGCTCGTGGAGTTTTTCTGCGGGGCGCAGGTTATGTTCGTACACGATCTGTACGGTTTTCTCACAGGCAGCAAGGGCGAGGCCAATCAACTGCAGGTCTTGGGCGCGCGCGCTGGCTTGTTGTGGCAACAGCTTTCTATCAATCGGGGCCGACGCTTCGAAGTAATCGAGAATCAGGCTTGAGTCCATCAGTACGGTTGAATCGTCCAGCACCAGGCTGGGCGCTTTTACCACCGGGTTGATGCTGGCAAATTGTTCGTAGGTGCTGAATACCGAAAGTGGCTGATGCTCAAAGTCGACGCCGTAAAGATCCAGGGAAATTGCTACGCGGCGCACGTAAGGCGAGTCCAGCATGCCGACCAGTTTCATGAAACCTCCATTTACGTCAGGGTAATTTTCAACGTGCAGTGGGGATGCTTGAGGTACTTGTACAGGTTGAGCAGCAACCCCCAGGCGCGGGGGGTGGCCTCGTAGTCGGCCAGGTACAGCGCAATTTCCCCTTCGCCTTCCAGCAGGATCAGGCCCGGCGCAAGGCAGGTGAAAGTCCCTTGTTCCAGGCAGACATCAATGCCTTGGGACGTCATCCAATGGCGGCCCTTCAGCGCGATCACATAGGCCTGCTGCTCCAGCCAGAAGGAGAGTAGTTGATCCTTGGTCACCAGCCATTTCAGGGCATGGCGCCCCTGGTCCATTTTCGTCAGTAATACCTGCGGGGCCTGGTTGAGGCGGGTGGTCCGGAGGCTTGGTTCCATGAGGGTGGTTTTCATCGAAGACGCTCCGCTGTTCTCGAGGTGACGGTGGAACGGAAAGACGCCCGTGGCTGGCAGGAATTGTTAATTTGAGGTTACTTTAACGTTGGTATAGCCCTCAAAATATCGATAATTTTTACCAGAACAGGTTAGCTGAGCTTACATGAGTGCATTTCCTCCATTGACCTGCCTGCGCAGTTTCGAAGCCACTTCCAGATTGGGGAGCGTCACCCTGGCTGCCAAGGAGTTGCACGTCACGCATTCTGCTATCAGCCAGCAGATCAAGGTGCTGGAGGAAATTGTGGGGTTGACGCTATTCGTGCGCGAAGGGCGCGGCTTGCGAGTCAGCGAGGATGGGCGCCTGTATGCGTTGCAGATCCGCAAAGCGCTGGGCGACATCGCCGAGGCCACCCGATTGATCCAGGCACAGCCCAAGATGGGGGAGTTGGTGGTAGCGGTTCTGCCGTCGTTCGGCCGGTCCTGGCTGTTACCGCGACTACCGGGTTTTCAGCAGCTTTACCCTGATATCGGCATTCGTCTGCAAGCCAGCTTGACCATCTCCAATCTGCATCAGGAGTCAGTGGATATCGGCATCCGCATGGGCAAGGGGGATTGGGAGGGCGTCGAGCAAAAGCTGTTGTTTCATGATGAAGTCGTTGTGGTTGCCGCCCCTCATTTCAATGGCGGGCGCCTGCCGCAGACACCGCAGGAGGTGGTCGACAGCACCATCATCTACAACACTGAGTCCTGGTTGCCCTGGTGCGAGGCTGCAGGTGTCGAGATGGGCAGCGAGCGCAAGGGTTTATGCAGCAATGACTCCAACCTGGTGCTGGAAGCCGTTCGCCTGGGGCAAGGCATCGCGCTGGAGCGGCGCAGCCTGGTGCATGACGCTATCGAGCGGGGCGAACTGATCCAGCTGTGTGACGTCAGTGCACCGTACGCGTACCCCTATTGGCTGGTGTGGCCACCCAGGGAAAGTTCGGAAGATAAACAACGCGAGTTCTCCCATTGGTTATCGGGGGAAGTGGAGCGTTACCTCGCGCAACTGAAAAAAAACACCTGACGGATGATGCCGGCGGCTGCCCTGCGGCGCGCAGCAAACCGTTGATGAAGTGCTGCAACAGCGCCGAATGGCTCAGTGCATGCTTGCGAGGGCTGTAGCGAATCGCCAGATCAGCATCGCCATGGTCGAGGTTGCGCACTTCGGAACTCGGGTCGATCCTCCGCGCAACTGCGCCGCCGACACAAGAGGTGATGTCCGGCAGGCGTTTGCTCAGCCAATGGCTGGTGATGGAAATCGTGCAGGTCAATACGATGCTGGTGGCGGCTTGCGGACGCACGTCCTGGGTGGCCTTGAGCAGCAGCGCAAAGGCCGTGGACACATCACCCGCCAGGCGCTGACCTGGCTTATTGTGGGTCACGCCGTTGGCGGGGCGGGCAATGACCTGATGGTGTCGGGCGGTGGCAGCAATACCTTCCTGTTCAACGGCCTCTTTGGTAATGACCGGGTCGAGGGGTACCAGGCCAGCGATAAGCTGGTGTTCATGGGTATTCCTGACTTGGGACAGCAATACGATTATCGCTCCCATGTCTCGATGTTCGAGGACAACGCGCTGCTGTCCTTCGGGGACAATTCTGTGACGTTGGTTGGCGTGAATATGACCCAGTTGAATGGGGCGGGGATTTATATTTCCTGAATCTCCAAGCAACGGTGATGTGACGCTGAACCTGTGGCGAGGGAGCTTGCTCCCGTGACGGCCTGTCAGCCTAGGCGTATCTACCTGTACTCCCAACATTTGGATCGCGGCGTGTCAGTGAGATCAGAGTCTGCTGTCGAACCGCTACGGGAGCAAGCTCCCTCGCCACAGGTGCGGCGCACACCCCACCTCACTGGCTACATCCTTGTAGCCAGTGAGGTGGGGTAAGTTGCATCAGACGGGATATCTCGATGCTATCCACTACGGGTTTGTCATCGAATTCAAACCCGTTGCCTTACAGCCTCCGTTTACTTGAGCGTAACGTCGAGCATCGGCGGGATGTAGCCGTAGTCATACTCGGCGACCACGAACGTTTGCTGCCCTTTGATCTTGATGCCCACCGTCGGTGCCTCGGTGCCGCCGATACGGATCTGCGTGCCGGTGTCGTCGGTCGGTACGCTGTCGATGAAGGAGGTCACCAGGCCGTTGGGCATGACGCAGTGCGAGTAGGTCTGGAACGGTTGGGAGGACGGGTTGCCCAGTACCAGGCCAGAGCCGTTCAACGGCACATACGGGCCGAACAGCGAATCGGCGACGAAGCCGTACACGCCGTCCGGGCCGGTTACACCGTCGGCGTAGGTGAAGGTGTGGCTGATGGTGAACAGGTAGTACTTGCCGTCCTGGAACACGAAGTGCGGGCGTTCGGTCTGGTCGTTGACGCCGACCGCGGTCAGCAGCGGTGGCAGCATTTCCCAGTCGTCGCCGTCTTCGTCGCGGGCCACGGCGATCCCGACGCAGGCGGTCTGAAAGCGCGAGTTGCCGACGTCTTCATAGCCTGGCGGCACGTCGCCGACTTCGGCTTTACCGACCTTGTGCGAACCGCGCTCGCCGGCCACGTTGCCTTCGAACAGCATGTACAGCTTGCCGTCTTTCGGGTCGCGGAATGGCCATGGATCGCGAAAGCCCCAGAAGGCGTTTTGCGCTTCGGTCTGGTACATCTTGCCGTCCGCCTCGAACAGCGGCTTGACCTTCTCGAAGCCCACCAGGCTGACGCCATGCTCGGTGGTCACCACGCGGCCACGCACCTTGACGATGGTCGCGCCGGGCGTGACGGCGGTGTAGTACAGGTCCACTTCGCCTTGTTCGTTCAGCAGGATCGGTGTGCCAGCCCATTCGCGCACGGTGGGCGAAACCCCTTCAGCCATTACTCGGCCGCCGAGTTTCCAGTCTTTGCCGGTGCGGGAGAACCAGTAGTACATCTTTGCCCGGCCATGGCGATCGCTCCAGTCGCGGATAACGTCGTAGTTGCCATTCTGATCGAGGTATTGCGGGTCGTTTGGGTGGCGATCCGCAGTGAGGGTGAAGATCACCGACCAGCCGTCAACGGAGGTGATGTTGCCGTCGATATCACGCAGCGGCATGGTGTCCCAGATAAAAACCTCGTCACTCAATACCGGGAAGTTCGCACTGACCAGCGGCTGGGTGGTGGTGGGGTCGTCCGCATGGACTTTGAGCGCATCGGCGCGGGTCCACAGGCTGGGTTGATGGGGTGTTTTGCCAAATTTCGAAGGGGTGCTTTTCATAGTAAGCCTCGTCCATGAAGGGTTTCAAGATACTGTATTCATATACAGTTATTTGAATTTAGAGGACTCGCCTCGATGGGTCAAGGTTAAAAATGCATTCGTGCATATTTCGTGCTTTTGCCAAAGCTGATACGTTTCAGCTTGTCTCGTTTAAAGAGGTTCGTTCCTGAATGGATCGGCGAAGTTGCCCGCATGATGGCGGCAAACCAAGCGCCAGGCAGAAAGCCCAAAAATAATGAACCCTGCCTGCGCCTGCGCACCAAAAGTTACATAACCTGGAGGTGCATCATGCAAACCACTTACTTCTGGATAGGCCTGGCAGTGATCCTCGTACTGCTCGACGCGTGGATCATCAACAGCATCTGGCGCAGCGATAACGCCTCGGCCAGCAAGGCAGGCTGGAGTGCGGTCGTCGTGGTACTGCCGTTCCTGGGCGCCGCGATATGGGCGATTGCCGGCCCACGGGGTGTCACCAAAGGGCCGTCTTCTCCCGAGCACAGCAAAGGCTGAGTCCGGGCCGCGCTATGAACAACCCAGACCCCGACGACTTACAGAGCCGCAACTATCCGGTACCGGAAGATATGGCCTTGCAGCGCAAGGTCTGGCGCTTTGAAAGGGTGGGTTGGTACGCGCTGCTGGTGCTGATGGGTTTGAGCCTGGCGGGCCTGTTTTCCAGCGGGCCGCTGAGTACCCGCGAGGTGCGCAGTGCCGATGGGCAGTTGCGCGTGGAGTACCAACGCTTTTTGCGCAATGGCGCCTCCGATGGGCTGGTGATTCATGTGCAAGGCAAGGCCCAAGAACCCCTGGAGGTCGAGTTGAGCGGTGAGCTGCTGCGCGGTTTCAATATCGAGATGCTCCAGCCGCAGCCGCTCAAGGCCAGGGCGGCCGGGGAGGGTGTAAGCGTCTGGATGCTGAGCGACAGCGCCGGCCAGGCAGTGCTGTACCTGACCTTGCGCAGCGACACGGTGGGCAGTGTGGATACCCAGGTGTCGCGACCAACAGGGGCGTCCGTGCGCTTTTCTCAGTTCATCTACCCTTGACCGTCAACCCCAACCCTAACGGCGTGAGCGGCACAGTTTTTCGATCAAGGAGATCAACGAGTCATGGCCCACGGGTTTGCTGACATGCGCATTAAAGCCTGATTCAGTGGCCTTTTTCTGGTCATTGCCAGCGCCGTAGCCGGTTAATGCAATAGCCGGAGCCTGTCGAAGGTGGCCTAATTTGCGCAGCTTCTGCATCAGCTCATGGCCATTCATTTTAGGCATGCCGATGTCCGAAATAATCACGTCGTACTGGGCATCCCGGGCTGTTTCAAGTGCGCTTAAAGGGTCGTTGAAGGCGCTCACTTGGGCGCCTTCCATTTCCAGCAGCATGTTCAGCACCTCAAGGACTTCGGCTGAATCATCGACCAATAAAACCTTGAGGCCATTGAGGCGCTGATCTTCGTTCTGGGTAGCGCCGCTATCCAGCAGATGATCCTGCTGTTCGCATAGCGGCAGCCAGATCGAAAAGGTGCAACCAAAGCCCAGCCCTCGCGAATGCACGCTCACCGAACCGCCGTGGGCCTCCACCAATTGCCGCACCAACGACAAACCAATTCCCAGACCTTCGCGTTGGTGGGTCTGGTGCTGGTTTTCCGCTTGCCCGAACAGGTCGAAGATTTCTTCCAGGCTGTCTTGGGCCAGGCCCGCGCCGCTATCGATGACGTCCAGTTGCGCACGCCCGTCCGAGCGGCTGACCACCAATTGCACCTGGCCGTCCTCGGGAGTGAATTTCAGGGCATTGTTGACCAGGTTCCAGATCACTTGCTCGATACGCGTGGGGTCCACGTCAACGATCAAACGGCCCGGCACCGAAGGTGTCTGAAGGCTGACCTGGCGACGGTGGCCGTCGGCAAGCACCACGCTGTGAATGTCCTTGAGGGTGCGAATCAGGTCGATCGGTTGCTTTTTCAGCTTCAGTTTGCCCGTGCGAACCCGTGCGACATCCAGCAGGTCGTCAATGATCCGCGCCTGGCTGGACACCGCCTCGCAGATGGTATTGACCGCCTTGATGGCCGGGCCCGCAACCTTGGTGGCGGGCAAGCGCCGCAACAGTTCGGCGTTCAGCTGGATCAGGTTCAACGGATGCTTGAGTTCGTGGGACATCACCGCGAAGAACTCATCCTTGAGATGGCTGTTGGTCTGGGTTTCCTTCAGGCGCTGATTCTGTTCGTCCTGGGTCCGTTTGTGGCCGGTAAGGTCGCGGGCAATCTTGACGTAGCCGCGCAAGCTATCGCTCTTGAGCTGCGTGACCTCGCCACTGCAATAGAAGCGGCTGCCGTCCTTGCGCACATGCCAGCGTTCATCTTCGCCACGCCCATGTTCGCGGGCGGTGCGCAGTTCGCACTCCGGCACGCCAGCGGAGCGGTCTTCCGGGGAGAAAATCAGGTCGTAATAAGCACCCAGCACCTCGTCCTTGGTGTAGCCAAAGATCAATTCGGCACCGGTGTTCCAGTCGGTGATGGCGCCATGGTCATCGAGGATGATGATGGCAAAGTCATGGGTGCTCTCGGCAACCAGGCGCATGCGCTCCTCACCCAGGCGCAGTTCCTCTTCGGCCTGGCGCCGCTTGGTGATATCAATGAAGGTCAGCACGGTGCCATCAATGTGATCTTCACTGGAGCGGTAAGGCAGCAACCGCGCGATGTACCAGCGGTCGTGGTTGCTGCTGATTTCCCGCTCGATCATGCTCAACGACTCAAACACGTTGGCGGCGTCTTCGGTCATTTGCGGATAATTGAGGCGGTGGGTGATGTCCAGCAACGAGCGCCCGGTGTCTACCGGCAACATACTGAAAATATCCGTGGCCCGTGGCGTGAACCAGCGAATGCGCATGTTGCGGTCGACGAAGACCGTGGCGATGTCGGTGGACGCGATCAGGTTGGTCAGGTAGTCGTTGACCTTGTCCGTCTCTTCCACCTTGGTCTTGAGCTCGAAATTGACGGTCAGCAATTCTTCGTTGATCGACTGCAACTCTTCCTTGCTGGTTTCCAACTCCTCGGTGGCCGAGCGCAGTTCTTCGTTGACGGCCTGCATTTCTTCGTTAGAGGCCTTGAGTTCCTCGCTGGAGACTTCCGCCTGTTCGATGGTGTCCTGCAGGTGCAGCTTGGTGCGTTGCAGCTCGCGCTCCAGGTTGCTCATGATCGCGTTTTCGGCCTGGCTGACGGTGTCGATGTCGGGCAGCAACGGGTCGACGGCGGTTTCCTGGAAGATCACCAGCACGTAGTCGTTTTCGGTCGCTTCATCGCGGTAGGGGCGGGCGCTGATGTCCACCAGGAAGGGGCCTTGCTCGCGTTGGATGCGGATCTTGCGCGAAGACACCGGGCTATTTGATTGCTGGACCTGAAACAAGGTGGTGCGGATATCGAGGCGTAAATCGGGATGCACCAGCGTCAGCAGGTTGTGCGTCACCTCGCCGGCCACGTAGCGCAGGAATCGACCTGCGCCTTCGCTCATGTGCAGGATATCGGCCTGCATATTCACGATAACGCTCGGCGGCGCGGCTTTTTCCAGGGCGCGCAAATGGATGTCCGCGAATGAGACCTTGCTGGGCGCCTTGGTTTCAATCGCCAGCGTTGTGGCGCTCGGGCGCAGATAGCCGCCTCGCGGCATCGTCGGGGCGCGGCGCGCGGCGGACGAGCCGGCACGCACCCTGAAAATGCGGTTGCGCTTGTCCACCGGTACGAACAGGTCCAGGCAGCCGTCGGCCGACTCCGAGGAACCGAGGAACAGGTAGCCACCGGGACGCAACGCGAAATGGAACATTTGCAGGATGTCGCGTTGCACTTCGCGATCCAGGTAGATCAACAGGTTGCGGCACACGATCAGGTCGATCTGCGAGAACGGTGGGTCGGCCAGCAGGCTGTGTTTGGCGAACAGTACCTTTTCGCGAATTTCCTTGCGCACCCGGTAGTGCTGGTTCTTCTCCTTGGCAAAGTACTGGCGCAACCGTTGAGGCGGTACGTCGGTGATGATCGCTTCGGGGTACACACCATTGCGGCCATGGGTAATGGCCCGCTCATCAATATCAGTGGCAAACACCTGCATCTTTGCACCGCTGGCGTCCAGCGCCAGTTGCTCGGCCACCAGCATCGCCAGGCTGTAGGCCTCTTCGCCGGTGGAGCATCCTGCCGACCAGATACGCACTTCCTCACGGTGCGGCACGCTGTCTTCCAGTGACTTCACCAGGTTGGGGATCACGTCTCGCTCAAGCGCTTCGAAGGCCTCGCGGTCGCGAAAGAAGTTGGTCACGCCAATCAGCATGTCGCCCAGCAACGCCTTGGTTTCGTCCGGGTTGGCCTGGAGGAAGTTGTAATAGGTGGCGAGGTCGGGTTGGGCCGTGACCTGCAAGCGCCGCTCGATACGACGTAACACCGTGGCGCGCTTGTAATGCTTGAAGTCATGCCCGGTACTGGCGCGCAACTGGATCAGAATATCCAGCAACAGCTGCTCGGCCACGGCGGCATCGCGTTCGGTGCTGGGTGGGGTGGTCTTGATCTCAGGGTCGTTGGCGGTGGGCAGCACAATCGACTGGGCATTGCGCCACAGTTCCAGCAGCTTCTGCGGCATTTCCACCACAGGCAGCACCAGATCGACCATCTGGGTTTCGATGGCCGCCAGCGGCATGCCATCGTACTCGGCGTCTTCCGGTGCTTGTACCAGGGTGATGCCGCCTTGCTCTTTGATGCGCGACAGCCCCACCGCGCCATCTGAGCCGGTACCGGACAGGATCAGGCAAAACGCGCGTTCTTTATGGGTGTCTGCCAGGTCGCGAAAAAACAGGTCGATGGCAATGTGCGGTCCACCTTCGCGCACGGAAGGTGAGACCGCGAGGTAGCCATCATTCATCTTCAAGAGCTGTGCTGGCGAGATGACGTACACGTGATTCTTTTCGATGGGCGTGGCGTCATTGACCTGCGACACCGGCATGCGGGTCGTTTCCTGGATGATCTTGTCTGCCACGCTTTGATGGTCGGGCGAAAGATGAAGGACCACTACGAAGGCCATGCCGCAGTCTTTAGGCGTGTGCTCGAAAAACGCTTTCACGGCTTGCAGCCCGCCCGCCGACGCACCGATACCCACCACCGGGAAATTCAAGTTGCTGGGGGTCAGATCTTTGCGTTGCGGTACGTTGGGGGACCGCGGGGGGGCAGACTTCATAAATACCAACCTTGGTTAACGGCGCACAAAAAGACGGGGTGTAGAGGGAAGAACTTGAACAACGAGGGCGAGGGCTGAACCGACAGTGAAATATAGCTGAAAACCTGCTGCCAACAAAAAATGCCTTGAGGCCACCCGGTCATTCGATACACCACTACGACCCGGTTGAGACGCGCAACCGTCGGAAGGTTTAATCAAACTGACGAGTGGCCACCGCGGTTGCACGGTTATCCGATTTTCTGAAAATCCGTCTGAACTTCGCTTCCTGGCGAACCCTCGCAAAGAGAAACCCACCCAGGAGACGTTCTGATGAACAGCTATCCAAAACCACCCTTCAACGCCCAGCAACAGCCCGTACCCGGTGAGCAGCGCAAGATGGACCCGATGCCCGATTGCGGTGAGCAGTCGTACCAAGGCTCGGGCCGGCTCGCCAATAAAATCGCCTTGGTCACCGGTGCCGACAGCGGCATCGGACGGGCCGTGGCCATTGCCTTCGCACGTGAAGGCGCGGACGTGGCAGTGTCGTACCTGGATGAACATGAAGACGCCAAGGAGACCGCACGCTGGGTCGAGGCGGCAGGTCGTCAATGCTTGTTATTGCCCGGCGACCTGGGCAATGCGGCGCAGTGCACGGCCATCGTCAACGACACCGTGGAGAAGTTCGGCCGCATCGATGTGTTGGTCAACAACGCAGCGTTCCAGATGACCTACCAATCGCTGGAAGACATCCCCGACGAGGACTGGGTGAAAACCTTCAACGTCAACATCACCGCGATGTTTCGCATCTGCAAGGCCGCGCTGCCTCATATGGCCGAGGGCAGTTCGATCATCAACACCAGCTCGGTTAACTCCGATATGCCCAACCCCAGCCTGTTGCCCTATGCGGCCACCAAAGGCGCGATTGCCAACTTTACCGCCGGCCTGGCGCAGATGCTCGGCGAGCGGGGGATTCGCGTCAACAGCGTGGCACCCGGGCCTATCTGGACGCCATTGATCGTCTCGACGATGACGCCGGACATGGTGAAAAACTTTGGCGGCAACACCCCACTGGGGCGCCCAGGCCAGCCAGTGGAAGTGGCGCCGATCTATGTGCTGCTGGCGTCGGATGAAGGCAGCTACATCTCCGGCGAACGCTACGGCGTGACGGGTGGCAAGCCGATACTTTGATCAGTGATTGAGGAGGGCGGTATGAGCGAAGCCTCGAAGCACCACGAACCGAATCCTTCTGAGCGCAAGGTGCGCCCGCCGGCGGCTAAGCGAAACGATAAATCGCAGGCTCCGGCAGGCGGACATCACGCACAGAAGCAAGGCGGTGTTGCCCCTGGAGGTCCTTCGACAGACCCTGAGTCAGGGGCGTGAACGCTAGGGGATATACACGCGGCCTGACATCCTGATTGGTTGTCAGGCCGCTATCGCAGGCAAGCCAGCTCGCACATTTGGATCGAGGGGTGCCAGGTCGATGCATGCTGGCTGACGTTATTTCCGCTTGGAACGATGAATTCGCATCCACTCTCGATAGGCCACCGTACGCTGCGCATCCGCACGTTTCTTTGCCTCGGTAAAGCGCGCCCACGTCTGCGCATCGCCGCTGTAGGACTCAATGATCTCGTACGCCAACGCATCCAATCGATCCGCTTCGAAAAACATCTCGGCATTTCGCGCGACTTCGTCGTCCCGCCTGTTTGTCGTTGTGTAACCAAGAGTCTGACTGTTCATCCTCTGACGCCCTCCGCCCATTGAATCTGTGCCGCGCCACTCCAGCGCACCTGGGTAATGCCGTATTTCTCCGCCATCGGTTTGGACACACGCTTGAACGTGTGTTGCCCAAATTTGGGGATGACCGCCACACCAGCGTCACAACTGGCCCAATGCCAAGCCTCGGCATTGTCCATGCGCGGTGCGCGCACGATGAAAGACTTGGGCTCGCCGTGCAGCTGGTACTCGATAGTGAATAGGTCGTTGTGTTTCATGAGGCCTCCTTGATACTCATGAACTACAGATATTTGACGTCAAAAATAATTCAAATAAGTTGTCCGACAATTCGATGATTGGGCGCAGGGCGTGGACGAGACCTAATCGTCTACCGTGAAGGTGACCCATCCAGGCCCATCGGCCGGGCGGTTCAGCTCGGCGATGACCCCGCTGACGGAGGAGCCGTCGGGTAAATTGACGGTGATAAAGTTGGGATTGCCGGGCCAATCCATTGGCGTGTCAAAGTCCAAGCGCGCGATGGTCGGCTTGCCACTGCTGGTCATTTGGATATTTTTAGACTCGTTAAGGCGTTCATCTGAGGGTGTTCCAAGATGGCGCGAGGCAGTGATGACACTGGCAGTACCTTGGTAATCGTAAGACATGCTGGGTTACCTCATGTAATGGGAACAACGAAGATCAAATGTGGGAGATTCTATGGTTGAGGGGCAACCCTCAACCAACTTTTGGTTGATATTCGCTTTGCCCTTTCAGCAGAGCGAACACCACCCGAGCAAGCTTGCGGGCCAGTATTACCAACGCCTGTGTGGTGCTATAGCCTCGCGCCCTCTGTGCTTGATAAAACGCTTTCCATGTCT